>NZ_JBHVCP010000023.1:0-110769 GCF_042803315.1 Streptomyces sp. NPDC057424
CACCACGGGTGCCCGAAGCCCCCGCCGTCGTCATGAGCAGACCTTGCCGTCCTTCGGTACCTCGCCGTCCAGCAGGTAGCGGTTCACCGTGGAGTCGACGCAGTTGTTCCCGCTCCCGTAGGCGCCGTGCCCCTCGCCCCGCCAGGTGAGCATCACCCCGACGCCCTCGCCCAGTTCGTCGGCCATCCTGCGCGCGCCCTCGTACGGGGTGGCCGGGTCGCCGGTGTTGCCGACCACCAGGACCGGTGCCGCGCCGGGAGCGCTCACCTCCGGGGTGTCGTGCTGCCCGGGCACCGGCCAGTCGTGGCACCAGCCGGCCGTGTCCCAGCCGAGGAACGTCCCGAAGACCGGGGAGATCTTCTCGAACCGAGGCAGCAGCTTCTTCGTCCGGGCCGCGGTCGGCCGCTGCCTGTCGTCCAGGCACGATATGACCCGTTGGGAATGGGTCGTCGTGCCGTAACGGCCCGACGGGTCGCGCTCGTTGTAACGGTCGGCGAGAACCAGCAGCTCCGAGCCGTCTCCCTGCTCGGCCGCGTCGAGGGCGCTGGTCAGGGTCGGCCAGCTGTCCTTGCTGTACAGCGGCAGGATGATGCCCGTGACCGCGAGGGTCTGGGTCAGCTTCCGCCCGGGCGCACCCGTCGGCAGAGGGCGGGCGTCGATCCGCCGCAGCAGATCCGCGATCTTGCGTGTGCCGTCCTCCGGGTCCTGGCCTGTGGATGTGAGATAGCCGTTCAGGGCGCGCTGGAAGCCCCTGGCCTGGTTCTCGGCATGACCCACGGTGTCGGCTCCGGGGTCGACGACCGCGTCCAGCGTCATGCGTCCCACCTTCTCCGGGAAGAGGTGCGCGTACGTGCCGCCCAGCTCGGTGCCGTAGGAGATGCCGAAGTAGTGCATCTTCTCGTCGCCGAGCACTTCCCGGATGCGGTCCATGTCGCGGGCCGAGTCGGCGGTCGAGACGTGCGCCATCAGCTTCCCCGCGTCCTTCTGGCATCCCTCGCCGAAGTCGGCTGCGTCCTCGAAGTAGGCCTTCTCCTCGGCGGGGGTGTCCGGGGAGACGTCCACCGACTCGGCGGCCTGGATCTCCCGGTCGTCCCGGCAGCGCACGCCCTCGCTGGCACCCACGCCGCGCGGGTCCCAGCTCACCAGGTCGTACCGCTCGCGGAGTGAGGAGACCGTCGGCGCGTACGACGGCATCATGGACACGCCCGAGGCGCCCGGGCCGCCGAAGTTGAACAGCAGCGACCCGGCGCGGTCGTCGCCGCGGGCCTTGGCACGGATCAGGCCCAGGCCGATCGTCTCACCGTCCGGCTTCGACCAGTCCAGCGGCACCTTCAGCGTCGCGCACTGCCATTCGCTGCTCGGCGCGGGGCCGTCGGCGGTGGCCTTGCAACGGCCCCAGGAGAGCCCGCTCCTGTCGTCGCCGGACGAGCCGCCGCTGCAGCCCGCGGCCAGCAGGGCCGAGGCGGCCGCCAGAGCGGTCCACCGAACGAAGCGCGTCATTGCCCATCCCCCCTCGCAGGCCGTCCGCTCCGTGCCGCGGATGGCGGTCAGGCCATGGTAGGCAGATCCCGCGTCCGCCGTTTCTGCCTGTGGATAACCTTCTGACCTGCAATTTTGCCAAGAGTGCCAAGGGTGTCAGGTGCAGACGGTCCCCGCCGGCGGCACCTTCCCGTCCAGCAGATAGCCGTTCACCGCGCCCTGCACGCACTCGTTCTCGCTGTCGTACGCGCCGTGCCCCTGGCCCCGGTACGTCAGCTCCACACCGACACCCTTGCCCAACGCGTTCACCATCGCCCGCGCGCCCTCGTACGGCGTGGCCGGGTCCCCCGTGTTCCCGACGACCAGAATGGGCGCCGCGCCCGGAGCGCTCACGTCCGGGTGGTCGGCCGCGCCCGCCACGGCCCAGTCGGTGCAGCTGAGCATGGACCACGCCAGGTAGTCGCCGAACAGGTCGGACGCGGCCCGGAACTCGGGCAGCTTCCGCTCGACATAGGCGGTGTCGTAGCGGGGTTTGTCGTCGGCGCAGTTGATGGCGACGTTGGCGGGGGTGATGTTGCTGTACTCGCCGTTCTCACTGCGCCCGTTCATCGAGTCGGACAGCGACAGCAGGATCCTGCCGTCCCCGTCGTACGCGTTCTCCAGGCCCTCGGTGAGGTACTCCCAGAAGTCCTGCGAGTACAGGGCCTGTGCGATGCCGCCGGTCGCCGCGGTCTGGGTCAGCTGGCGAGGGAAGATCCCCGGGAGCGGATTGCGGTCGAGGTCGTTCAGCAGCTTGGCGATACGGTCCTTCACATCTTGGGCGCTGTCGCCGATCGGGCACTCCTCGGTCTGCGACACGCAGTCCTCGGCGAAGTTGTCGAGCGCGAGCTGGAAGCCCTTGGCCTGCCCCAGCGAACCCTGTTCGGGGTCCTGCGTGGGGTCGACGACGGCGTCGAACACGGCTCGGCCGACCCGCTCGGGGAACAGGTGGGCGTAGACGCCGCCCAGTTCGGTGCCGTAGGAGATGCCGAAGTAGTGCAGTTTGCCGTCGCCCAGGACCTGCCGCATCAGGTCCAGGTCGCGGGCCGCGTCGGTGGTGCGCACGTGCGGAAGGATCTTCTCCGAGTTCTCCTCGCAGGCGTCGTTGAACTCCTTGGTGTTGTCCACGAGCAGGGTGCGCTCGGCGGCGTCGTCGGGTGTGGCGTCCTGCTGGAAGTAGGCGTCGAGCTGCTGATCGTTCTGGCAGATCACGGGGACGCTGCGGCCGACCCCGCGCGGGTCGAAGCTGACCAGGTCGTAGCGGGTGCGCAAGGTCTCGTAGCCCTCCGCGAAGGCGGGCAGCGAGGTGACGCCCGAGCCGCCGGGGCCGCCGAAGTTGAAGATGAGCGAGCCGATGCGCTCGTTCTGGTCGCCGGTCGTCCTGACCCGGATCAGTTCGAGGCCGATCGTGTCGCCCTCCGGGTCGCCCCAGTCGAGCGGGGCCTTCATGGTCGCGCACTGCCACTCACCGTCGTCCGGCAGGGGAGAGGGCGAGGCGCCTCCGCCCTGGGCCTCGTCCGGGGCCGGGCAGGCCTTCCAGCTCAGCTCCTGCCGCGTGAGGTCCTCGTCCGCGGCGTCGTCGCCGCCGCAGCCCGCCAGCACGGTGGACAGCAGCACGGCTGAGGCGGTCAGGGCGGCGGCGCGCAGCCGGAGGAGGGTTGGCATGGTTCCATCCTGCGGCGGTACCGAACGGGGCGCGCGGGACGCGTGCCGTACGAGGTAGGAGGGGTCGGTGAGGCTTCTGTGAGGCCAAAGCTCCCGCTCGCCGGGCTGATCGTGGCGCAAGGTCCTGCCGGCCCCGCTCGGGTCGGAGGGCCCGCTTCCGGCCCGGTGCGTCAGAGGGCCTGCTTGCGCGTGAGGTGGTTGAAGGCCAGCCAGCCCGGCAGCACGGGCAGCCACAGGGTCAGCAGGCGGAACAGCAGGACCGCCGGTGCCGCGACTTCCGTCGGGAGCCCGACGGCGATCAGACCGACGGTCAGGGTCGCCTCCACCGCGCCCACACCGCCCGGTGTCGGCGCCGCGGACCCCAGGGCGTTGCCCGCGAGGAACACGACGGCGACGCTGGCGAGGCTGACCGACGTGGACTCGTCGCCGAACGCGCGGATCGACGCGTCCAGGCACATCACGAAACAGGCGGTCAGCAGCAGCATGCCGCCGATGCCGGTGACCAGCTTCTGCGGCCGCTGGAGCACGTCCAGCATGCGCGGTACGACACCTGCGAACAGTGACCGCACGCGCGTGACGACGAATTTGCGCAGGAACGGCACCGACGTCACCACGAGCACGAGTACCGCCACGGTCAGCAGACCGGCGATGACCGTCCGGGACGGCGACAGGGACGGCGTCTTCTCCGTGCCGGTCAGATAACCGAAGGCCAGCAGCATCAGGATGTGGCAGCCGAGACCGAACAGCTGGGACGCGCCCACACTCGCCACCGCAAGCCCCGGCCGCACGCCCGCGCGCTGCAGGAAGCGCGTGTTGAGGGCGACACCGCCCACCGCCGCCGGAGCGACGATCTTCACGAACGACCCGGCGAC
Organism: Streptomyces sp. NPDC057424; assembly: GCF_042803315.1. Classification (NCBI taxonomy): domain Bacteria; kingdom Bacillati; phylum Actinomycetota; class Actinomycetes; order Kitasatosporales; family Streptomycetaceae; genus Streptomyces; species Streptomyces sp. NPDC057424. Next base: position 4,056 of record NZ_JBHVCP010000023.1, read on the forward strand.
CTGTGCCGCCACGGTCCGCACGAACGGCACCCGCTCGGGCACGAATCCCAGCAGCGCCATCGCCGCCGCGACATAGCTGCACATCGAGAACAGCACGGCCGCGGCGACCCAGCCCCACTCGGCGTTCGCGATGAGCGGCCCGAACTCGATGTGCGTGAGCTGTGTCAGCAGGAAGTACGCGCCGATCGCGCCGGCGATGAAACTGATCAGCGTGCGCGGACGCACCCGCTCCAGCCGGGCCGGCTCGACGGGCGCCTGTGGCCTGATCCGCAGCACCGCGTGCCGGATCTGCGTGAGCAGGTCCTCCTCGCGCGCTTCCTCCATGGCCTCGTCGATCGCCCGCTTCTCGGCCCGCTGCTCCACTCGTGCGGCCTTCTTGCCGGGCTTCTCCGGGACGGGCACGGACTCGTCCGCGCCCTCCCCCATGCGGGCCTGCTTGACCTGCCGGGACGCCTCCAGAACCGCGTCGCGCTCACGCTGTGCCCGCTCCCGGGCCAGTCTGCGCAGCGTCGCGCGCGTGGAGCGGCTGAGCGCGATGAGCTGGAGCATCGGCAGGCAGTCCGCCACCGCGTCCGGACCGAGCACCCCGACGGCCGACGCCACCGCCCGCTCGGCACCCACCCGGAGCCCGAGCGTCACCAGGAGCTGGGAGGTGTCCATGCGCAGCAGCAGATCACCGGCCGCGATCTCGCCGACGCGCAGGTCGGTGAGGATCACCGTGCCGGAACCATCCACCAGAATCGCGTCGCCCACCAGCCTGCGATGCGCGATGCGCCGCGACTGCAGGGCTTTCACCTGGTGCCAGGTGTCGCGGAGCAGGTCGTCGGTGATCTCCTCGTCCGACAGCGAGTCGAGGGTGCGCCCGCCGCTGTGCTCGTAGACGAGCATCACCGCGTCGGGGCCGAGCTCGGAGGTGGCGATCAGCTTGGGCGCGTTGGCGCCGGCCGCGATGGCCGCGTACGCCAGCAGTGCCTCCTGCTCCAGGGCCTGGCGCAGCGACTGGAGGCTGCTGCGGGTGGCGAAGCCGCGCAGGGTCAGGTTGCGCCAGGCACGGTAGAAGAAGCCCTGCGCCTGCTGCTCCCGGTCGACCACCGTCACGTCCAGGGGCGGACCGTTCTCGAGCGTGACGAAATAGCGGCGGCCCCGGTCCCCGGTGTCCGGGTTGTCCGAGGCGTCGTCGCGTGAGGCGCTGACCGGGCGGAAGCCGACGGTCCGCAGGCCGGCCATCAGCGTCTGCCCCGTGGGCCGGACATTGGGGGAGCCGACCGCGTACAGCGTGCCGTAGGCCACGGTCCAGCCGATCAGCACGGTCAGGATGATCGAGAACGGCGTCGTGTACCCGGTGACGAGCATCGAGAAGGCGTCGAGGAGCAGCACGACCCACAGCACCGCGCGCCATCTGGGTCTGCGGGACATGCCGACAGCCGTCATGTAGGCGATGACCGGGGCGAGATATCCGTGCACGGGATCGGTCAGCGCGTGGATGTCGCCGGGGGAGGGCTGCGTGAGCGCTTCCTGGATCGAGTCGGGGGCGGCCCGGGCGACCCACAGGTCGGTGGCGAGGGTCACACCGTGCGCGAGGACCGCCGCGAGCACACCGTCGGCGATGCGCAGTCCGTCCCGCTTGATCAGCCGCTCGATCGCGAAGGCGACGGGCACCAGCAGGATCGCGATGCTGGAGGCCAGACCCGCGATCTTGATGAGCAGGTCGGGTGCCTGCCCGGTGCCCTTGTTGATGTCCTGTTCGAGGCCCGAGGTGGTGCCGTGCGCGAACGCGGCGACCCCGATCAGGATCGCGACGGCCAGCACGCCCACCATGAGGCGCATCAGGTCGGACGGGCGGTGCACGCGCGCGGGGAGCAGCGGTTCGTCGCCCTCCACCTCGTCGATGTGCGTGAAGGCGGGCTCCTCGGCGGGCGCCCGGCTCTTCTTCGCAGCCCCCTTCGGGCCGTCGTCCGGAGTGCCCGGGCGCGACGCAGCGTCAGAGGTGCCCTCCGTGTCCTCGGGGTGCGCACCCTGCTGCTTCATCGTCTCTTCTTGGTCTCGTATCACCGGTCACCGCCCGCACGATGGTGGCATGCCGCACCGGCGCACGGGGCAATCAGGGTGCACATGCGGGGGCGGACAGTCTGCCCGACGCGCTCCTGCCGGGCGAGGGAATCGCTCGGGAGCACGCCCGGCCCGTTGTCGGTGGGGTGCGGCAGGATGGGGCGGATGAGTGAGCAGAGCCCTGAGGGGGGCCGGTACGAGGACGAGGCCGCGCAAGCGCTGCCCGAGTACGCCGAGAGGGTCCTCGACGTCGCCGAACTGATCCCGCCGGGCCGGGTCATGACCTACGGGGACGTCGCCGAGTGGCTGGAACAAGGGGGGCCCCGGCAGGTCGGCCGGGTGATGGCGCTCTACGGGGGAGCCGCTCCGTGGTGGCGGGTCGTCCGCGCGGACGGCGTCCTGCTGCCGGGGCACGAGCAGAGGGCGCTCGGCCACTACCGGGCGGAGGGCACGCCCCTGAAGGAGGCGAGCCGCGCCGCCGAGGGCCACCTGCCGCGCATCGACATGAGACGGGCGCGGTGGGACGGCGGTGATCGAGCGGAGGGCCACACCTGACAGCTTCCGCCATCGGACGGCCTCCTGTGTGACCCGTGATCCGTACGGGGGAATCGGGGCATCTCGGGGACATGACGTACGTTCGTGAGGCGAGGGACATGAGTGCCGCGAGTGCCGTGAGTGGTCGACGGGAAGAAGGGGAAGCCCTGCTTCCGCCCGAACCGTCGGCGTAGCGTCGGCTGCGCGTGCCCCCGTCACCCCGCGGTCACCGCCCGCCACGCGCGGTGGCCCGCCAACCAGTACTTCCACCAGAACCGGCGAACCACGTGAGCTCCTCTTCCTCCACCAGCGGCCTGTCGCACCCCCGGGTGCGGCGGGGGAGCCGTGGCGCCTACCGACTGGTACGTACCCCTCCTGCTCGCATGGACCCCCCACTTTTGGACGCCTCGCAGCGCTCCGTGGTTGACCACACGGCGGGCCCGCTGCTCGTCCTCGCAGGCCCGGGCACCGGCAAGACCACCACGCTCGTCGAGTCCGTGGCCGAGCGCGTCGCCCGGGGCGGGGACCCCGAGCGCCTCCTGGTCCTCACGTTCAGCCGCCGGGCGGCCGTCGAGCTGCGCGACCGCATGGCCCAGCGGGCCGGCGCCGCCCGCGCTCCCCAGGCGACCACCTTCCACTCGTTCTGCTACGCCCTGGTCCGCGCCCACCAGGACAGCGACCTGTTCGTGGAGCCGCTGCGGCTGCTGTCCGGACCCGAACAGGACGTGTCGGTGCGGGAGCTGCTCGCGGGCCAGATGGATCTGGAACGACTCGGGCTCGCGCACGTGCGCTGGCCGGACGAACTGCGCGCCTGCCTGACCACCCGCGGATTCGCCGACGAGGTCCGTGCGGTCCTCGCCCGCAGCCGTGAACTGGGCCTCGGCCCCGACGCCCTGGACGCCTTCGCCCGCCGTACGGGGCGGCCCGACTGGCGAGCCGCGGCGGCCTTCCTCGCCGAGTACCTCGACGTGCTCGACCTGCAGGGTGTGATCGACTACGCGGAACTCGTCCACCGCGCGGTGCTCCTCGCCCACCGCCCCGAGGGCGCGGCGTGGCTCGCCGCCCGGTACGACGCCGTCTACGTCGACGAGTACCAGGACACCGATCCCGCTCAGGTGCGGCTGCTGGAGGCCCTGGCCGGCGGTGGCCGCACCCTCGTGGCCTTCGGTGATCCGGACCAGTCGATCTACACGTTCCGCGGGGCCGACGTCAACGGCATCCTGGACTTCCCGCACGCCTTCCCGCGCGGCGACGGCCGCCCGGCGCCCGTCGCCGTGCTGCGCACGTCCCGCCGCTCCGGCGCCGGCCTGCTGGCCGCCACCCGGCTGCTCACCCAGCGCATGCCACTGACCCGCCTGCCCGCCGAGAAGGTGCGCGCCCACCGCGAACTCGCCCCCGTACGGGACGGCGGCCGCGTCGAGGCGTACACGTACCCGACGTCCGGCACGGAACTGGACAACATCGCCGACATCCTCCGCAGGGCCCACCTGGAGGACGGCGTCCCGTGGCGCGACATGGCCGTCCTGGTGCGCGCCGGCTCCCGCACCATCCCTACGGTCCGCCGCGCCCTCACAGCGGCGGGTGTCCCCGTCGACGTCGACGGGGACGACGTGCCGCTGCGCCACGAACCTGCGGTGGCACCGCTGCTGACGGCGTTGCGGGCGGTGGCCGTGGCGGAGGCGGGATCTCCAGAGCCTCACGAGCCCGGGAGGGATCCCGCTTCCGAGGACACTCCTTCCGCGCGGCAGGACACCTGCTGGCTCGACATCGAAACCGCCCTCACCCTCCTGACTTCCCCCCTCGCGAGCATGGACGCCGCCGACCTGCGCCGCCTCGGCCGCGCCCTGCGCGACGAGGAGCGGGCCGCCGGCAACCCGCTGCCGCCGCCCTCCGACGCTCTGCTCGCTCAGGCGCTCGCCGAGCCGGAGCGTCTCGCCGTGCACGATCCCACGTACGCGCGCGGCGCCCAGCGCCTCGGCGCGCTGCTGCGCAAGGCCCGCGAGCGCCTGGCCGGCGGCGGTACGGCCGAGGAGGCGCTGTGGGACCTCTGGGAGGGCACGCCGTGGCCCACGCGGCTGGAGCGCGCCGCCCGCCGGGGCGGCGCCGCCGGACGCAACGCGGACCGCGACCTGGACGCCGTCTGCGCCCTGTTCGCCACCGCGGCCCGCGCCGAGGAGCGCACCGGCGGCCGGGGCACCCTGAACTTCCTGGAAGAGATCGACGCCGAGGACATCGCCGCCGACACCCTCACCCGGCGTGCCGTACGCCCCGACGCCGTCCGCCTGATGACCGCGCACCGCTCCAAGGGCCTGGAGTGGCGCCTCGTGGTCGTCGCCGGCGTCCAGGAGGGCCTGTGGCCGGATCTGCGCCGCCGCGGCTCCCTCCTGGAGGCCGACCGCATCGGCCGCGACGGACTCGCCGAACCCCTCACCCCCGGCGCGCTGCTCGCCGAGGAGCGCCGCCTGTTCTACGTGGCCGCCACGCGAGCGCGGGAGCGTCTCGTCGTCACCGCGGTCAAGGCCCCCGCGGACGACGGCGACCAGCCCTCCCGCTTCCTGACCGAACTCGGCGTCGAACCCAAGGACGTCACCGGCCGCCCCCGCCGCCCGCTGTCCGTCGCCGCACTCGTCGCCGAACTGCGCGCCACCACGGTCGACCCGCGCGTCTCCGATGCCCTCCGGGAGGCCGCCGCCCACCGCCTGGCCCGGCTCGCCGCCCTCGCCGACGAAGACGGCCGCCCCCTGGTGCCGTCAGCGCACCCCTACCGCTGGTGGGGCATGTTCGAGCCGACCGAGTCCAAGATGCCGCTGCGCGACCGCGACCAGCCCGTCGTGCTCTCCGGCAGCGCCCTCGATCAGCTGGCCAACACCTGCGCCCTGCAATGGTTCCTGGGCCGCGAGGTGAAGGCCGACGCACCCGCGACCGCCGCCCAGGGCTTCGGCAACGTGGTGCACGTCCTCGCCGACGAGGTCGCCTCCGGGCACACCCCGGCCGACCTCGGCGTCCTCATGGAACGCCTCGACTCCGTGTGGAACGCCCTGGCGTTCGACGCGCCGTGGAAGTCGGCCCAGGAGAAGGACAACGCGCGCGTGGCGCTCGAGCGGTTCCTGCAGTGGCACGTCATGAACCGCACCGGGCGCACCCCGGCGGCCAGCGAGCACGACTTCGACGTCACCCTCGAAGCGGGCGACTACCAGGTGCGCATCCGCGGCCAGATGGACCGGGTCGAGGCGGACGGCGACGGCCGCGCCTACGTGGTCGACTTCAAGACAGGCAAGCAGGCGCCCGGTTCCAAGGAGGTGGAGCGCCACCCGCAGCTCGCCGTCTACCAGCTGGCCGTCCGTGAGGGCGCCGTCGACGAGGCCTTCGACGGGGTGCGTCCCGAGCCGGGCGGCGCCGAACTCGTCCACCTCCGGCAGGGAGCGGCGAAGCGTGACGGCGGCGAGGGCCTGCCCAAGGTGCAGGCCCAGGGGCCGCTGGAGGGGGAGTGGGTCGGCGACCTGCTCGCCACCGCCGCCGGCAAGGTCCTCGACGAACGGTTCACGCCGACCGCCGGGCAGCACTGCACGCACTGCGCGTTCCGGGCCTCGTGCAGCGCGCGGCCGGAGGGGCGTCAGGTGGTGGAGTGATCCATCGCACCCCCTGAGCCGACCTGCGGTTCTCCGGCCCCGAGAGCCCGATCCGGCCGCCGCTGTCAGTGGCCGCCGCTAGCCTTTCGATGTGCCCGCCCGTATCACCGATCCCGAACAGCTCAAAGAGCTCCTCGGCATCCCCTTCACCCCGGAGCAGACGGCCTGCATCACCGCGCCGCCCGCTCCGCAGGTGATCGTGGCCGGCGCCGGCTCGGGCAAGACGACGGTGATGGCGGCACGTGTGGTGTGGCTGGTCGGCACCGGCCAGGTCGCTCCCGAGCAGGTGCTCGGCCTCACCTTCACCAACAAGGCCGCCGCCGAACTCGCCGAGCGCGTCCGCAAGGCACTGGTCAAGGCCGGTGTCACCGACCCGGACGCCATCGACCCGGACAACCCGCCGGGCGAGCCGGTGATCTCCACGTACCACGCCTTCGCGGGCCGCCTGCTGACCGACCACGGCCTGCGCATCGGGCTGGAGCCCACGTCCCGGCTGCTCGCCGACGCCACCCGTTTCCAGCTCGCCGCGCGCGTCCTGCGCGAGGCCCCCGGGCCCTACCCTGCCCTGACCCGTTCCTTCCCGGACCTGGTCGGCGACCTCCTCGCCCTCGACGCCGAGCTCGCCGAGCACCTCGTCCGCCCGGAGGCGCTGCGCGCGTACGACGCCGAACTGCTGCTGACCCTGCGGGGCGCCAAGCTCAGCAACGCCGACCTGCGCAAGGTCCCCGAGGCCGCCGCCGCCCGGCGTGAACTCGCCGAGCTGGTCACCCGCTACCGCACCGCCAAGCGCGAGCGGGACCTGCTCGACTTCGGTGACCAGATCGCCCTGTCGGCCCGGCTCGCCGGCACCCCCGAGGTGGGCAGCGCCCTGCGCGACGAGTTCCGGGTGGTCCTGCTCGACGAGTACCAGGACACGTCGGTGGCCCAACGCGTCCTCCTGGCAGGCCTGTTCGGCGAGGGCACCGGCCACCCCGTCACCGCCGTCGGCGACCCCTGCCAGGCGATCTACGGCTGGCGCGGCGCCTCCGTCGCCAACCTCGACGACTTCCCCGAGCACTTCGCCCACGCCGACGGCCGCCCCGCGACCCGCCAGTCCCTCAGCGAGAACCGCCGCAGCGGCGGCCGCCTCCTCGACCTCGCCAACGGCCTCGCGAAGCCCCTGCGCGCCCTCCACGCGGGCGTGGAGGCCCTGCGCCCGGCCCCCGGCGCCGAACGCGACGGCATGGTCCGCTGCGCCCTGCTGCGCACCCACGCCGAGGAGCTCGACTGGGCCGCCGACTCCGTCGCCCACCTCGTCCGGACCGGGACGGCACCCGGCGAGATCGCCGTCCTGTGCCGCACGGCGACCGACTTCGCCGAGATCCAGGGCGCCCTGGTCGCCCGGGACATCCCCGTCGAGGTCGTCGGCCTGTCCGGGCTGCTGCACCTGCCCGAGATCGCCGACCTCGTCGCCGTCTGCGAGGTCCTCCAGGATCCCGGCGCCAACGCCTCCCTGGTGCGCCTGCTCACCGGCCCGCGCTGGCGCATCGGCCCGCGCGACCTCGCCCTCCTGGGGCGGCGCGCCCGGCGCCTCGTGGCCCACGCGCGCGTGGCGGACGACGACCAGGACCGCCGCCTCGCCGAGGCCGTCGAGGGGGTCGACCCGTCCGAGGTGATCTCCCTCGCGGACGCCCTCGACACCTTCCTGGAGACACCGCTGGACGGCCGCGGCGACGACGACGGACTGCCGTTCTCGCCCGACGCGCGCGTGCGCTTCGCCCGGCTGGCCACCGAACTGCGCGAACTGCGCCGCTCCCTGGCCGACCCGCTGATGGACGTACTGCACCGCGTCCTCGCCGTCACCGGTCTCGAGGTGGAGCTGTCGGCGTCCCCGCATGCCCTGGCCGCCCGCCGCCGCGAGACCCTGTCCAACTTCCTGGACGTCGCCGCTTCCTTCGCCGCGGGCGACAACGAGGCGACCCTGCTGGCCTTCCTCGGCTTCCTGCGCACGGCCGCCCAGTACGAGAAAGGGCTCGACAACGCCCTCCCGGGTGGCGAGAACACCGTCAAGGTGCTCACCGCGCACAGGTCCAAGGGCCTGGAATGGGACGTCGTGGTCGTCCCCGGCCTGGTCACCGGCACCTTCCCCAGCAGCCAGGGCCGTGAGAAGTGGACCTCCCAGGGCAAGGTCCTGCCGCACGAGCTGCGCGGCGACGCCGACACCCTGCCCGACGTCATGTCCTGGGACGCCAAGGGCCTGAAGAGCTTCCACGAGGCCATGAAGGACCACCAGCACACCGAGGAACTCCGCCTCGGCTACGTCACCTTCACCCGCCCCCGCTCCCTCCTGCTGGGCTCCGGCCACTGGTGGGGCCCCACCCAGAAGAGGCGACGCGGGCCGTCCGCGTTCCTCCAGGCCCTCTACGAGCACTGCGAGGCCGGATACGGCGAGATCGAGGCCTGGGCGGAGGAACCCGCCGACGACGAGGAGAACCCGGCCCTGCACCAGGCGACGTCCGACCAGGTGTGGCCGCTGCCCCTGGACGAGGCGGCCCTCGCCCGGCGCCGCGCGGCCGCCGAGACCGTCCTGGCGCACCTGGAGGACCTCGCGTCCCACGAGGACGGGCACGCCGCGGCCGCGCACGACCCTGATGCCCTCGACGACCCGGAGTGGCCCCCGCCTCCCGAGGACGACGAGCCTCCCTACGACGAACCGGACCCGTACGACGAGGACCCCTTCGACGAGGGTTCCTTCGTGAAGGCCCCCTTCGAAGAGGGCCCCCTCGCAGTCGCCCACGGGGAAGACCGGGAAGACCCGGCGGACGGGGACGCCCGTCCCGCGGTCTGCCCCACCGTCCCCCACCAGGCCGGCCCACCTGAGCCCCCGGCCGCCCGCCCCCACCCCAGGGCCCCCGGGCACCCGCGCCCCAAGGGCCGGGAACACCCGCACCTCACCCCGGAGGAAGCCCGCACCATCGCCTCCTGGGACAGCGACCTCGACGCCCTCACCGGCGAGCTCCTGCGCGCCCGCGACAGCGTCACCGACGTCCCGCTCCCGGCGTCACTCTCGGCGTCCCAGCTGCTGCGCCTGGCCGCCGACCCGGACGGCTTCGCCCAGGAACTCGCCCGCCCCATGCCCCGCCCGCCCCAGCCGGCAGCACGCCGCGGCACCCGCTTCCACGCCTGGGTCGAGGCCCGCTTCGAAGAGCTCACGCTGCCCATGCTGGAGCCGGAGGAACTGCCCGGCAGCGAGGCCGAGATCGCCGACGAACAGGATCTGGAGGCCCTCAAGGAGGCCTTCGAGCGCACGGAGTACGCGCACCGCACGCCCCACCGGGTGGAGGCACCCTTCCAGCTCGCGATCGCCGGCCGCATCGTCCGGGGCCGCATCGACGCCGTCTACAAGGAGGGCCACGGGCAGGACGCGACGTACGAGATCGTCGACTGGAAGACCAACCGCTCCCGCACCGCCGACCCGCTCCAGCTCGCCGTCTACCGCCAGGCCTGGGCCGAGCAGCAGGGCGTCCCTCCGGCGTCGGTCACCGCCGCCTTCCTGTACGTGCGCAGCGGGGAGGTCGTACGCCCCGAGGGGCTGCCGGACCGCGCCGCCCTGGAGCGGCTGCTGCTGGACGAGCCACCCGGCGGGGAGTCCGGTGCGACGGAGGGTGCGCGGACGGGCACGCGGACGGGTGGGGACCCCGGTGAGGAACCGCACTCCGAGGACGCCGGTGCGGGCCGATAGGCTCGTGACCATGAGCCAGACCCCGGACAGCGTCGTCCGTACGTACATCCAGCAGCACCGCGCCGCCTTCCTCGACGACCTCGCCGAGTGGCTGCGCATCCCGTCGGTGTCCGCCCAGCCGGACCACGCGCCCGACGTGCGACGCAGCGCCGACTGGCTCGCCACCAAGCTGAAGGAGACCGGCTTCCCGACGGCCGAGGTCTGGCAGACCCCGGGCGCGCCCGCCGTCTTCGCGGAGTGGCCCTGTGACGACCCGCGGGCGCCCACGGTGCTGGTCTACGGCCACCACGACGTGCAGCCCGCCACCCGGGAGGACGGCTGGGACAGCGAGCCCTTCGAGCCGGTCGTGCGCGGGAACCGCCTCTACGCGCGCGGGGCGGCAGACGACAAGGGTCAGGTGTTCTTCCACACCCTCGGCGTCCGCGCCCACCTCGCCGCCACCGGCCGCAGCACCCCGGCCGTGCACCTCAAGCTGCTCGTCGAGGGCGAGGAGGAATCCGGCTCGCCGCACTTCCGGGCCCTGGTCGAGCAGCACGCCGAGCGCCTCGCCGCCGACGTCGTGATCGTCTCCGACACCGGCATGTGGTCCGAGGACACCCCCACGGTGTGCACCGGCATGCGCGGCCTCGCCGAGTGCGAGATACGCCTGCAGGGCCCCGGCCAGGACATCCACTCCGGCTCCTTCGGCGGCGCGGTGCCCAATCCGGCGACGGCCGCCGCCCGCCTGGTCGCCGCCCTGCACGACGAGCACGCGCGCGTGGCGATCCCCGGCTTCTACGACGGCGTGGTCGAACTCACCGACCGCGAGCGCGAGCTCCTCGCCGAACTGCCCTTCGACGAGCAGCAGTGGCTGCGCACAGCCACGTCGCACGCCACCCAGGGGGAGGCCGGTTACACCACCCTGGAGCGGATCTGGGCCCGCCCCACCGCGGAGGTCAACGGCATCGGGGGCGGCTACCAGGGCCCCGGCAGCAAGACGATCATCCCCTCCGCCGCCATGGTGAAGCTGTCGTTCCGCCTGGTGGCGGGCCAGGACCCCGGCCATGTGGAGAAGGCCGTCCGCGCCTGGGCCGAACAGCAGGTGCCGCCCGGGATCCGCTGCGACATCACGTTCAGCGGGGCCACGCGCCCGTGCCTGACGCCGCTGGACCACCCGGCCCTCCGGTCGGTCACCCGCGCCATGGGCCGGGCCTTCGAGAAGCCGGTCCGCTTCACGCGCGAGGGCGGCTCCGGGCCGGCGGCGGACCTCCAGGACGTCCTCGGCGCCCCGGTGCTGTTCCTGGGCATCTCCGTCCCGTCGGACGGCTGGCACGCACCGAACGAGAAAGTCGAACTCGACCTCCTCCTCAAGGGCGTCGAGACCACCGCGTACCTGTGGGGTGACCTCGCCGAGAACTGCCGCCCTGCGCCCTGAGCGTCCCGTTCCGTCCGGACCGGCCAGGCGCGCGGGGCACACTGGAAGCGCCGCCCCGCACCGCCCGCGCCCGCCGGACCAGGTCGCCCCCTCCGTACGTCCCGCTGAACCGCCCGCCGAACCCGATCGTCCCACCGGGGAGTTGGAAGCACCCGTGACCACCTGGACCGACCACAACGCCGACCGCCCCATCTCGCTCACCGCCCCGAGCGGCATCGACCGGGCCGCCCACCACCGGCTCGACGAGGCCTGGCTCGCGGCGGCGTGGAGCCACCCGACGACGCGCTGCTTCGTGGTCTCCGGCGGACAGGTCCTCATCGACGAGACGGCGGACGGGCGCACCGAACTCGTCATGACCCCCTCCTTCGAGGCTCCCCTCACCGAGGCACACCGCTACTTCCTCGGCATCGACGAGGACGGCGTCAGCTACTTCGCCCTCCAGAAGGACTCCCTGCCCGGGCGCATGGACCAGTCCGCGCGCCCGGCGGGGCTGCGCGAGGCGGGCGCGCTGCTGTCGGCCCGCGACGTGGGCCTGATGGTGCACGCGGTGGGCCTGGAGAACTGGCAGCGCACGCACCGCTTCTGCTCGCGCTGCGGCGAGCGCACCGTCATCGCCGCGGCCGGACACATCCGCCGCTGCCAGGCCTGCGGCGCGGAACACTACCCGCGCACGGACCCCGCCGTGATCATGGCCGTGACCGACGAGGACGACCGCATCCTGCTCGGCCGCCAGGTCCACTGGCCCGAGGGCCGCTTCTCGACGCTGGCCGGCTTCGTCGAGCCGGGCGAGTCCATCGAGCAGTCGGTCCGCCGCGAGGTCCACGAGGAGGTCGGCATCAGCGTCGGCCAGGTCGAGTACGTCGCCAGCCAGCCCTGGCCCTTCCCGTCCAGCCTCATGCTGGGCTTCATGGCCCGCGCCACCTCGACCGAGATCGACGTCGACGGCGACGAGATCCACGAGGCCCGCTGGTTCTCCCGCGAGGAGCTTCGCGCCGCCTTCGAGTCCGGCGAGATGCTCCCGCCCTACGGCATCTCGATCGCGGCCCGCCTGATCGAGCTCTGGTACGGCAAGCCGCTCCCGTCGCGGAGCGCCGCCTGACGGGATGCGGGTGACCGATCCGTACCGGAACCACAACGTCCATCACCATCCCGCGGTGCTGGCCGCCGTTCCGGACGGCTGCCGCACGGCCCTGGACTCCGGCTGCGGCGACGGACTGCTCGCCCGCGAGCTCGCGGCACGCTCGGCATCCGTCGCGGGCGTCGACCGATCGCCGGAGATGATCGAACTCGCCCGCGGGCACGCGGACGGGCCCGGCGACGTCACCCATCTGGAGGCGGACCATCTCGCCGCCGGGGCCCTGCCGGAAGGCGCGTTCGACTTCGTCAGCGCGGTCGCCGTGGTGCACCACGCGCCGTTCGCGCAGTCGGTCGCCCGCCTCGCCCGCCTCGCCCGGCTCACCGCACCCGGCGGATGCCTGGTGATCGTCGGCATGGCCGCCAACCGGACGCCCCTGGACCGGCTCATCAGTGCGTGCGGCGTGCCCGCGAGCCGGCTGCACGCGCGGCGGCGCGGCGGCAGGCGAGGACCGGCCGGCCTGCCCATGGAGGACGTGCACATGTCCCGGGGGCAGATCCGGCAGGCGATCCACCGGCTGCTGCCCGGCTGCGACTACCGCCGCAGGCTGCTGTGGCGCTACGTCGTCGTGTGGGACAGACCACGAGAAGGCGGCCCCTGAGCTGTCCCAGGAGCCGCCTACCCCGCACAAGGCCCCGGCGACTAGGCGCCGATCCTCTGCTTCACCTGAGCCAGCGAGGGGTTCGTGAGCGTCGAGCCGTCCGGGAAGAGGACGGTGGGCACAGTCTGTAGACTTCCCTCCTTACTTGTGGCGGCCAGGGAGGGCCGCCCCTGTCTTGGGGAGGGGCAAGGGTGAGCGACAAGCCCAGGGCGCTTGGCGTGGTCCGTCTGTCTGTAGGCAACGAGAACCAGACCGGCGAGGAAACGCAGCGGACCCGCATCAGCAAGCGGGCCGACGCGGAGGAAATGGAGCTGGTCGACTTTGCGGTCGACATCGACGTGTCGGCGTCCATCTCGCCGTGGGTGCGTCCGTCCCTGGGGGACTGGCTCAACAACAAGAAGGACCAGTTCGACCACATCATCATCCTGAAGATCGACCGCATCGCGCGGTCGGTCCGCCACCTCTCGGACATCATCGAGTGGTGCGAGGCGAACGGTAAGGGCCTCATCTCCTGCGAGGAGGGATTCGACCTCTCGAAGCCATGGGGCAAGACCATCGCCAAGATCCTGGCCGTGGTCGCAGAGGCCGAGTTGGACGCCATCAAGGCCCGCAACAAGGCTTCCCGGGAGACCATGCGGAAGACCGGCCGCTGGCCGGGTGGCCTTGTCCCCTTCGGACGCAGAGCGGTGAAGGGCGACGCAGGCTTCAGCCTGGAACTCGACCCCGAGTACGGCTCGACGCTGATCGAGATGATCCGGCGCTTCATCGAGAAGCCGAGTTTCTCGGCCGTCGCCGACTGGCTGAACGAGCAAGGCGTGCCCACGGCTCAGGACATCGCTCGCATCCGCGCGGCGGCAGGCGAGAGCACAACTCGGCTGGCGGAACCGAAGCCTCGGGGCGCCAGATGGACGCCGACCACAGTGCAAGCCGTACTGGTCAGCCGGTCTCTGCTTGGGGAGTACGTGCGAGCCAATGGCGCCGTGGTCCGCAACGACGACGGCACACCCGTCATGCGGTCTGAGCCGGTACTGAACGAGGAGGAGTGGACGAAGCTGTCGGAAGCCGTCGCCTCGGTCAAGTACAAGAAGCAGAAGGGCTCTACGTCGCCGACGGTGGGCGTGACGTTCTGCATGCTGTGCGGTAGCTCCCTCTACTTCGTGAAGGGGGACCCGACCAAGGGCAAGCGCGAGCGGTATCGGTGTCACGGCAACAAGAGCAAGGGCATCCAGGCATGCCCGAAGCAGAGGTTCTGGGCAGAGGACTTGTATCCCTGGCTGGAGTCGGCCCTGTTGGGCGAGATCGGCCACCTGGAACGGATGGAGTCGAAGACGACCATCGACGACAGTCGTGCGGCGAAGCTCGCCGTGATCGACGGCAAGATGAACCAGCTCCTGAAGGAACTCCAGCAGGACGAGATCAGCGCCGTCGCGTACGCCTCACAAGTCGCCAGCCTTGCCCAGGACCGAGAGAAGGTCACCAGCCAGGAGGGACCGAAGCCGGTGACCGTGTGGACGGGTACGGGCGAGAGTTACGCGGAGTGGTGGGAGCGGTCGAGTGTCGACGAACGGCGTGAATGGCTGAAGAAGCACAAGGTCAAGGCGTACTTCGGACATGACGTCCTGGCCATCGATCCCGGCGACCTGATCGAGAACATCAAGCTGCAGGGCATCACGTATTGGGATGTGCCCTCCAGGTCTTCTCAGGTGCTCTCACCGATCACGCCGATCTCGTTGCCGGGAAAGCCGTACGAGAAGCCGAAGCCGCTTACGGGTGTGGAGTGGGAGATCGTCAGCCGTTGGGAGGACTTCGAAGCGGAGCGGACAGCACAGCGGGCGAATGGCCAGGAGGAAGTCCAGGGAGCAGGGGAAGCCACGGTGGTACCGGCGTCCGCTTGATGCAGCATGAGCGAGCGAGGAAGGCTCCCGGCTTGGGGGCCTTCTGTCGTTCCGAGTCAGAAGGGCGGGACACGCTCTTGCCCTTGTCGGTCATCGAGCGCACCCATGGGCTGTCGCTCCACTCCGGGCCCATGTCCTCACCCGCGAGGAACCGAGCGATCTCCTCCCGCTCCTCCTCCACGTCATACACGTCGAGCGTCTCCAGCCGGAACGCGGTCCGCTCGAAGGTCTCGAAGAGACGGCCGAACTCCTCACCGCTGAGCACGGAAGAACTCCTCAAGTGCGGCGGCCGGGACCATGACGGCCGTCTCTCCCTCGGGGAGATCGAGCTGCGCCAGCCGTTCAGGGTCGGTGATCACGTAACCCTGTACCACGTAGTCCTTGCCATCGTCCGTACCCCACAGCGTCGGGCACGTGCCGTTCTTGCACTCCGGGTCTCCCGACAGCTTCCGCAGCGGTGTGCCCACGGCTTCCCCCTCAGGTCGACGGTCCTTGTCGCGTTCGATGCTTCTGGCCTTCGGCCAGCACGGTCAAGATCCCCGGCTTTCCAAAACGGGAAAGTCCCCGGAGCGCGCAAACCCCCGATCAGCTCCAGGCCGACCGGGGGTTGCGTATCGCGGGATCAGACGCCGAGCGCCTGCTTCACCTGGGCAAGGCTCGGGTTCGTCATGACGACCTCAGCACCACCACTGGAGGGAACTACTTGAACCGTCGGCACCGTCTGGTTTCCGCCATTCGCCTTCTCCACGAACGCGGCGGAGTCCGGGTCCTGCTCGATGTTGATCTCGGTGTACGCGATGCCCTCGCGGTCCATCTGGCTCTTCAGCCGGCGGCAGTAGCCGCACCACGTGGTGCTGTACATCGTCACAGTGCCCAGCATGTCTCTCGTGCTCCTTCGGTGGCTCGGGGCGGGTGGTCGCAGTGGGGGGAACGTATGTGAAAGGTCCACCATTCCCGCCCCCGGGCCCGGCCCGACGTAACGACTGCCGCATTGGTACGACTATCAGTGCCTGCCTGTGGACAACCGACGCAGCCGTCTCGCGCGACCTGGCAGCATGGCTGTGTGACAGCAGCAACGCACTCCACCCTGTTCCCGCAGGTACCGGACTCCGCCGACGCGGTGCTCGACGGGCTCGACCCCGAGCAGCGCGAGGTGGCCACGGCCCTGCACGGTCCGGTGTGCGTCCTGGCGGGCGCGGGGACGGGCAAGACACGGGCGATCACCCACCGCATCGCCTACGGAGTGCGCGCCGGCATTCTGCACCCTTCCAGCGTCCTCGCCGTCACCTTCACCAACCGTGCCGCCGGGGAGATGCGCGGCCGGCTGCGCCAGCTCGGCGCCGGGGGTGTCCAGGCGCGTACGTTCCACTCGGCCGCCCTGCGGCAGCTCCAGTACTTCTGGCCGAAAGCGATCGGCGGCTCGATGCCCCGGCTCGTCGACCGCAAGATCCAGCTCGTCGCCGACGCGGCGGCCGCCTGCCGCATCCGGCTCGACCGGGGCGAGCTGCGGGACGTCACCGCCGAGATCGAATGGTCCAAGGTCACCCAGACCGTCCCCGCCGACTACGCGCCCGCCGCTGCCAAGGCCGGCCGTGAGTCCCCCCGCGACCCCGCCGAGATCGTCCAGCTCTACGCCGCCTACGAGGACGTCAAGCGCGAGCGGTCCGTCATCGACTTCGAGGACGTGCTGCTGCTGACCGTGGCCGTCCTCCAGGATCGGCACGACATCGCCGAGCAGATCCGCACCCAGTACCAGCACTTCGTGGTCGACGAGTACCAGGACGTCAGCCCCCTCCAGCAGCGCCTGCTCGAACTGTGGCTGGGGGAGCGGGACAGTCTGTGCGTGGTCGGGGACGCCAGCCAGACGATCTACTCGTTCACCGGGGCGACTCCGGACCATCTGCTCGACTTCCGCGCCCGCCACCCCGGAGCCACCGTCGTCAAACTGGTCCGCGACTACCGCTCCACCCCTCAGGTCGTCCACCTCGCCAACGGCCTGCTCGCCCAGGCCCGGGGCCGGGCCGCCGACCACCGCCTGGAGCTCGTCTCCCAGCGTGCCCCGGGGCCCGAGCCGGTCTACGCCGAGTACACCGACGAGCCCGCCGAGGCGGAAGGCGCGGCCCGCCGGATCCGCGAACTCGTCGACGCGGGGGTCCCGGCCTCCGAGATCGCCATCCTCTTCCGCACGAACGCGCAGTCCGAGACCTATGAACAGGCCCTCGCCGACGCCGCGGTGCCCTACCAGCTGCGCGGTGCCGAGCGGTTCTTCGACCGCCCGGAGGTGCGCAAGGCGGGCATCGCCCTGCGCGGCGCAGCCCGCTTCGGCGGCAACGACTCCCTCCTGGACGACGTCGTCGACCTTCCTTCCCAGGTGCGCGCCGTGTTGTCGGGAGAGGGCTGGACGACGCAGCCACCGGCCGGTTCCGGTGCCGTCAGAGAGCGCTGGGAGTCGCTGGCCGCCCTGGTGAACCTCGCCCAGGACTTCGCCGCCGCCAAACCGGGTGCCACCCTGGCGGACCTCGTCGCGGAACTCGACGAACGGGCGAACGCCCAGCACGCCCCCACCGTGCAGGGCGTCACCCTCGCTTCCCTGCACTCGGCCAAGGGCCTGGAGTGGGACGTCGTCTTCCTGGTCGGCGTCGCCGAGGGCATGATGCCGATCACCTACGCGAAGACCGACGAACAGGTCGAGGAGGAGCGCCGCCTCCTCTATGTCGGTGTCACCCGCGCGCGAGAACACCTCCATGTCTCGTGGGCGCTCTCCCGCTCACCCGGCGGACGCCCGAACCGCCGCCCCAGTCGCTTCCTCGACGGGCTGCGCCCCGGTTCGACGGGCACCACGGGACGCGCCACCGCCGGCGGAGTGGGCGGAATCGAGCGCGGAATCCCCGGAACCAGGGGGTCCGCCCCGAAACGGGCCCAGCGAGTTCCCGCCCGCTGCCGGGTCTGCGGCCGCACGCTGACCGACCCGGGCGAGATGAAGCTGATGCGCTGCGACGACTGCCCCTCCGACATGAACGAGGGCCTGTACGAGCGGCTGCGCGAGTGGCGCGCCGACCAGGCGCGCAGCAGTGGTCAGCCCGCCTTCTGCGTGTTCACTGACAGGACCCTGATGGCGATCGCCGAGTCCGCCCCCGACGACGAGCGTGAGCTCGCCCGCATCCCGGGTGTCGGGATGCGCAAGCTCACCCGCTACGGCGCCGACGTACTGGCCATCTGCGCAGGCCAGTCACTCGCGGAGAGCACGGATCAGGACTGACACGAACTCGTCGAAAAAATAGTTTGCGCATGCCCCAGCAATCCCCATAGGTTCTTAGGCACGAGAGCAGCGGCCTTCTCGGAGGCCCTGATTCCGTGTTGTACTTGCACATCCGTCGGACTGGTTCACCAGTCCCCCGAGACGCCGAGAGGAGGCGAGTCCAGTGATCAGCATCAACACCAGCTCCGTCAGCATCGTGAAAATGACCGATCGCTCGGCCGTCTCCGCGTGCATGCTCGGCGTTTCGAACCTGGGCACCGGTCTGTCCGGCATTCGTGCCGCCCGTCCGGCGTCCCTCTCCGTTGCTCCCGCGGGCCTTCCCGTCCGTGAGCGCAATGAGCGACCGACCAAGGCACTGGAAGCGGCAGTAGAGGCACAGGCAAAGGCCTATGCCTTCACCACGACCGGTGCCGGATTCCGGAAGCAGACGACGCAGCACCACCAGATGTGGGCCTTCCGTGGGCCAGAACCCTGGAGTGATCCAGCCTGATCGCCGATCAGGCCGGCGCCTTCAGGGCCGCGGAACCCCATCCGGGATCCGCGGCCCTTCTGTTTGTCCCTGAACAGGGATGACGGACCGAAGGCGCCTCGGGACAAGAAAAGAACCCGGTACCACCACCCCCGGCCAACAGGCCGGAACGACCAGACGAGGAAGACGAACCGTGCAACTCGAAGCGCACGCCCCGTCCGTACCGCCTTCCGACACGATCCCCAAGCCCGGCTCCACGGAGGACCCCGCCTTGACCCCGCTCACCGCGCTCACCGCGCTCGACGACGCCATCGAGAACCTCGGCGTACCCGTCCCGTGCCGCTCCTACGACCCGGAGGTCTTCTTCGCCGAGTCGCCCGCGGACGTCGAGTACGCCAAGGCACTCTGCCGCACCTGCCCGCTGGTCGAGGCCTGCCTCGCCGGCGCCAAGGAGCGGCGCGAGCCCTGGGGCGTCTGGGGTGGCGAGCTGTTCGTCCAGGGTGTCGTTGTCGCCCGGAAGCGGCCGCGTGGCCGCCCGCGCAAGAACCCGGTCACAGCATGAACACCGCAGGAACGATCGACCGCCCCCTCACGCACGACCCCCAGAAGCAGGCCCCGATGAAGCCGTCCACTTACGAGCCCGCAGGCTCCGCTACCCAAGACTTCACCATCAGCGGCGCGAAGGACTCGCGTCAGAACAGGACCCGTGAGATGCAACTCATTCCAGAAGCCATGGCTCGTGCGCATATGCACGAGCGACTGCAGGAGGCGGAGCGGGATCGCCAGGCCGTGCGCCTGGCGGCCGCCCGCCGGATGCAGCGCAGGGCGGAGCGCGCGTCAATGCGTGCCCGCCGGGCGCTCGCCATGGCGGTCATGCAGTAACCCGCACCTGAAGCGGGGGCCTCCCAGCTGAGAGGCCGCGCTGCCGCCGCCGAGCTGTCACGCGGGGGCCGGTCCGTGCCGAACCGACCGGCCCCCGCGGTGCGTTGTGCCGGCCAAGCGGGCGGGCGGCGCCCACCGAGCCAGGCTGTGGTGCGGGGGCACGGTGCCCAACGGGCTGGGGCGTTGCGCCAGGGCATGGCGCACCGAGCCCCGGGCACGCCCGGCCATCGACAGGGCGCGGTGCGTACTGAGCTGGGGCGTGATGCCGGTCAGCAGCCGGGGGGCGCGCCAGCCCAGCCCGGGGCGTTGTGCTCACCGAGTCACCGGGCGCGGAGATATCGTCGCCGGATGACGAGTCCTCCAGGAGGCAGCGACGACGGCTCTGCCGCGGAGCCGCGCCGCTTTGTCTGCGCCCGCTGTGGCACGTCGGCCGAAGTGCTGACCGAAGGTCCCCCACTCACCTGGACCTACTCCGTGGAGAACGGCGCCCGCCACCACTACTGCGAGACCTGCTCCCGGGCGAACCTCAGGTCCATCGAGGGGCGCCTGGATCTGGACTGGTGGTGAGGCCCGCAGCCGGGACTCACGCCTCCGCCACCGCCTCCTCGCCGTCCACCAGGTCCTCCGGAACGAACCCCGGCAGCCACTCCTCCAGCTCCTCGCGCAGCCGCACCGTCGCCCCCAGCTGACACAGCACGCCGATCGTGCTCAGCGTCACCCGGTGGATCAGCAGATAGGACGGGGGCAGATTGAGCTGCTTGCCGAGCTGGTAGGCGGGGGAGCGGGGGTCGGCGACACGAGCAGCCTGGCTGCGCATCCAGCCCCTGGTGAAGGTGAACTCCTCCACCTGGGCCGGTTCGATGATCGGCAGCAGGTAGTCCATGACGGCGTCCGGGTCCAGCTCTACGGTCTCCTTCACGAACCCTTCCGTGCACAGGAGCTGGTAGACCGCCTCGGCCTCCCCGTCGAGAGTCATGCGCAGGGACTCGCCGATGGTGGCCGGCAGCCCGCCCGGGAGACGGTCGACCGTGCCGAAGTCCAGGACACCCAGGCGCCAGTCGTCCTCGCCCTCCGGGCCGCCGGGCAGAAGCCGGAAGTTGCCCGGGTGGGGATCGGCGTGCAGCAGGCCCGTGCGGGCGGGGCCGGAGAAGAGGAAGCGGGCCAGGAGCTGACCGGCTCGGTCGCGCTGTTCCTGGGTGCCGTCCGAGATGATCTCCGACAGCGGGATGCCGTCCATCCACTCGGTGACCAGGACCTGGTCGGACTGGTGGACCACCTGCGGCACGACCACATCCGGGTCGTCCGTGAACTCCCCGGCGTGGGCCTGCTGGGCCTGGGCCTCCAGGCCGTAGTCCAGTTCCTCCGAGACGCGGTCCTTCAGCTCCGTGATCAGTGGCTTGATGTCCATGCCGGGGATCAGCGGACCGAGCAGACGCGAGAAGCGGCTCAGTTGGTTCAGGTCCGACAGCAGGGCCTCACCGGCGCCCGGGTACTGCACCTTGACCGCCACCTCGCGGCCGTCGTGCCACACTCCCCGGTGGACCTGGCCGATCGAGGCCGCCGCGGCGGGCTTGTCCTCGAACTCCAGGAACAGCTCGTGCCAGCCGTCGCCGAGCCGCTCCGCGAGCACCGCGTGCACGGTGCGGGTCGGCATGGGCGGCGCCGCCTCCTGGAGCTTGGTCAGCGCGGCCCGGTAGGGGCCGGCCACCTCCTCGGGCAGCGCGGACTCGAAGACGGACAGGGCCTGGCCGAACTTCATCGCGCCGCCCTTGAGCTCGCCGAGCACCTTGAACAGCTGCTCCGCCGTGCGCTGTTGGAGTTCCCGGCCGACGAGATCGGCGGACTCGCCGACGATCCGCTTGCCGAATCCCCAGGTCGCCCGCCCGGCGATGCCGAGCGGGAGCGCGGCGAGCTTGGCGGTCCGGGTGACCGCCTTCCGGGGAAGATCAGACATGCGCCCTCCAAGTCCCAGCCGGCCGCTCCGCCTCTGCCTCACGGCACCGCTCCGACGGCCGTTGCACCGCCATTGTCCCCTCCGGCTCCCCGTCCTCCGAGAGGTGCTCCCCTTTTCCTCTCTCCGACGCCCCGCACGGGCATGCCGGATGCGGCCAGATCGGCCGCGCATGCCAGTGGAGAGCGGGGACGGAGACCTCCCAGCGCGCCCCGGCGCTGGACGGAACCCGGCCGTCCAGAAAAGCGAGCGCATGGGCGGCCGCCAGTCCGGCCACGGTCGTGGCCAGCGTCAGATCGCAGGGCCGCACCTGACGCTGCCTGCCGGAGCGCCACTGGGCCACCAGGCGCAGCCAGGTCGGGTCCCGGTCGGCACGCCTCTCGTGCAGACAGCCGGCGCAGCCCGTCTCCCCGGGCAGGACGAGAGGGCCGACCACGCCGGTGCCCTCCACGACACCGGCGTACAGATGGGGTGTCCCGGACGTCATCAGCGGCTCGGCGGCGGCCGGGTCGGGCGCGTGCACGGCGACATCGTCCCGCGGGGCAAGGATCACCAGTGAAAACCCCGGGTCGCCGTCGTCCGGGGACGCCTGGGTCGCCCTGCGGCGCGGCGGCCGGTCCGGGGCCGCCCGGCGCACGGCGCGGCGGGCCGACTCGTCCCTGCGGTCGCCGACGGATTCCGGGGGAAGCCCGCCCGGCGCGACGTCCCACGGCTCCACACGGCCACCGTCGAGCACGTCCACCTCACCCACGCCGGCCCCGGCCAGGAGCGAGGCCAGCACGACACCCACCCGGCCCGCGCCCCGCACCTGCACGCGCTGCGAGCGCCGGGCGGCCAGCTGCCCGATCGCATCGCCGGGCGCCGAGGTCGTCAGGGAGAGGGAGGCCAGGTCGGGGCGCAGCCGGTCGAGGACCTCCTTCTTCTTCCGCAGGGCGTCGGCGGCCGGCCCGCCGCCCCGGGCGTCGTCCAGCAGCCCCGCTCCCGCGAGCCCCCGCACCAGCCCGTCGACATGCCCGTCGGGCAGGTCCATGCGGCGTCCCTCCTCGCGCAGGAGCTCCAGACCCCGCGTGCCGTTCAGCAGGTCGAGGAAGCTGCCCGTCGCCAGGTCTATGGGACCGACCGTCATCGCATGCGCCGGTGTCATTCCGAACTGCACGGTCTTGAGGTCGCGCCAGCCACGCCTGAGTGCGGGTTTCACGATTGGATGCATCACAGCCCCCGTATGCCGCAGATCGTCCCCGTATGCCGGTGGAGCGCGGACGCAGGCCCCAGCTGGTCACGCCGAGCCCGTCACGAGCGGGGCCCGAGCACAGGCACGGCCCGTGCGCAGGCCGAACTCGAGCGCGGATACGGCCCCTGGTCCCGGGCCGGTCCCGCCATCGCTTCGCCGACGAGATCCAGCATGCCCAAACCCGCCGTCTGCTGCCGAAAGTTGTCCACAGGCGCGGGCATTCGTCGTACAAATCCGGCACCCGGCGGGAGCGGCTGCACCGAACCGTCCCGGAGCCGGGACTTCCCGGTGTGCAGCGGGTAACGTCGGGGCGTGCCCGCCGACCCACTGCACCGCGCCGGAACCGCACAGCGCAGCACGACGAGCCAGCCGCCGAGCGGCTCGAGGGCGAGCGCGATCGAGGTCCGCAGGAGCACCCGCCGACGCAGAACGGTCTCCGCGTACCGCGAGGGCGATCGCACCGTGGTGCTCATCCCCGCCCGGATGTCCGAGGCGGAGGAGCAGCGCTGGGTGAACGTCATGCTCGACAAACTGGCCGCCCAGGAGAGCAAGCGGGCGCTCGGTGACGCAGAGCTGGCCGAGCGTGCCCGGCGCCTCTCGGACCAGTACTTCGACGGGCGTGCCCGGCCCGCGTCGGTGCGCTGGGTGACCAACCAGAACACGCGCTGGGGATCCTGCACCCCCTCCGAAGGCAGCATCCGCCTGTCGCACCGCCTTCAGGGCATGCCCGAGTACGTCGTCGACTACGTTCTCGTCCACGAACTCGCCCATCTGCTCGTCCCCGGACACGGACCTCGCTTCTGGGAACTCCTGGAGGCCTATCCGCGCACGGAGCGGGCGCGGGGATATCTCGAAGGCGTGGTCGCCGCCGAGCGGTTGCCCCATGTACCCGGTGCGCGGGGTGAGGGCCCCGAGGGGTGACCGGCCGCTTTCCGCGAGCGAACAGCCGATACGGCTGAGCGGGCGTTGTGTACCGGCTCTGTACCGACCTCGTCCGGTGTCCGAGTTTGCCGTTAGCCTGGCGCGACGCACTCACGTTCTGGATGGGGGACGGTCGTTACGCATGGCCAGGGAATTCCAACGCGGCCACAAGGCCAGGATCAGTGACCTCACCGCGGGCACGGATCTGTACGTAGGCGTACAGATCGCCGGCCCCGGACTGAGTTTCGACATCAGCTGCTTCGGCCTCGACGCCGACGAACGGCTCTCGGACGACCGGTACTTCGTCTTCTTCAACCAGCCGAAGTCCCCCGAGGAGTCCATTCAGCTCCTGGGCGCCCAGGCGGGCGACACGGAGTCCTTCCGGGTGACGCTCGACCGGATCCCGTCGCAGATCCAGAAGCTGTCCTTCACGGCGACGATCGACGGCGCCGGCCAGATGTCGCAGATCGCCTCCGGCTACATCCGCATCGTCGCGGGCGGCGAGGAGGTGGCGCGCTACTCCTTCAACGGCTCGGAGTTCTCCACCGAACGTGCAGTGATGCTGGGCGACTTCTACCTCAAGGACGTCTGGCGGTTCGCCGCCGTCGGGCAGGGCTTCGACGGCGGTCTGGATGCGCTGCTGAAGAACTTCGGCGGAGAGGTGGCCGAGGAGGAGACGTCCGCGACCGCCCCGCAGCAGCCGCAGGCCGGCGCCGCCCCGGGCTTCGCCCCGCCCGCGTTCGGAGTCCCCGGAACTCCGGAATCCGCACCGGCGGCGCCTCCGGCTCCCGCGCCCCAGCCCGCCGCACAGGGCTTCGCGCCCCCGCCCGGACCCACCCCGCCTCCAGCCCCGGCGCCCGCACCCCAGGTGCACGCCGCCCCGACCATCGTCGCGCCCCTGAACACCCCGCCCGGTGGCTCCCCGGTGCCGCCCCCGCCCCCGGCGCCCGCACCGTACGGCCATCCGGGCCAGCAGCCGCCGCAGTACGGCCAGGTCCCCGGCCAGACGGCCCCGCCGCCTCCCGGCTACGGCCAGCCGCAGGCACCTCACGCGCCGCAGGCTCCCCATGCCCCGGCCCCGCCCCCCGGTTACGGCCAGGCCACCCCGCCTCCCGGTTACGGCCAGCCCACCCCTCCTCCGGGCTACGGCCAGCAGCAGCCGTTCGGGCAGGCGGCGCCCTACGGAGCCCCGCAGGGTGCCCCTCAAGGCGCTCCCCAGGGCCCCGGTGTGTCCGCCGCGCTCCAGCAGTTCAAGGAGACCCCCACGGGGCAGCGCTGGACCCAGCAGAACAAGAAGCTGGTCCGCGTCGACCTCGGCATCGGCGGACAGCCGGTGCTGGCCCGGCAGGGCAGCATGGTGCTCTACCAGGGCAAGGTCGACTTCAGCTACAAGGGCGCCGGCTTCGCCGGCCGGATCGTGGGCAACGCGACCGGCCAGGAGATGCAGCTGATGCGCTGTACCGGCCAGGGGCAGGTGTTCCTCGCCGAGAACTCGACCATGCTGCACCCCCTCGAGCTCCAGGGCGACGCCGTCTGCGTCTCCGCCGAGAACGTCCTCGCCTTCGACGAGAGCCTCACCTACGAGGTCCGCCGCATCGAAGGGCACGGCATCCCCGGCGGCGCACTGTTCACCATGCAGTTCCAGGGCACCGGCACCATCGTCGTGAAGACGCACGGCACGCCCGTGGTGCTGCCCGTCACGCCCACCACGTTCGCCGACTGCAACGCCGTGGTCGCCTGGTCGGCCGCCGCCCAGGTCGTCGTCTCCAGTCAGGTGCGGATGCGCCGCAACGCCTACCCCGGTGACACGGGGGAGAGCGTCAACCTCCAGTTCCGGGGTGCGCCCGGCAACTTCATCGTCGTCCAGCCGTACGAGGTCTGAGGGAGCCCGTCATGACACAGCAGCTCGCGGGCCACGCCCCCGCCCCTGTCACCGCCCGCATGGAGAACCACGGCAACCACATGCTGAAGGTCGCCATGCAGACCGGGAACGACCTCCTCGCGCGCGTGGGGTCGATGGTCGCCTACGAAGGGTTCGTCCAGTACGAGCCCAACCCGCCGGCCGTGCGCCAGATCGCCAAGGACTGGATGACCGGCGAGGGCGCGCCCCTGATGAAGTGCTCCGGCGACGGCCTGCTCTACCTCGCCGACTACGGGGCGAACGTCGTCGTCATCAACCTCAACGGCGACGGCATCTCCGTCAACGCCACCAACCTGCTCGCCTTCGACGCCCACCTCACCTGGGGCGTGGAGCGGGTCAAGGGCCTGGCGAAGTTCGCCGGGCAGGGCCTGTGGAACACCAAGATCTCCGGGCAGGGCTGGGTCGCGCTGACCTCCCGGGGCAAGCCCATCGTCGTCGACTGCGGAGGCGGCGAGGACGAGACGTACGTCGACCCCGACGCGCTCGTCGCCTGGTCCCCGAACCTCAAGGTGAAGGGCAAGCGCAGCTTCCGGGCCCAGTCGCTGATCGGCCGCGGCAGCGGCGAGGCCTACCAGATGGCCTTCTCCGGTCAGGGCATCGTCGTCGTCCAGCCCAGCGAGGACAGCACCGACCGCCTCCGGGTCCGGGGCTGAGGGGGAACCACACGCCATGCAGAGCCCGATTTTCGCCTACAACGAGCAGCAGACCCAGGAACGCTGGAGCCTGCAGAACAAGCAGATGCTGCGCGTCGCCCTGGAGGGCCACGACGACATCCTGGCCCGCAAGGGCACCATGGTCGCCTACCAGGGCCTCGTCGAGTTCGACGCCGAGTACCAGAGCAACGACCAGGCACGCTCGCGTGCGCACACCGGTGAGGGACTCGACCTCATGCGCTGCCACGGGCAGGGCACGGTCTACCTCGCCAACCTCAAGCAGCACGTCCACGTCATGGAGGTGGACCAGGAGGGCCTCACCGTCGACAGCAGCTACGTGCTGGCGATGGACTCCTCCCTGCACCACGAGGTCATCGCCGTGGACAGCGTGTACGGCATCTCCGGCTCCGGGAAGTACCAGCTCAACATCTCAGGCCGGGGCAAGGTCGCCCTGATGACCTCCGGGATGCCGCTGCTGCTGCAGGTGACGCCCGACAAGTACGTCAACTGCGACGCCGACGCCATCGTCGCCTGGTCGACGAGCCTGCGCGTGCAGATGCAGGCCCAGACGCACTCCTCCGGGGTGTGGCGGCGCCGCGGCAGCACCGGCGAGGGCTGGGAGCTGAGCTTCATGGGCACCGGCGTCGCGCTCGTCCAGCCGAGCGAACTGCTGCCACCGCAGAACGCCCAGATCGGCTCGGGCCTCTCCGCCCAGTACGGCATGGGCCAGCAGGGAGCACGCGGGCAGAACCAGGGCAACGTCTGGAGCTGACCGCTTCGCGGTTCAGCCGAGGGGTTCGTGGCTGTACGGTCCGGTCCGGGCCGCACACCGTGTGCGGCCGGTCGCGCAGTTCCCCCGCGCCCCTGAAGGGGTGTGGCCACCGGCGGAATCGAACGTAAGGGGCGGCCGACCGATCAGCCGCCCCTTACACGTACTCAGGCCGCGAGCCTCGCGCGCGTGGCCTCCAGCAGGCGGACCACTGACTCGTCCGCCACCTCCGCCACCTCGCCGTAGCCGAACCAGCGCACGTCCAGAGACTCGTCGCTGATCGCGTGTGCGGCGTCCGGGGGCGCCAGGACCGCGTACTGGACGTCGAAGTGGCAGTGGCAGGGCGGCGGGATCGGATGCCGGTCCAGGCGTACCGGGCCGCCGGGCAGCAGGGAGAGCCCCGGGACGCCGGACTCCTCCGTCGCCTCGCGCAGGGCCGCATCCGCCAGGGAGCTGTCGCCCGGCTCGCAGTGGCCGCCCATCTGCAGCCACATCCGCAGCTTCTTGTGCAGGGTCAGCAGCACCCGGCCGCCCTCGGGGTCGATCACCAGGCCGCTCGCCGTGATGTGACCCGCGTGGCAGGCCTTCCAGAGGCCGTCCGGGTGCTCCGCCAGGTGGTCGAGATAGGCCTGGCGCAGCTCCGCCTGGCCCTCGTACCCCTTCAGCACGAGGGCCGCGTCGTCGTACAGGCTCACCCGGCGTCGTCGCCCTTGTTCTCGTCCTCGCCCTCGTCCTTCTTCTTCAGGTCGGGCTTGTCGGCCGCCTCGCCGAGCATCTTGTCCAGCTCGGAGAAGTCGATCTGCTCGCGGTGCACGAAGCCGTCCGGGTCGTCCAGGTCGGTCGCCGTCGGCAGCATGTCCGGGTGGTGCCACAGGGCGTCCCGGCCGTCGACACCGCGCGCGTCCGTGAGCGAGGCCCACAGACGTGAGGCGTCCCGCAGACGGCGCGGGCGCAGCTCCAGGCCGATCAGCGTGGCGAACGTCTGCTCGGCCGGACCGCCCGAGGCGCGGCGGCGGCGCAGCGTCTCGCGCAGGGCGTCGGCGGACGCCAGGCGGGGTTTCGCGGCGGCGTGGACCACTGCGTCCACCCAGCCCTCCACGAGCGCCAGAGCCGTCTCCAGACGGGCCAGGGCGGCCTTCTGCTCGGGCGTGTCCTCGGGCTGGAACATGCCCTGCTGGAGGGCTTCCTGCATCTGCTCCGGGTTCTGCGGGTCGAACTGGCCGACCACGTCCTCCAGCTTGGCGGTGTCGACCTTGATCCCGCGCGCGTAGCCGTCGACGGCGCCGAACAGATGCGAGCGCAGCCACGGCACGTGGGCGAAGAGGCGCTGGTGGGCGGCCTCGCGCAGGGCGAGGTAGAGCCGTACCTCCTCCTGAGGGACGCTCAGGTCCTTGCCGAAGGTCTCGATGTTCACCGGCAGCAGCGCGGCCTTGCCGGCCGGGCCGAGCGGCAGGCCGATGTCGGTCGAGCCGACGACCTCGCCGGCGAGCACGCCGACGGCCTGCCCGATCTGCGTGCCGAACATGGCGCCGCCCATCGAGCGCATCATGCCGATCAGCGGGCCGGCCATGGCCTGCATCTCCTCCGGCAGGACATCGCCCATGGCGGTGCCGACGCGCTCGGCGACCGGGTCGACGAGCTCCTTCCAGGCGGGCAGGGTGGCCTCGACCCACTCCGCGCGGCTCCAGGCCACCGCGGAGGCGGCGCCGGAGGGCAGGGACGTGGCATCGTCGAGCCACAGGTCGGCCAGGCGGACGGCTTCCTCGACGCCCTTGCGGTCGGCGGGGCCGACGCTGGCGTCCTTGGTGCCGTCAGGGCTGCCCTGGGAGACCGTCTGGCGGGCGATCTGCTTGGCCATGTCCCAGTTCACCGGGCCGCCCTCGTAGGAGAGCATCTGGCCGAGCTGCTGGAACGCGGCGCCCAGGTCGGTGGGGTTCAGCGACCCGAACATGGCTGCGAACGGATTGTCCGCACCGGGGCCTCCGGGGCCGCCGGGGCCCGCGCCGAAGCCTCCGGCTCCGGGCAGGCCGCCAAATCCGAACGGGTTGGCCGGTCCCTGACCACCACCGCTCTGCTGGTCCTTCTTCTTGCCCTCGTCGCCGTCGTCCGGCTCCTCCGGCGGAAGGCCGAATCCGAATGGGGTGTCACTCACGGGATTCCTCGGCTGGTAGGGCCGCCGGTTCTTTCCGGCGGCACGGCTGCCCGACAACACCACCCAGCGTAGACACCTGGGGCGGATCGGGCCTCGGTGCTTCGCCGGCTGACGGCCTGCGGCAGGATGGATGCCACCTGGTACGCACGCGTCGGACGCGCTCGTACTGAAGACAACCGCTGGAGACGCCCGGTGAGTTCCCCAGATCCGCAGGTTCGCGCAGCGCGAAACCAGTCAACCAGTTCCGCGAGTCCCGCGCCGCGCGGCCCCGTCGTCGCGGTCACCGGAGCCGCGTACGGCGTAGGAGCCCTGCTCACCGAGCAGCTCGCCGCGTCCGACGAGGTCAAGCAGGTCGTGGCCATCGACGAGCGGCGCGGCGAGTGCGCGGCGGCCCAGTGGCACATCCTGGACGTACGGGATCCGGCCATCGCGGACAAGCTGCGCGGGGCCGACGTGGTGGTGCACCTGGCGCTGGATCTCGATCTCGAAACCGACGCCGCCGCCCGAACGGCCTACAACGTACGGGGGACGCAGACCGTCCTGACAGCGGCCGCGGCGGCCGGAGTGCACCGCGTCGTGCTCTGCACCTCCGCGATGGTCTACGGGGCGCTGCCCGACAACGAGCTGCCCCTGTCCGAGGACGCCGAGCTGCGGGCCACGGCCGAGGCGACCGGCGTCGGTGACCTGCTGGAGATCGAACGGCTGGCGCGGCGAGCGCCCCGGGCGCACCCGGGACTCAATGTCACCGTGGTACGGCCCGCCGTGCTGGTGGGCGGCACGGACACCGCGCTGACCAGGTACTTCGAGTCTCCCCGGCTCCTCGTCGTCGCCGGATCGCGGCCCGCGTGGCAGTTCTGCCACATCGAGGACCTGTGCAGCGCGCTGGAGTACGCCGTCCTGGAGAAGGTCGACGGGGAACTGACCGTCGGCTGCGACGGCTGGCTCGAGCAGGAGGAGGTCGAGGAGCTCAGCGGCATCCGCCGCATGGAGCTGCCGTCGGCGGTCGCGCTGGGCGCGGCGGCGCGACTGCACCGGATCGGGCTCACGCCGTCCCCGGCCGGGGACCTCGCGTACACGATGTACCCCTGGGTCGTGAGCGGCAGCCGGCTGCACGACGCCGGGTGGCGGCCGCAGTACACCAACGAGGAGGTGCTGGCCGAACTCCTGGAGGAGGTGTCCGGCCGGCACACGGTCGCCGGACGACGCCTGGGCCGCAAGGACGCGACGGCCGCGGGCGCCGCGGGCGCGACGGTGGCGCTGCTGGGCGCTGCGGCGGTGGTGCGGCGGGCGCGGAAGGCGCGGCGGCGAATCTGAGGGACGCCCCTGTAGGAGACTCCAAACGCCCAGGGGCGTGTGCCGGTCGATGGCTCTATTCCGTGCTGTCGGTCGCGTGCGGCACGATGGACACATGGCAACCACGAACGAACACCCCGGCGAGCAGGCCGCGCAGGACCCGATCAAGCTGATCGGGATCCGGGACTCGGCCCTCTCCCTGGACGAGGTGTTCCGTGCCGTCGGGGACGATGCGGCCGGTGGCACCGCGCTCTTCGTGGGAACCGTGCGGAACCACGACGGGGGCGCCGATGTCGAGGCGCTGGGGTATTCGTGCCACCCCAGCGCCGAGGCCGAGATGCGGCGGGTCGCCGAGAAGGTCGCCGCCGAGTTCCCGGTGCGGGCCCTGGCGGCCGTCCACCGCGTGGGGGACCTCCGGGTCGGGGACCTCGCCGTGGTCGTCGCCGTCTCCTGCCCGCATCGCGGAGAGGCCTTCGAGGCCTGCCGGAAGCTGATCGACGACCTCAAGCACGAAGTGCCCATCTGGAAACACCAGAGGTTCTCCGACGGCACCGAGGAGTGGGTCGGCGCCTGCTGATCCGGGAAGCCGCCTTCCGGTTGCGTAACCGCCCCCCTGGCGTGAGCGTTGTCACTGCGGATCGTTAATCTGCTGATCAGTCAGTTGCGGATGCTCAAAGGGGTTGGAGGTCGGCATGGCGGCGCTCGCCTGGTTGCTGATTCCGCTTGCGGCTGCCATCGGCGCGGGGCTCTGGGGCAGTTGGGCAAACCGGACCCGCAAGGTCCGTAACGACGGCCCGGAGCTCATCGGCTACGCCCGCTTCCGCGAGGCCATGGAGAAGCCCCGGCCGGGTGCCTGACGGCCAGAGAAGCAGCAGGTCACAGGCGTGGGAAGGCGGAGGACCGCCCCGGACGGGCGGCCCTGACGGTGCGCTGACAGGACCGTCCCGTACTGTCGAGTCATGCCACGCCGCACCGCGACGATGCTCGCCTCCACCCTGATGCTGATCGCGCTCCTGTGCGCGGGAGTGTTCATCCCCGTGCCCTACGCGGAGATGTCCCCGGGGCCGACGGTGAACACGCTGGGCGATCACGACGGTGAGCCGGTGCTGCAGATCGCGGGGAAGAAGACCTACCCGACCAGTGGCCATCTGAACATGACCACGGTCCGGGTCACGAGTGCCGACTACCGGATGAACCTGGTCGAAGCCGTCTACGGCTGGCTCGCGCATGACAACAAGGTCGTGCCGCACGAGACGCTCTACCCGGACGGCAAGACCGAGGAGCAGTCCACCCAGGAGAACGCCGAGGAGTTCAGCCAGTCCCAGGAGAGCGCCAAGGTCGCCGCCCTGAAGGAGCTGGACGTTCCGGTGAAGTCCTGGGTGATCGTCTCGACGGTCGTCAAGGATTCCCCGGCCGAGGACAAGCTGCACGCGGGGGATGTGATCAAGGCCGTCGACGGTACGGCGGTGAAGGAGCCGGCCGACGTCGCCGAGCTCGTCACCAAGCACAAGCCGGGCCAGGACGTCCGCTTCACGATCGTGCCGGCCAAGGAGCAGGCTGCCGCGGAGAAGGAGAAGCGGACGCCGACCCGGACGCAGGACATCACCATCACCACCACGACGTCCGACGACACCGGTGAGAAGCGCGCCATCGTGGGGATCTCCGCCGGGACCGACCACACGTTCCCGTTCACCATCGACATCAAGCTCGCCGACGTCGGCGGGCCGAGCGCCGGGCTGATGTTCGCTCTCGGCATCTACGACAAGCTCACCCCCGGCAGCCTGACCGATGGCAAGTTCGTGGCCGGCACCGGCACGATCGACGACGCCGGCAAGGTCGGGCCGATCGGCGGCATCGAGATGAAGACCGTGGGCGCGCGGGCCAAGGGCGCGCAGTACTTCCTGACGCCCACCGACAACTGCGCGGCCGCCGCCGAGGACACCCCCGACGGTCTCACCCTCATCAAGGTGGGCACCATCGAGGACGCCCTCGGCGCGCTCCAGGACATCCGCAGCGGCGACACCGCGGACCTGCCGAAGTGCGGTAAGTAGCCCGGGGACCAAGGGCCCGGAAAGCCGGGCCCCACGGTCCTGCGGGACTACTCCTCGAACGTCGCCGCCAGCGCCTCCGCCAGCCCCGGAACCAGGTCGGAGCCGGTCAGGACCTCGGTGGGGGAGTCCTTCTCGCGCAGCCGCAGGGCCGACTCACGGGTGCCGTCGCGCAGGACCGCGACCGTCATGCGGACCTCCTGGCGGTCCGGGTGGTCCGCCACCCACTTCGTGAGCGCGGCCTCGCTCAGCCCCTGTGGGACCTGGGCCTCCGCGGACGGCGGCAGCATCAGGCGCTCCACGGCGAGGGCGCAGCCGGCCACCGCGTCGGGCCAGGCGATGGTGGCGAGGAACTCATCGAGCGGCTTGCCCGTTGGAACTTCGTCCTGCTCGATCGGGGTGAGGCCGGAGTTCTCCGACTCCTCCCCCAGACCGAGCCGGTCCGCGAGCGAGGGCTGTTCAGCCCGTAGCCGTACGGTGTCGACGAGGGCGAAAAGGCGGGCCGGCTGGTCCCAGCTGAGGCCGGAGACGTACTCGTCGATCTCGAGGACGGCCCGGGTGAGCGGGTTCGCAGCCATGGGAGTGTTGGACATGGTCACAATCCTGCCTCGTTCCCGGCCGGAATCGGGAACCGAGTAAACGGTGAGTAAGTTGCATAGGTGGGGGCCCACCATCACGGGGGCCACGAACGGTCCGTAAGACGCGGGCCTGACGAATCAACAGCGAACTTCGAGGTGCGCACCTTGGCTTTCCAGATGCCGGACCGCGGCGGAGGCCCTTCGGGGCCGCGGATCAGAGTGGGCCGCCCGTCCCGGCGTGTCCGGACCCTGCTCATGACGCTGGGCGTCCTGGCCGTCCTCGTCATGGTGTTCACCATGTTCGCGGGCTTTTGGACGGACTGGCTCTGGTACCGCTCGGTGGACTACTCCTCGGTCTTCACCACCACCCTGTGGACCAAGATCGGGCTCTTCTCCGTCTTCGGCCTGCTCATGGCGCTCGCCGTCGGCTTCAACATCTGGCTGGCGCACCGGCTGCGGCCGCCGCTGAGCGCCATGTCGATGGAGCAGCAGAACCTCGACCGCTACCGGATGGGCATCGCGCCCTACAAGAAGTGGCTCCTGCTCGGGGTCACCGCCCTGGTGGGCCTGATCGCCGGCGCCTCGGCCTCCGGCCAGTGGCGCACGTGGCTGATGTGGGTCAACGGCGTGCCCTTCGGGCAGAAGGACCCCCAGTTCAAGCTGGACGTCTCCTTCTACGCCTTCGACCTGCCCTGGTACCGGTTCCTGCTCGGCTTCGGCTTCGCCGCCGCGATCCTGTCCGTGATCGCCGCCGCGCTCACCCACTACCTGTACGGCGGCCTGCGCGTCACCAGCCCTGGTGCCCGCGCCACGGCCGCAGCCACCGGGCACCTGTCGGTGCTCATCGGTGTCTTCGTGGCGCTCAAGGCGGTCGCGTACTGGCTCGACCGGTACGGACTCGCGGTGAAGTCCAGCGACTTCAGGGCGACCGACAACTGGACGGGCCTGAGGTACGTCGACGCCAACGCCTATCTGCCGGCCAAGACGATCCTGTTCTGCATCGCCGTCATCTGTGCGCTGCTGTTCTTCGCCACCCTGTGGCGGCGGACCTGGCAGCTGCCCGTGATCGGCTTCGGCCTGATGGTGCTCTCCGCGATCCTCATCGGCGGCCTGTACCCGGCGATCGTGCAGAAGTTCCAGGTCCAGCCGAACGAGCAGGCCAAGGAGGCGCCGTACGTCGAGAAGAACCTCGAGGCGACGCGCAAGGCCTACGGCATCGACGGCACCCAGGTCACCGACTACTCGGGCACGAGGAAGACCGAGGACAAGACCCAGCTCCGCGACGACGTCGATTCCACGGCGAGCATCCGGATCATGGACCCGAACATCGTCTCGCCGACGTTCCAGCAGCTCCAGCAGATCAGGAACTACTACGCGTTCCCGAACAACCTGGACGTCGACCGCTACACCAAGGACGGCAAGGACCAGGACACGGTCATCGGCCTGCGTGAGATCAACCTCGCGGGCATCCCGAAGAAGAACTGGATCAACAACCACTTCCGATACACCCACGGCTACGGAGTGGTCGCCGCCGAGGGCACCAGCGCCGACGCGCAGGGACGCCCGGTCTTCACCGAGTCCGACCTGCCCTCCAAGGGCACCCTCGGCACGTACGAGCAGCGTGTCTACTACGGCGAGAAGACCACCACGTACTCGATCGTCGGCGGTCCCCAGAAGGAGATCGACTACTCCGACGACAACGGCGAGAAGACCACCAGCTACAAGGGCGACAGCGGGGTCAACCTCTCCAACCCGGTCAACCGGGCCGCGTACGCGGCGGCGCTCGGCGAGCCGCAGATCCTGTACTCGGGTGCCATCGGCGAGGGTTCGCGGATCCTGTACAACCGCACGCCCAAGGAGCGCGTCGAGGCGGTCGCCCCCTGGCTGACCATCGACGGCGACGCCTACCCGGCGGTGGTGAACAACCGGATCCAGTGGATCGTCGACGCGTACACGACGACGAACGGCTACCCGTACTCCTCGCGTACGACCCTCGGTGACACGACCGCCGACTCGCTGACCGCCACCAACGACAGCCGCGCGGTGGTGGCCCAGCAGAACCAGGTCAACTACATCCGCAACTCGGTGAAGGCGACCGTCGACGCGTACACCGGCGAGGTCAAGCTCTTCCAGTGGGACACCAAGGATCCGGTCCTGAAGACCTGGATGAAGGCCTTCCCCGACACCGTGGAGCCCAAGAGCGACATCTCCAAGGACCTGATGGGCCACCTGCGCTACCCGCAGGATCTGTTCAAGGTGCAGCGGGAGCTGCTCACCCGCTACCACGTGAAGGACGCCACGACGTTCCTGAGCGGCAGCGAGGTGTGGCAGGTGCCGGACGATCCGACGAACCGGTCGGGCAGCGCGGTGCCGCCGTACTACCTGAGCATGAAGATGCCCGACCAGAAGGCTCAGGCGTTCTCGCTGACGACGACCTTCACGCCCAACGGCCGGGACAACCTGAGTGCCTTCATGGCGGTCGACGCCGAAGCGGGGACCGATGAATACGGCAAGATCAGAATCCTGAAACTGCCGACGAACACCACGGTCAACGGACCCAAGCAGGTCCAGAGCCAGTTCAACTCACAAGAAGAGATCGCCGAGTCCATCAGGCTCCTGAGAGGCGGCGACTCCGAGGTCGAGTACGGCAACCTGCTGACGGTGCCGCTCGACGGCGGACTGCTGTACGTGGAGCCGGTCTATGTACGCGGTGGTGGGCTGAAGTACCCGCTGCTGCGCAAGGTGCTGGTCACCTACGGAGGTGAGACCGCCTTCGAGAACACGCTCGACGAGGCCCTCAACAAGATCTTCGGAGCGGACGGCCAGGCCACCGAGCCACCGGACGAGGGCGATGGCGACGGCGATACGACACCACCACCGCCGACGTCCGACAATCCGACGGTCCAACAGGCCCTGGAGGACGCCCAGAAGGCGTTCGACGCGGGTCAGGAGGCCCTGAAGAAGAACGACTGGGAGGCGTACGGCCGGGCGCAGGAGGACCTCGAGGACGCTCTCAAGCGGGCCGAGGACGCGCAGGCCGAGGCCGGCCGTGGGGGTGCCGGAGGCGGCGAGAGCAAGCCCAGCGCCAGCCCGAGCGGCAGTCCGAGTCCCAAGCCGAGCAGCTAGGGCCCTGGCCTGGTCAATGCCCACCCCGCGCCGTGATACGGTTGTGAACACAACGGCGCGGGGTGGAGCAGCTCGGTAGCTCGCTGGGCTCATAACCCAGAGGTCGCAGGTTCAAATCCTGTCCCCGCTACTGAAGTCGCGATGTCCGAGTGACGGAGCGGCAACGAAGGCCCGGATTCCACACAGGAATCCGGGCCTTCGTGATGTGTGAACGCATGTGCTGGCGCAGGCTGTGGCCGCGCCGCCAGGGGGAGTTGGGCAATCTGTGTTTGACTTGTCTCTCTGTGGGCATGTCGACAAAACGCTGTAGTGACCTCACTGGCTGCGGTATACCAGGTGTACCCAGGTTGCAGGTGGTGCGACGATGGACGTTATGGGGGACAAGGCAACTCTGTTCGAGACAGGGCGTTTTGTGCAGCCTTCCAGCCGGGAGGACACCGAGACCCCGGACGAGACCGGGGAGATCGCCGACGAGGCGGCCGAGGAGTTGCGTCAGCGGCTCGCCGCCGAGGCCGGCGACGTCGAGGCGATGAGTGTCCTCGGGGCCATGCTGCTGCGCCGTGGTGACCTCGACGGTGCCGAGCCTCATCTGCGTGCCGCCACCGCCGCGGGCGACCGGGCGGCCGCCAACAATCTGGGAGTCCTCCTTCACCAGCGGGGGTACGCCGACGAGGCCGCCGGGTGGTGGCGGATCGCCGCCGTCGCCGGATCCACGGCGGCCGCGCACGCCCTCGGCCGGCACCACCGCGAGCGCGGCGACGAGCCCGCTGCCGAGTACTGGCTGCGCCAGTCCGCCGAACAGGGGCACACGCTGGGCGCGTACGCGCTCGCCGACCTGCTGGAGCACCGCGGTGACGCCGGGGCCGAACGGTGGATGCGGGTCGCGGCCGAGCGCGGGCACCGGGAGGCGGCGTACCGGCTGGCTCGTGCGCTGGACCGGAAGGCGGCGCGGGAAGCCGACGGTGACAACGGTGTCCAGGTGCCCGAGGGGGCCGAGCAGTGGTACCGGCAGGCCGCCGCGCGCGGCCACCGGAGGGCCGCGCTGCACCTCGGGACGATCCTGGAGCGGCGCGGCGAGCTCAAGGAGGCCGGGCGCTGGTACCTGACGTCCGCCAAGGACGGCGAGGCGCGGGCCGCCTGCGCGCTGGGCTTCCTGCTGCGCGACGCGGGGGACACCGAGAACGCCGCTGTGTGGTGGCTGCGGGCCGCCCAGGAGGGCGACGGCAACGCGGCGAACGCGCTGGGCGCGCTGCACGCCGAGCGGGGCGAGACCCAGACCGCCGAGCGGTGGTACCGGGCCGCGATGGACGCGGGCGACGTGAACGGCGCGTACAACCTGGGCCTGCTCTGCGCCGAGCAGGGGCGCACGCCGCAGGCCGAGCAGTGGTACCGGCGCGCGGCCTACGCCGGTCACCAGGAGGCCGCGAACGCGCTGGCGATCCTGCTGCTGCGCGGCGGCGACGAGACGGGCGCGGAGCCGTGGTTCTCCAAGGCCGCGGAGGCCGGGAGCGTCGACGCGGCCTTCAACCTCGGCATCCTGCACGCCGGGCGGGGCGAGGAGCAGGCCGCGCTGCGCTGGTACGAGCGTGCCGCTGCCGCCGGGCACACCGAGGCTGCGCTGCAGGTCGGTATGGCGAGGCTGCGGGAGGGCGACGAGCAGGAGGCGGAGCGGCACCTGCGGTGTGCGGCCGGGGGCGGGAGCGCCGAGGCCGCGTACC
Source organism: Streptomyces sp. NPDC057424 (assembly GCF_042803315.1). Taxonomy (NCBI): domain Bacteria; kingdom Bacillati; phylum Actinomycetota; class Actinomycetes; order Kitasatosporales; family Streptomycetaceae; genus Streptomyces; species Streptomyces sp. NPDC057424. Next base: position 42,005 of record NZ_JBHVCP010000023.1, read on the forward strand.
GGCTGGCCACCGTGCTCGACGCACGGCGGCCGCCGGAGCCGGCGCATGAGCTCGGGGAGCCGGTGCACCGGCGGAGCGAGTGCGAGGAGTGGTACGAGCGGGCGGCGACCCAGGGGCACCGGCGGGCGCAGGTGCGGGTCGGCATGCTGGCGGCGGCCCGGGGCGATGTCGTCGAGGCGGCCCGGTGGTACCGGGAGGCGGCCGAGGCCGGGTCCCGCAACGGCGCCTTCAATCTCGGGCTGCTGCTGGCCCGGGAGGGGAGCGAGCCGGAGGCGGCGGTGTGGTGGCAGCGGGCCGCCGACGCCGGGCATGGGCGGGCGGCGTTGCGGCTGGCCCTGGTCTACGCGCGTCGGGGAGAGCTGGCGGAGGGGCAGCGGTGGGCTGACCGGGCCGTGTCGCTGGGGCCGGCGTCGGTCGCCGAGAGGGCGGAGCGGCTGAGGGACGCGCTGCGGCAGGAGCTGTCCGCGTAAGGCGTTGCCGCTGGGGCCGGAGCGTGGTCCGGGTAATGGATTTGCATCCGTCCTCTGCGGTGACGTAACGTTGCATTCAACGACGCGGGGTGGAGCAGCTCGGTAGCTCGCTGGGCTCATAACCCAGAGGTCGCAGGTTCAAATCCTGTCCCCGCTACTGAAGACCGAGGGCCGGAATCCGAATGGATTCCGCCCCTCGGTGCATTCGGCGTCATGTGGCACGGCAGCGAAGAGCCCCGGCACCCATCGGTGCCGGGGCTCTCGTGCGTTTCGCGCGGGCGGGCTAGGCGGCCGCGCAGTTCGGGCAGACGCCGCGGTAGGTGACCTCGACGTCCGAGACCGTGAAGCCGAAGCGCTCGGTGTCGGGAAGGTCCGCCAGCGGGTTGCCGGTCGGGTGGACGTCCCGGATCGCGCCGCACCGGGCGCAGACCAGGTGGTGGTGCGGCTGGTGGGCGTTCGGGTCGTACCGCTTGGCGCGCTGGTCGGTCGAGACCTCCAGCACCTCGCCGAGGGTCACGAGCTCACCGAGCGTGTTGTAGACGGTCGCCCGGGAGATCTCGGGCAGCTTGGCGACGGCCCGTGCGTGGACCTCGTCGGCTGTCAGATGAACGTGTTCGCCGTCGAGGACCTCGGCCACGACACGCCGCTGCGCGGTCATCCGCCATCCGCGTCCGCGCAGCCGTTCCAGAAGGTCACTCATGGCCACCAGCCTAACAGCAAAAGGGACCAGGTCCCGAACAGGTGTGAGTTTAGAGCCCTACTTGCTTTAGATATTGTCTAATGTAGGATCGAGGTTGACTTTGACCGGTGGACAGGACTGGTCAGGAACGGTGCAGGAGGCGCACGTGACGCAGGGACCGCTCACGACGGAGACCGGGGCCCCGGTCGCCGACAACCAGAACAGCGAGACCGCGGGCGTCGGCGGCCCGGTGCTCGTCCAGGACCAGCTCCTGCTGGAGAAGCTGGCCCACTTCAACCGTGAGCGCATCCCGGAGCGCGTGGTGCACGCCCGTGGCGCGGGTGCGTACGGCACCTTCACGGTGACCGCCGACGTCACCCCGTACACGCGCGCCGCGTTCCTCTCCGAGGCCGGCAAGCAGACCGAGGTCTTCCTGCGCTTCTCGACGGTGGCCGGCAACCTGGGCGCGGCGGACGCCGTTCGCGACCCGCGCGGTTTCGCGCTGAAGTGCTACACCGAGGAAGGCAACTACGACCTCGTCGGCAACAACACCCCGGTGTTCTTCATCAAGGACGCCGTCAAGTTCCCGGACTTCATTCACACCCAGAAGCGCGACCCGTACACCGGTTCGACGGAGGCGGACAACGTCTGGGACTTCTGGAGCCTGTCGCCCGAGTCCACGCATCAGGTGACCTGGCTGTTCGGCGACCGCGGCATCCCCGCCTCGTACCGCCACATGGACGGTTTCGGCTCGCACACCTTCCAGTGGAGCAACGAGGCAGGTGAGGCCTTCTGGGTGAAGTACCACTTCAAGACGGACCAGGGCATCAGGAATCTGACCGCCGAGGCTGCCGCGCGGCTCGCCGGTGAGGACCCCGACTCCCACCAGCGCGACCTGCGCCAGGCCATCGAGCGCGGCGAGTACCCGACGTGGACCGTCGGCGTGCAGATCATGCCGGTGGCCGAGGCGGCGACGTACCGCTTCAACCCGTTCGACCTGACCAAGGTCTGGCCGCACGCGGACTACCCGGTCGTCGAGATCGGCAAGCTGGAGCTCAACCGCAACCCGGAGAACGTCTTCGCCGAAGTCGAGCAGTCGATCTTCAGCCCCGCCCACTTCGTGCCGGGCATCGGCCCGTCCCCGGACAAGATGCTCCAGGGCCGACTCTTCGCCTACGGCGACGCCCACCGCTACCGCGTCGGCAGCAACGCCGACCACCTGCCGGTGAACCGCCCGCACGCCACCGTGGCGCGCACCAACTCCCGTGACGGATACCTCTACGACGGCCGTCACGGCGGCGCGAAGAACTACGAGCCGAACAGCTTCGGCGGTCCGTTCCAGACGGACCGTCCGCTGTGGTCCGCCACGGCCGTCAGCGGCGCGACGGGCAACCACCCGGCCCCGGTCCATGCCGAGGACGACGACTTCGTCCAGGCGGGCAACCTCTACCGCCTGATGAGCGAGGACGAGAAGGAGCGCCTGATCGCCAATCTGGCGGGCTTCATCGCCAAGGTCTCGCGCGACGACATCGTCGAGCGTGCGATCGACAACTTCCGTCGGGCCGACGGAGACTACGGCAAGCGGCTGGAGTCCGCGGTCCAGGCCCTGCGCGGCTGAACTCCAGCACTGGACCGCTTGCGGTAGTGGACGGGCCGGGTCCCTTTCGGGGCCCGGCCCGTCCGTGTGGTTACGCCGGAACCTGCTGCCGCGCCGGCGCCCAGCAGCGGATGATGTCGCGGACCGAGACGATGCCGGTGGGTTCGCCACCGTCCAGCACGATGAGGTGCCGGAAGCCGCCGTGTGCCATGGCGCTCGCCGCCTCCTCCAGGGTCCAGGCCGGAGCGGCGAACACGACGTCGGTGGTGGTGTGGGCGTGGGCGCGTTCGGTGTCCGGGTCCTGGCCCAGGCCCACGGAGTTGAGGATGTCGCGTTCGGTGAGGATGCCGATGCCGCCGGCGTCGGGGTCGTGGACCACCGCCGCGCCCACCTTGCGTGCGGACATCAGGGCTGCGGCCTGGCGCAGGGTATGGGTCGGGCCGATGGTGAGGACGACCGTGCTCATGGCGTCACTGACGAGCATGTATGGAGCCACCTCCTGGGAGTGTCCCCGCCGTTTGTTCAGCGCTTCACAAATTCACAAGCAGGGGGGACTCTCAGAGTGGCAGGCAAAGGGAGGGTCAACAAGGGGGCGCTCGGTAACAACGGGGGGCTCAGTCCGCACCCACCCACCGGCTGGGGCATCGCCATCCCCGACCGGTGCGAAGTGTGCTGGCGCCGCATCCGGTTCACCGGCGAACTGCCCCTGCCCGTCAAGGACACCGACGGCAAGGGAATCGACCTCCTGTTGAGGCTGTGCAACTTCGCAGGTGTCGAGACCGAGTGCCTGGCCATCGCATGGCTCATCGGCTGCCTCGGACCGTCCGTGCCCGTCCCCGCCCCGTTGCCCACTGCGGTTTCGCTGCCGTGGCGGTCGGTCGACGGTCCGGCGGTCGCGGCGGCCCTGCTCTTCCTCAACGCCGAAGCGCGCTTCGTGACCCGCACCGTCCTCAACGAGAAGGCATGGCGTCCTGCTCTTGGGGCGGCGGGTATCCCGCGTTGCCGAATGAACGGGATGCACGCGCTACGGCACTCCTACGCGTCCGTGCTGCTGGACGCCGGCGAGAGCATCAAGGCCCTGTCGGAGTGCGTGGGGCACCACGATCCGGGTTTCACCCTGCGGACCGCACGCACCTCATGCCGAGCAGCGAGAAGCGGACCCGGGAAGCGGGGAATCGCGCGTTGAGGACGGCTCGAAGGTCAAGAACATACCCATGCGGCAGGCCGTAGAGAGCACATGGGTTAGGCCAGGAAAGCTGTAGCTGAGGACGCTTGAGAGTGCTGTCTCGGTGGCGGCGTGCGGCCAGCGAGGGGAGAAGAGAGGGGGGAATCGCAGCACCGCCGTCGCCTCTCGTTGCTGATCGCTGTCAGCGTCGTAATCGCGCGATATGGCTGGCTGGTCAGTACAGTTGGCCGTCAATAGTGGTTCTGTAGCGGCGCTTCTGAGGGAAGCGTTCTTGCTCCGGGTCAAGGAAGTCAATCAAGTCCATCAAGGCAACTTGCAGGTCTACCAGGCGTGGGTGTCGTCCCGGAAGTACAGCAAGTTCGGCGATGCTGTCGGAAAGGCGCGCGAACCAGGCGGAGAACTCTGAGTCCGATTCCAGCCTCGCGGAGAACTCTGCATATCCCATGCAAGTTTCTTCGCCATCTCTTAAGACAAGCTCTCCGATGGCTCTCTGGTTGCTACGAAGCAGATGGAAGTGCCGATCTGGGTAGCTGTCGCTGTTCAGGATGGTGCCAATGCCGGTAAGTAGTGCTACCACTTGACGATTGGCTTCTTGGTTGCCGAGATCAAGAAAATAGATGCGGCGCCGGAGGATCTCAACCCATCCGAGGTACTCGGCCAGCACATGTAGAGTGCTGCGGACTGCGTACTGACGGTCATGGGATTCAGTGAAGTAGATTCGCAGAAACCCTCCCTTGATAATGTTGAAGAGGCGAGACTGGAAATCGAAGGCGGCCCAGAGCAGCGGGTCGCGAAAATGACTCATGGCGTCCTGTCGCTCCAAAGCGCGGTGGTGCTCGACCTCCTGTCTCTCCAGGTCGCTTGCGAGTAGTGAATTCCTTCTGTTCGCTTGGGAGCTGTAGGCCGCGCTCACCAGGGCAACAGCCCCGGAAACGGTCGCCACGATCAGCTCCGTGTTCATGGGATTGCACCGCGCTGAGCCGATAGGAAGTGAGAGGTTCCGTTCATCAAGACCCGTGAATACCCCAGGTGTGCATGAGTGCAAACAAGGTTTACGCCGAACGAAGCACTCCGGCCTCCGCCTGATATTCACGCGTCGCTAGCGCTGTGACCGCCGGTCGACGGTTCACAGGTCGCCATTGCTGCGCTGACGCTGATGACGGCCCTATGACGGCCCAGGAGACAGGCGAGAGGAGGGAACTTGCAGGTCAGGCCGTGATCGGCTTCAGTAGCGCTGGTTGAGATATCCGAGCAGTTCGTCGTGCAGCAGGCCGTTCGACGCGGCAGCGTTGCCGCTGTGGGGGCCAGGGCGGGCGTCGAGGCCGGTGAACGTACCGCCGGCCTCGGTGACGACGATGGCGGTGGCAGCCATGTCCCACAGGGACAGCTCCGGCTCCGCGCACATGTCGACGGCGCCCTCCGCGACCATCATGTACGGCCAGAAGTCGCCGTACGCGCGCGTGCGCCACACCTCTCGGGTCAGGTCCAGGAAGCCGTCCAGGCGGCCCTGTTCCTCCCAGCCGCTGAGCGAGGAGTACGCCAAGGAGGCGTCGGAGAGTTTGGAGACGCGGGAGACCTGCAGCCGGGAGGCCTTGGTGAGGCTGCGGCCCGAGAATGCGCCATGGCCCTTCGCGGCCCACCAGCGGCGCCCGAGGGCGGGGGCGGAGACGACGCCGACGACGGGCTGGAAGCCTTCCTCGCCGGCCTCCATCAGTGAGATGAGCGTGGCCCAGACGGGTACGCCGCGTACGTAGTTCTTGGTGCCGTCGATCGGGTCGATCACCCAGCGGCGGGGGCCGGTGCCCTCGACGCCGTACTCCTCGCCGAGGATCGCGTCTCTGGGGCGGGCGCGCTGGAGGTGACCGCGGATGAGTTCCTCTGCGGCCTTGTCCGCCTCGCTCACCGGGGTCATGTCCGGTTTGGTCTCGACCTTGAGGTCGAGGGCCTTGAACCGGTCCGTCGTCGCGGCGTCGGCGGCGTCGGCGAGGACGTGGGCGAGACGCAGGTCGTCGAGGTAGTCGGGCATGCCACGAACCTATCTGCCGAGGTGGGGGTGGGGCTACAGGGGACCTGTGGGGGTGGGGGAGCCGGAAGCCGTCTCGGGCTGAGTGTGGAGGATGTCGCGTGCCTGCTCCGCGGCGCGGGCGGTGCTCTCGGAGACGAAGTCGAGGAAGCGGGCGACGTTCTCGAGGCGGGCGGCGGCCGGGGTGCCGGGGCCGAGGACGCCGACGCCCTGCCGCGCGATCCCGACGACCTGGGCGATGGCCTGCGCGCTGGCCAGCATCGACTGGTACCAGACGTCGTCGTCGACGACGTAGCGCTCGCGGCGGCCTGCGTCCGCCTCCCGGCGGACGAAGCCCTGGCTGTCGAGGAACGCGACCGCCTTGGAGACGGACGCCGGGCTGACCTGGAGGCGCTGGGCGAGTTCGGCCGCGGTGAGGCTGCCCGAGTCGGTCATGCAGAGGCAGGCCATCACCCGGGACATCATCTTGGGCATGCCGGACCCCATGAGCACGGTGGTGAACGTCTCCTCGTACTCGCGTATGGCCTCGACGTCCCGCTCGTCGGTCTGCGGGGGAGTCTTCGGGGCCCGTTGTGCGGCCTGCCTGCGGCGGGTGCGGTGTTCCGTGGCGCGATGGGCCAGGTCGGCGCGGTAGGCCGTCGGGCCGCCGTTGCGCATGACCTCGCGGGTGATCGTCGAGGTGGGGCGGTCGAGACGCCGGGCGATCTCCGCGTAGGCGAGGCCGTCGGCCAGCCCCAGTGCGATCTGCTGGCGCTCCTGCTGAGTGAGCCTGCCTCCCGGCATCGCGGCCTCCTTCGTGATGCGTGATGGCCGCAGCATAGCGTTCAGCTTCAGCTCATTGCAACGCGATGAGTGAGGTTGTTGCGTTAGGCGTCATGGTCATTGCAATGATTTCAAGGCTTTGAGCTGCGAATATCGATGTTACGTGCAACGCGATTGTTGCCGGGATGGTGAATGCAACGTAGCTTTTCCATCGTCGCGAACAACAGATCGAAGGAGAGCACGATGCAGAAGTTCGACAGCCCCGCCCCCGTCTCGGCCGTCCTCGACATCCCCGCCGGACGCATCCGGTTCATCGCCGCAGACCGGTCCGACACCGCGGTCGAGGTCCTGCCCGCCGACGCCTCGAAGAGCCGCGACGTGAAGGCCGCGGAGCAGATCCGGATCGCCTACGACAACGGCGTCCTGCGCATCGAGGCCCCGGCGGCGAAGCACGGGATCCTCGGCCACTCCGGATCCGTCGAGGTGACCGTCCAGCTGCCCGCCGGCTCCCGCGTCGAGGCGAAGGCGGCCGCCGCCGAGCTCCGCGGCGTCGGACGGCTCGGCGACGTCGCCTTCGAGGCAGCCCAGGGCTCGGTCAAGCTCGACGAGACCGGCAGCGCACGCCTCACCCTGCTCGCCGGCGACATCTCGGTCGGCCGCGTGGACGGCCCCGCGCAGATCAGCACCCAGAAGGGCGACCTCCGCATCACCGAGGCCGTAGGCGGCGCCCTCGCACTGCGCACCGAGCAGGGCGACATCTCCGTCGGCGCCGCCCACGGCGTCTCCGCCGCCCTGGACGCCGGCACCGGCTACGGCCGCATCCACAACACGCTCAACAACGCCGACGGCGCCGCCGCCGGCCTGACCATCCACGCGACCACCGCCCACGGCGACATCACCGCCCGCAGCCTGTAGCAGCCCGCTGCCCCTCCGAAGGAGCACCCCTCATGACCGACCTGGCCATCGCGGCGAACGGGCTGCGGAAGTCCTACGGCGACAAGACCGTCCTCGACGGTGTCGACCTGGCCGTCCCGACTGGAACGATCTTCTCCCTGCTCGGCCCGAACGGCGCCGGCAAGACCACCGTCGTCAAGATCCTCTCCACTCTCGTCTCCCCGGACCCCGCCGGCGGCGAGGTCCGGGTCGGTGGCCACGACCTCGCCACCGACCCGCAGGCCATCCGCGCCGCGATCGGAGTCACCGGTCAGTTCTCCGCCGTCGACGGCCTGATCACCGGCGAGGAGAACATGCTCCTCATGGCGGATCTGAACCACCTGTCCAGGCGCGAGGGACGCCGGGTGGCCGCCGAACTGCTGGAGCGCTTCGATCTCACCGACGCCGCGAAGAAGCCGGCCTCCACCTACTCCGGCGGCATGAAACGCCGCCTCGACATCGCCATGACCCTGGTCGGCAGTCCGCGGATCATCTTCCTCGACGAACCCACCACCGGCCTCGACCCCCGAGCCCGCCACACCATGTGGGGAATCATCCGCGAGCTGGTCACCGGCGGCGTCACCGTCTTCCTCACCACCCAGTACCTGGAGGAGGCCGACGAACTCGCCGACCGCATCGCAGTCCTCCACGACGGCGTCATCGCCGCCGAAGGCAGCGCCGACGAGCTGAAGCGCCTCATCCCCGGCGGGCACGTCCAACTCCGCTTCACCGACCCGGCCGCCTACCGCAACGCCGCCGCCTCCCTGCGCGAGGTCACCCGGGACGACGAGTCCCTCGCCCTGCGGATCCCCAGCGACGGCAGCCAGCGCGAACTGCGCTCCATCCTCGACCGGCTCGACTCGGCCGGTGTCGAGGCGGACGAGCTGACCGTCCACACCCCCGACCTCGACGACGTGTTCTTCGCCCTGACCGGCAGCACCGACCAGCCGAACCGGCCCAACCAGACCAAGGAGACCGCCCGATGAGTACCCCCCTGGCCTCCGCCCGCCCGCCCCGGATCTCCCTCGCCGTGCGCGACTCGGCCACGATGCTGCGCCGCAACCTGCTGCACGCCCGCCGCTACCCGTCCCTCACCCTGAACCTGCTGCTCACCCCGATCATGCTGTTGCTGCTGTTCGTCTACATCTTCGGTGACACCATGAGCGCGGGCATCGGCGGCGGTGGTCCGGATCGCTCCGCCTACATCGCCTTCGTCGTCCCGGGCCTGCTACTGATGACCGTCGGCAGCACCACGATCGGGACCGCGGTCTCCGTCTCCAACGACATGACCGAGGGCATCATCGCCCGCTTCCGCACCATGGCGATCCACCGCGGGTCGGTGCTCATCGGGCACGTCATCGGCAGCGTGCTGCAGGCGGTCGTCAGCGTGGTGCTCGTCGGTGCCGTCGGCGTGGCCATCGGCTTCCGCTCCACCGACGCCACCGTCCTGGAGTGGCTCGCGGCCTTCGGACTGCTCGTGCTCTTCGCCACCGCGCTCACCTGGATCGCGGTCGGCATGGGCCTGGTCAGCCCGAACGCCGAGGCCGCCGGCAACAACGCGATGCCCCTGATCCTGCTGCCGCTGCTGTCCAGCACCTTCGTCCCGCTCGACGCGATGCCGGGCTGGTTCCAGCCGATCGCCGAGTACCAGCCGTTCACCCCCGCCATCGAAACCCTGCGCGGCCTGCTGCTCGGCACCGAGATCGGCCACCACGGATGGCTCGCCCTCGCCTGGTGCCTGGGGCTCGCGGTGCTCGGCTACTTCTGGTCGACCTCGAAGTTCGACGACGCCCCGAAGTGACCGTCGTGACCACGCGGGCCACCTCCCGCCAACGTCCCACCCCAGGGCGGCGTACACCGGCATCCCGTCGGCGTGCGCCGCCCGTTCGTCTGCACGGGGCAAGGCCCCGGCAGGCAGGCCAACGCACCGCGCGACAAGGCCGAAACGCGCCCCCGCACGCGCCCGCGAACCCTTGACAGTGGTCCCACGCGCGTCAAACCTGGGGCGCAGACCGCTCGCCCCAAGGGGAGGCGAAGATGCCTGCAGCGCGGGAATCTCTGCTGGACGCCGCCTACACGGCGCTGGTGCGCCGGCCGTGGTCCGGCGTACGGATGGTGGACGTGGCCGCGGCGGCCGGAGTGTCCCGGCAGACGCTGTACAACGAGTTCGGCAGCAAGGACGGCCTCGCCCGGGCGCTCGTGAGGAGAGAGGCCGACGGATATCTCGCAGGAGTGGACCGCGCTCTCGCCGGGCACAGCGATCCGCGTGACCGGCTCACCGCCACCGCCGAGTGGACCACTTCGGCGGCCCGGGGCAACGTGCTCGTCCGCGCCATGCTCACCGGCTGCTGGAGTGAGCGGCTGCCCGCCCCGGCCCTGACGGCCGTGCCGTCCACCTCCGCCGTACCGGCCCAGCGGCGTGCCGACGGGCCACTGCCCTCACCCGGCGACTTCGTGGCCCTCGTCCGCGACCGGGCCGTCACCCTCCTGGCAGCCCCCGGCACGCCCCGGTCCGACACCGCCGACCTGGCCCGCTCCTGCGAACTCGCTGTCCGGCTCGCCCTGTCGTGCGTGGCCGCACCACCCGGCGAGGGCGGCGTCGCCGACCTGGTCCGCAGCGCCCTTCACCGGCAGGCAGGGGCACAGACCATCAGTGCGTTGACCCCGACAACTGCAGCCCCACCACGCCGATGATGACGAGACTGATCGACACGATCTTCAGCGTCGACACCAGGTCGCCGAGGAAGATCATGCCGTAGATCGCCGTGCCCGCCGCGCCGATGCCGGTCCATACCGCGTAGGCCGGGCCGACGTCGAGTTTCTTCAGTGACAGGGTCAGCAGCCCGAAGCTGCCGAGGGCGAAGATGCAGAACGCGACCGTCGGCCAGAGCCGGGTGAAGCCGTGCGACAGCTTCAGACACACGGCGAAGCCGGTCTCGAGCAACCCGGCCACGACCACCAGCAGCCACGCCATGAGTCGTCCTCCCGTATCCCACGTTCAGTGACCGCTTCATCGATTTCATCGCGCTCGTCAGGATGTGGCCAGGCTTGCATCCGGCTTGGGTGCGATTATGCACTTACCGTCCGCACGCCATGACAAACAACGCGGAGGTCAGTCGCCTTCCTTGCGCTCGCGCGTGGCCAGCAGCCGCCGCAGCGAGTACAGCCGCGCCGGATCCGCGTGCCCCTCGGCCACCCACGCGTCCAGCGCGCAGTCCGGCTCGTCGTGGCTGCACGCACGGGGGCAGCCCTCGGTGCCCGGCTCCAGGTCGGGGAAGGCGTGGATGACCCGGGACGGATCGACGTGGTGCAGGCCGAAGGACCGCAGGCCCGGGGTGTCGATCACCCAGCCGTCGCTGTCCGACAGCGGCAGCGCCAGCGCCGAGGTGGTGGTGTGCCGGCCGCGGCCCGTCACCGCGTTCACATGCCCGGTCGTACGCCGCCGCTCCTCCGGCACCAGCGCGTTGACCAGGGTCGTCTTGCCGACCCCGGAGTGGCCGACGAACGCGGTGATCTTGCCGTCGAGCTGCTCGCGCACACGGGCGACGGCGGTGCCGTTCTGCAGTTCCTCGCGGCTGGTGACGACGTAGGGGATGTCGAGGTGGCCGTACAGCTCCAGCAGCTTGTCGGGCGGGGCGAGGTCCGACTTGGTCAGGACCAGCAACGGAGCCAGGCCGCCGGCGTAGGCCGCGACCAGGCAGCGGTCGATCAGGCGGGGGCGGGGCTCCGGGTCGGCCAGGGCGGTGACGACCGCCAGCTGGTCGGCGTTGGCCACGACCACGCGCTCGTACGGATCGTCGTCGTCCGCCGTGCGGCGCAGGACCGAGGTCCGCTGCTCGATGCGGACGATCCGGGCGAGGGTGTCCTTCTTGCCTGACATGTCACCCACGAGGGCCACACGATCGCCGACCACGGCGGCTTTGCGGCCCAGCTCGCGGGCCTTCATCGCCAGGACCACACGGTCCCCGACGAGGCAGGTGAGGCGGCCCCGGTCGACGGTGAGGACCAGGCCCTCGGCGGCGTCCTCGTGCTTGGGCCGGATGTTCGTCCGGGGGCGGGTGTTCCGGCGGCCCGGGCGGGTGCGGATGTCGTCCTCGTCGGTGTGCTTGCCGTAGCGGCGCATGACCTGATCCCCGCGTCCTACGCCCCGAGCATCCCGGTCCACAGGTCGGGGAAGCCGGGCAGTGTCTTGGCCGTCGTCGCCACGTTCTCGATCTGCACGCCCTCCACCGCGAGGCCGATGATCGCGCCGGCCGTGGCCATGCGGTGGTCGTCGTAGGTGTGGAAGATCCCGCCGTGCAGCCGGCGCGGGCGGATGTGCAGTCCGTCGGCGGTCTCGGTCACGTCACCGCCGAGCTCGTTGATCTCCTTGGTCAGCGCCGCCAGCCGGTCTGTCTCGTGCAGGCGCAGATGGGCCACGCCGCGCAGGGTCGACGGGGAGTCCGCGAGGGCCGCGACCGCCGCGATGCCCGGCGTCAGCTCGCCGACCTCGCTCAGGTCGACATCGATGCCGTGGACCGAGCCGGAGCCCGTGAACGCGAGCCCGTACTCGGTCAGTTCGCAGGAGCCGCCCATCTCGGTGAAGATCTCGCGCAGCCGGTCACCGGGCTGGGTGGTACGGGAGGGCCAGTCCGGGACGACGACCTTGCCGCCGGTCACCAGCGCCGCCGCCAGGAACGGCTGGGCGTTCGACAGGTCCGGCTCGATGACCAGGTCCCGGCCGAGCAGGGCGCCCGGCGAGACCCGCCAGACGTTGGGCTCGCCGCCCGACTCGGGCGTGTCGACCTGGGCGCCGACCGCGCGCAGCATGTCGACGGTCATGCGGATGTGCGGCATGGAGGGCAGCGTGGCGCCGGTGTGGCGGACCTCGACGCCCTGGTTGAAGCGCGGGCCGGACAGCAGCAGGGCGCTCACGAACTGTGACGAGGAGGAGGCGTCGACGGAGACCGTCCCGCCGTCCAGGGCACCGCTGCCGTGCACGGTCATCGGCAGGGCGCTGCGGCCGTCGTCGTCGATCCGGGCGCCGAGCTGACGCAGCGCGTCGATGACCCCGTTCAGCGGACGCTCGTAGGAGCGGGGGTCGCCGTCGAAGCGGACGGAGCCGTCGGCGAGCGCGGCGACCGGCGGCAGGAACCGCATCACCGTGCCGGCGTTGCCCACGTCGACCGTGGCCGGGCCTCGCAGCCCCGTGGGGAGCACCCGCCAGGCCTCGCCGGTGCCGTCGGGGCCGACGCCCTCTTCGATCTCGATGCCCATGGCGCGCAGCGCGCCGGCCATCAGCAGGGTGTCGCGGGAGCGAAGGGGGCGGCGGAGCCAGCCCGGCTCGGAGGCGAGGGAGGCGAGGACCAGGGCACGGTTGGTGACCGACTTGGACCCGGGCACGTGGACCGTCGCGTCGACGGCTCCGCTCGCGTGCGGGGCGGGCCAGAGGGCGGTGTCTGCGGTGTTCGGGGCCATGGCCCCACTTTATAAGCAGGCCGTCGTGCGAGTGCGGTGCCGTGGGGCCGGTCGCGCCCGCGCGGTGGAGCCGAACGTCCCGGCGGGGCCCACAGGCCGGCCGTCACGTCTCCAGCATCCAGCGCCCCCCGCCGATCAGCGAGCACAGGGACACCGCGTGGAACAGGAAGAACCACAGCCCCGCCGGCACGTGCGTCAGCCGGGACAGCTGGTCGGCGTCCGAGTCCCCGGCTCCACCCCGGGCCCGCTTCGCCTGGAGTTCGAAGGCCGGGCGGACTCCGCCGATGAGCAGGAACCACACCACCGCGTACGCGAACGCCGCCTGGACCTGCGGGCCGGCCAGCCAGGACACCAGCACGAACAGGCCGCCGGTGACGAGCATGGTCAGGGCGCCGTAGGCGTTGCGGATCATCACGAGCATGGCGAGCAGCAGGACCGTCGCGGCCCACAGCAGGAGCGTGATGCGGCCGGCGCCCAGCAGGGCCGCGCCGCCGAGGCCCAGCAGGGGAGGGGCCGTGTAGCCCGCGGCCGCGGTGAGGATCATGCCGATGCCGTGCGGCTTCCCGCGGCTGACGGTCAGGCCGCTGGTGTCGGAGTGCAGCCGTATGCCGGTGAGGGTGCGGCCGGTCAGCAGGGCCACGAGCCCGTGGCCGCCCTCGTGGGCGATGGTGATGGCGTTGCGGGAGATGCGCCACAGGCCGTGCGGGACGACCACGGCGAGCGCGGCGCCCAGGGTCGCGATCACCACCCACAGGTCGGGGTCGGGCTGGGTGCCGGAGACCTCGTCCCAGAGGGAGGCGAGCGAGGCGGTTGCGGTGCTGTCCATGTAAGGCGTCGGCTCCCTGTGGGCGAGGGGTGGTGGTCGGGTGACGGGTGGGCCTGGCAGTGTGGCACGTATGTGCGGACGGTATTCAGCGAGTCGTAGGCCAGAGGATCTCGCAGGAATCTTTGAGGTCGAGAAGTGGGAGCCCGAGGAGACCCTCGAGCCGGACTACAACGTGGCGCCCACCAAAGAGGTCTACGCCGTCCTGGACCGTCCCCTGAAAGACGCCGACGACCCGCGGCCGGTTCGGCAGCTGCGCACGTTGAAGTGGGGACTCGTCCCGTCCTGGTCGAAGACCCCCGAGGGCGGCGCCCGGATGATCAACGCGAGGGCGGAGACCGTCCACGAGAAGCCGTCCTATCGCCGTGCCTTCACCTCCCGGCGCTGCATCCTGCCCGCCGACGGCTACTACGAGTGGGTCACCGGCGGCCAGGAGCGCGAGCTGGAGGTCCAGGGCAAGAAGAAGCGGCCCCGCAAGCAGCCCTACTTCGTGACACCGGCGGACGGGACGGTCTTCGCGATGGCCGGGCTGTACGAGTTCTGGCGCGACAGGACGCTGCCGGACGACCACCCGCAGGCCTGGTGGGTGACGTGCTCGGTCATCACCACGGAGGCCGAGCGGAGCCCGCTCGCGGTGTCCCCGGCCGACGGGCCGCGGGCGCTGGCCGAGATCCACCCCCGGATGCCGCTGATGCTGACCCCCGACCGCTGGGACGCCTGGCTGGACCCGTCCCGCACGGACGCCGACGACGTGCGCGAGCTGCTCGCTCCGCCGCCCGCCGGGCTGATGCGGGCCTACCCGGTCGCCACGGCAGTCAGCAACGTCCGCAACAACGGACCGGAGCTGCTGAAGGAGCTGGAAGGGCCCGAAGAGGGCACACTCTTCTGACGTGACGAATGTGACGAAGGCGGCCGGCGTGACCACCGAGACCGTCGAGACCGAGGCCGGGACCGCCCGCATCTCCTGGCACACGGCGAAGAAGGCCCGGCTGGTCCTCGCCGTCAGCCACGGCGCGGGCGGCGGTATCGAGGCCCGCGACCTGAAGGCACTGGCGGAGGTCCTGCCCGCCCGCGGCGTGACCGTGGCCCGGGTGGAGCAGCCCTGGCGGGTGGCCGGGAAGAAGCTGGCGCCGGCGCCGAAGACCCTGGACGCGGGCTGGCGCGGCATCTGGCCCGCGCTGGCCCGGTCCGGTCTGCCGGTCGTCTCCGGTGGGCGCAGTGCCGGGGCCCGGGTGGCCTGCCGCACCGCCACCGGGCTGGGCGCCCACGCCGTGCTCGCGCTCAGCTTCCCGCTCCACCCGCCGGGCAAGCCGGAGAAGTCACGCGCCGAGGAGCTGCTGGGCTCCGGGGTGCCCACCCTGGTCGTGCAGGGCGGCAACGACCCGTTCGGGAAGCCGGAGGAGTTCCCGGAGGGGTCGTACGAACTCGTGGAGGTTCCGTACGGAGATCACGGGTTCGCTGTGCCCAAGCGTGCGGACATCTCGCAGGACGAGGCCGTGGCGCTCATCACGGGCGCGGTCGTGGAGTGGACCGGGTCACTCGGGTAAAGCTTCGGGAATGCCGGGGCGGCGGTCACTGTTGTGCGGGACGTACGTGCTGGAGACCAGCACCGACGTCGTAGGAGAGGGAGTCCGCCGCATGGGTTCGACCATCTGCCCGCCCGTCACCCGCCACCACCCCGTGGACGGGCTGCGCCCGGCAGAATCTGATTCGAGCCGCAGCAGCCGCGCCGACCTGGACTGGACGGTGCTGCACGCGGCCAGGACCGCCCCTGTTCGGGCGGCGGGCGGACCGGATCGTCGTCTATCCTCCGATTCGGGTGAGACCGGTCTCGGTCTCACGAGAACACTCGAGGAGGTGGGTCCGGTCACTGGGACCGACGCAGGGACCGAAGACGGCCAGGCGGAGCAGCCCGAGGGCCAGGGCGGCGCGGGCGCGGAGACGGCCGCGGAGCGCAGTGCGCGCTTCGAACGGGACGCGCTGGAGTTCCTCGACCAGATGTACTCGGCCGCGCTGCGCATGACGCGCAACCCGGCCGACGCCGAGGACCTGGTGCAGGAGACGTACGCCAAGGCGTACGCGTCCTTCCACCAGTTCCGCGAGGGCACCAACCTCAAGGCGTGGCTGTACCGGATCCTCACCAACACCTTCATCAACTCGTACCGCAAGAAGCAGCGCGAGCCTCAGCGCTCCGCGGCCGAGGAGATCGAGGACTGGCAGCTCGCCCGCGCCGAGTCGCACATGTCGACGGGCTTGCGCTCCGCGGAGTCGCAGGCGCTCGACCACCTGCCCGACTCGGACGTGAAGCAGGCGCTCCAGGCGATCCCCGAGGAGTTCCGCATCGCCGTCTATCTCGCGGACGTCGAGGGGTTTGCCTACAAGGAGATCGCCGACATCATGGGGACACCCATCGGTACGGTGATGTCCCGGCTGCACCGGGGCCGCCGTCAGCTGCGCGGCATGCTGGAGGACTACGCCCGTGACCGCGGGATGGTCCCGGCCGGTGCCGGAGAGTCGAACGAAGCGAAAGGCTCGGGGTCATGAGCTGCGGAGAGCCGCACGAGACGGATTGCAGCGAAATCCTCGATCATCTCTACGAGTTCCTCGACCGGGAGATGCCGGACTCGGACTGTGTGAAGTTCGAGCACCACTTCGAGGAGTGCTCGCCCTGCCTCGAGAAGTACGGGCTCGAGCAGGCCGTGAAGAAGCTCGTCAAGCGCTGCTGCGGGCACGACGACGTGCCGGGCGACCTGCGGGACAAGGTCATGGGGCGGATCGAGCTGATCCGCTCCGGCCAGGCCGTCCCCGAGCAGGACGTCACGGCCTCGCCCGCCACGTCCCCGGAGTCCTGACACTCCTGCGCTTTTCAACTACCCCACCTCTGAACGGGTAGTCACCCTCGAACACGTCACTCGAACGTGCTAATACGCGGGTTATCGACCCGCGGACCCCCTGCCGCCGTCCTAGGCTCCGGGCCTGACGGACATGGCCGGGGGAGGGGCTCATGAAAGCGGTACCGGCACGGGCACGTGTCTACATCGCCTGTGCCGCCGTTGCCGCGCTGCTCTGCCTGCTGCCGCTGCCGGGCATCCACACGCCCTGGTGGGCGGTCGCGCTGCTCGCCGCGCTGTACGCCGGCTGCGAGCGCGTCGCCCGGTCCCGGTTCGTGGGGATCTCCCATCCGGCCGGCACCTTCTACCCCGTGCTGCTCGCCGGTGCCTTCCTGCTGCCGGCACCCGCCGCGGCGCTGGTGGCCGTGCCCGGTGCGCTGCTCTCGCAGGCCGGGCAGCGGCCTGTGGCACTGCGGCGGATCTGGCGGGCCGCCCAGCTCGTCCTCGGGGTGTGGGCCGCGGCCAAGGTGCACTGGCTGCTCGGCGGCCGGGACGCGGTCGTCGCGGGCGACGTCCCGTACGCCCTCGGCCCGGCCGGAGCGGCCGTGCTGGCGTTCTGCCTGGTGCTCGCGCTGCTCGACGGCGGGATCCTGGCCGTGGCGGAGCGGGTGCCGGTGCGGCGGGCCTGGCGGGGACTGGTGGCGCGCTCGCTCGCACCGATCGCCGTGCACGGCCTCGCCGGGCTGATGATGGCCGTTCTGTGGCGCAGCCCCTACGGACCTGTCGCCGCGCTGCTCGTGCTGCTGCCCATGTGCGTGTCGTGGTGGGCCTTCGCGCAGTACCACCGGGAACGCGCCGCCCATCAGGCGACCATCCGGGCGCTGGTCCAGGCCGTCGACATCAAGGACGGGTACACCCGCGGGCACAGCGAGCGCGTCGGGCAGGCCTCCATGATGATCGCGCGCGAGCTGGGCATGGCCGACGAGCGTGTGGAAGTGCTCCGCTTCGCCGGGATCCTGCACGACGTGGGCAAACTGGGCGTACCCACCCGGCTGCTCAGGAAGGACGGGCCGCTGACGCCCGAGGAACGACGGGTGATCGAGCTGCACCCCGAGTACGGGCACGAGATGGTGCGCGGCATCGGCTTCCTCGGCGAGGCCCGCGCCGCCGTGCTGCACCACCACGAGCGGCTGGACGGCAGCGGCTACCCGTACGGGCTGGTGGGCCGTCAGATCCCGGAGTCCGCACGGGTCGTGGCGGTCGCGGACGCCTTCGACGCCATGACCTCCACCCGCAGCTACAGCAGGGCCCGGCCCGTCGCCGTGGCGCTGGCGGAGCTGGAGCGGTGCGCGGGCAGCCAGTTCGACCCGGTGATGGTCGCGGCCCTCGTCGAGGCCGTCGGGCGGACGGGGTGGCACCCCGCGGTGACCGCCGACGACGAGGAGACCCGACCGCCCCGTGTGCCCCCGCCCGGCGCCCCCCTCTCCAGCCGCCCGGGAGCACATCGATGAGCGGGTACCGGCCGCCACCGCTCCTCACCCTCGTCCACGCCTGCGCCGCCCTCCTCGCCGCCGGGTCCCTCGCCGTCACCCTCCACCACGGCCTCGAGGACCGCCGGGTCGCCCTCGCCTTCGGCGTGCTCGTCACCGTCGGCGAGCTCACCCGGCGCAACGGCGCGCAGGTACGGGACCCGGCACCGCTCGGGGCCGCTGCGGCCCTGTCCTACGCGCTGCTCGGGGAGGCCGGCGGGCGGGCCACCCAGCACGGCCCCGCCCAGGTCGTCGCCGTCGTGCTGGCCGCCTCGCTGCTCGGCAGCGTTCCGCACGTCGCACACAGGCAGGGACTCACACTCGACCACCTGACGCGCCGCGTGCTCACCGTCGGGTTCGTCGCCGTGTGCTTCCAGCCCCCGTACAACCGGGGCATGTTCGACGACTGGGGCGGTCCCGCCTACGCCCTGCTGCTGCTCGCGCTGCTGTCGCTGACCGCGCTGTGTGAGGCGGTGCTCGCCGCCGCCCTGGCCCACACCCGCACCGGCTGGCCCTTCGGGCCGGTGCTGCGGGACGAGCTGCGGGCCGTGTGCGGCATCGGGTCCGCCGTCATCGCCACCGGGGCGGTGATGGCGCTGGCCGTCGCCGTCGTGGGGCTGTGGGCGCTGCCCGTCTTCTCCGTGCCGCTGCTGCTCGCCCAGATGGCGTTCCGCCGGTACGCGGCCGTCCGCGCGACCTACCGTCAGACCATCGCCTCCCTCGCCCGGGCCACCGAGGTCGCCGGATACACCCCCTGCGGCCACGCCCGGCGCGTCGCCGCGATCAGCCGGGCGGTGGGGCGTGACCTCGGGCTGACCGAGCCCGAGCTGGCCGTGCTGGAGTACGCCGCGCTCATGCACGACATCGGCCAGCTGAGCCTGGTCGACCCGGTGCCGGCGGGTGCCACCGCCGCCCTGCCCGCCGCGGAGCAGCGGCGCATCGCCCTGCTCGGCGGAGCCGTCGTACGGCAGACGGGCGTCGACGAGGCGGTGGCCGTGGTCGTGGAGCGGCAGGCCGACCCCTACGCCGAGCAGCCGCTCGCCGCGCGAATCGTCCGGGCCGTGAACGCGTACGAGGAGAAGTCCCGGGAAGGAGGCCCCGGCGGGCCGCTGACGGCGCTGGAGGAACTCCGGCTCGCCACCTCCGGGACGTACGCCCCGGAGGTGGTGGAATCACTGGCCCGGGTACTGGCAAGGAGCAGTCTGACCCTGCCCGTGGCTGGGTAACCCATGGGTAATGAGCGCCCTCGAGGCCGTACGTGGTTGGATGCGAAGGAGAAGGTGTCCGGGGGCTCGAAACACAGCTACGGCCAGCCCACCGCACGGAACTGGCAGGCGGGAATCGTGAGGATCTTCGGCAAGGGACGGCACCGGCCCTCCGCCTCCTGGCGGCAGGCCACAGACCGGGCGTTCACCCTCATCGGCGACGGCCGGTACGAGGACGCGGGCGCACTGTTGACACGTGCCGCCGATCTGGAGCCCTGGCTTTCCGAGTCCTGGTTCAACCTCGCGCTCCTGCACAAGTTCCGGCACGACTGGGAGCAGGCGCGGGCGGCCGGACTCAGGGCCGTGGCGCTCCTCGACCGGGACACCGGCGCGCCCGACTGGTGGAACGTCGGCATCGCCGCGACCGCGCTCCAGGACTGGCCGCTGGCCCGCCGCGCCTGGCAGGCCTACGGGCTGCGGGTGCCGGGGGCGGCCAACGACTCCGGTGAGCCCCTCGGCATGGACCTCGGCAGCGCGGCCGTACGGCTGTCCCCTGAGGGGGAGGCCGAGGTCGTGTGGGGGCGGCGGCTGGATCCCGCGCGGATCGAGGTGCTGTCCATTCCGCTGCCCTCGTCGGGGCGGCGCTGGGGCGAGGTCGTGCTGCACGACGGGGTGCCGCACGGAGAGCGGACCACGGCCGCCGGGCACACGTACCCCGTGTTCGACGAGATCGAGCTGTGGGCGCCGTCGCCCGTGCCGACCTGGGTCGTACTGCTGGAGGCAGCGACCGAGTCGGACCGGGACGCGCTGGAGCAGCTGGCCGCGGACGCCGGGTTCGCCGCGGAGGACTGGTCCTCCTCGGTGCGGTTGCTGTGCCGGATGTGTTCGGAGTCCCGGATGCCGTCGGACGAGGGCGACGGGGAGCATCTCGATCCGCATGATCACAGTGAGCCGGGGCATCCCGGGCCGCTGGGGCACCGGACGGACGGGCAGCTGTGGGTTCCCGAGCGCGAGTGCGGGTTGGCCGCGCCGGCTTCGCTGGTCCGGGGGGTGCTGGACGGGTGGGTGGCCGACAGTCCGGATTCTCGGGATTGGCGGGATTTGGAAGAGGTCTGCTAGCGCCGTTGTCGGGTGCGGTTGCGTCGTGGTCGTTCGCGCAGTTCCCCGCGCCCCTGAAGGGGCGTGCGCCCCGTACCCTGTATCAGCATCCCGGCTTGGATTTGTTCAGGAAGGCGTACGTAACGTCATGGCTCAGCAGGACACCGATCAGCAGCGCGCGGGCGTGCTCCCCGTCGATGACGAGGGGTACGTGATCGACACGGAGGACTGCGAGGAGCGCGAGGCGGCCTGGCGGGAGCGCGGGACCTCGCGGCCGATCACCGTGGTCGGGAACCCGGTGCTGCACAAGGAGTGCAAGGACGTCACCGACTTCGGCGACGAGTTCCAGCAGCTCGTCGCC
Organism: Streptomyces sp. NPDC057424; assembly: GCF_042803315.1. NCBI lineage: Bacteria > Bacillati > Actinomycetota > Actinomycetes > Kitasatosporales > Streptomycetaceae > Streptomyces > Streptomyces sp. NPDC057424. The sequence continues at coordinate 62,959 of NZ_JBHVCP010000023.1, forward strand.
GACATGTTCGCCAGCCAGCGCACCGCCGAGGGCGTGGGCCTCGCCGCCAACCAGATCGGCGTCGACGCGAAGGTCTTCGTCTACGACTGCCCGGACGACGAGGGTGTCCGGCACACCGGCGTCGTCTGCAACCCCAGGCTCGTCGAACTGCCCGCCGAGAAGCGCCGCCTGGACGACAGCAACGAGGGCTGCCTGTCGGTGCCGACCGCGTACGCGCCGCTCGCCCGGCCCGACTACGCCGAGGTGACCGGGCAGGACGAGAAGGGCACCCCGATCCGGGTGCGCGGCACCGGGTACTTCGCACGGTGTTTGCAGCACGAGACGGACCACCTGTACGGCTACCTGTACATCGACCGGCTCTCCAAGCGCGAACGCAAGGACGCGCTGCGGCAGATGGCCGAGAACGAGCCCCGCTACCCCGTGGTGGCCAACGACTGAGACCTCAGCCTCACCAGGCGCACGGCGTCTGTTCGGGTGTCCCACCCCGAACAGACGCCGTTCGACTGTGTCGTTCGCCTGTCCGTCGCACGTTCGATCGCTTCTGCTCTCCTGGTGATCCACCGGTGGTCACACAACGGGAGGATCCCGGCACTGTGGGGTAGTGAATGAAGCAAATGCGTTCCCAGAACGGTCAGTTGTAGTGCTGAATGGGATGAGCGGGGTATGCAACGGCGCACGCCCGGCACGAAGGGAGGGGCGCCCGCGCCAACTGGCGGCTGAGAGGGGTTAGTTCGTGCATGCTTTGTCACACGGCACCACATCGACACCGGCCACGATCGCAGTTCCACCGTCGCTCTCTCTTCCGGTGATCGAGGCGGCGTTTCCCCGGCGACTCCACCCGTATTGGCCGAAGTGCCAGGAGAAGACCCGGGCCTGGCTGCTCGAAAAGCGGCTCATGCCTGCGGACAAGGTGGAGGAATATGCCGACGGCCTTTGCTACACCGACCTCATGGCGGGGTACTACCTCGGAGCCTCCGACGAGGTCATGCAGGCGATCGCCGACTACAGCGCGTGGTTCTTCGTCTGGGACGACCGGCACGACCGCGACATCGTGCACGGCCGTCCTGCCGCCTGGCGGCTGCTGCGGGCCCGGCTGCACTCGGCCCTCGACTCCCCCGGGGAGCACCTGCACCATGAGGACCCACTGGTCGCCGGGTTCGCGGACAGTGTGCTGCGGCTGTACGCGTTCCTGCCCGAGACGTGGAACCTCCGGTTCGCCCGGCACTTCCACGCGGTGATCGACGCGTACGACCGGGAGTTCCGCAATCGCACCGAGGGCATCGTCCCGACGGTCGAGGAATACCTCCAACTGCGCCGGCTCACCTTTGCGCACTGGATATGGACGGACCTGCTGGAGCCGACCGCCGGCTGTGAACTCCCCGACGCCGTGCGGAAGAACCCGGCATATCGGCGGGCGGCGTTGCTGAGCCAGGAATTCGCCGCCTGGTACAACGATCTGTGCTCGCTTCCGAAGGAGATAGCGGGCGACGAGGTGCACAATCTCGGAATCAGTCTCATCACCCATGAGGGGCTGACTCTGGAACAGGCGGTGGTGGAACTCCGGGGCCGCGTCGAGAAATGCATCACCGAATTCCTCGACGTCGAGCAGGAAGCCTTGCGGTTCGCCGACGACCTCGCCGACGGCTCTGTGCGGGGAAAGGAACTGAGCGCCGCCGTGCGGGCCTGCCTGAGCAACATGCGGAACTGGTTCAGTTCCGTCTACTGGTTCCACCACGAGTCCGGCCGGTACATGGTCGACAGCTGGGACGACCGGTCCACGCCCCCGTACGTCAACAACGAAGCGGCAGGTGAGAAATGACCGTCGAGTCTGTGAAGCCCGAAGTCCCGCCGATCGTGGAGCTGCGGGAGCCGCCCCGGGCGGGCGGTGGCGTCCCCGTCCTCGGGCACGGCTGGAAGCTCGCGCGCGATCCGCTGGCGTTCATGTCCCGGCTGCGCGACCACGGCGACGTCGTGCGGCTGAAGCTCGGGCCGAAGACCGTGTACGCGGTCACCGCCCCGGACCTGACCGGCGCCCTGGCGCTGAGCAACGACTTCATCATCGCCGGGCCGCTGTGGGAGTCCCTGGAGGGCCTGCTCGGCAAGGAGGGCGTGGCCACGGCGAACGGCCCCCGCCACCGGCGCCAGCGGCGCACCATCCAGCCCGCCTTCCGGCTCGACGCCATCCCCGCCTACGGCCCGATCATGGAGGAGGAGGCCCACGCGCTGGCCGAGCGCTGGAAGCCCGGCGAGACGATCGACTGCACCTCCGAGTCCTTCCGGGTGGCCGTGCGCATCGCAGCCCGCTGCCTGCTGCGCGGCGACTACATGGACGAGCGGGCGGAGCGGCTGTGCGTCGCCCTCGCCACCGTCTTCCGGGGGATGTACCGGCGGATGGTGGTCCCGCTCGGACCGCTCTACAACCTGCCGCTTCCGGCCAACCGCGAATTCAACCGGGCATTGGCCGATTTGCATCTCCTCGTCGACGAGATCATCGCCGAGCGCCGGGCATCCGGTCAAAAGCCGGACGATTTGCTGACGGCATTGCTGGAGGCGACGGATGAGAATGGCGAGCCGATCGGGGAACAGGAGATCCACGATCAGGTCATCGCGATCCTCACCCCCGGCAGCGAAACCATCGCCTCCACGATCATGTGGCTGTTGCATATGTTCGCGGAGCACCCCGAACACGCCGACCGGGTGCGCGACGAAGTGCAGGCTGTCACCGGTGGGAGGCCGGTGGCATTCGCAGACGTCCGAGGACTCAGGCACACCAACAATGTCGTCGTCGAGTCCATCCGCTTGAGCCCCGCCGTCTGGATTCTGACGCGCCGGGCGGTGCGGGACACGGAACTCGGTGGATACCGTATTCCGTCCGGGGCGGACATCATCTACAGCCCGTACGCCATCCAGCGCGACCCGAAGTCGTACGAGCGGAACCTGGAGTTCGACCCCGACCGCTGGCTTCCGGACCGGGTCAAGGACATCCCGAAGCACGCCATGAGCCCCTTCAGCGTGGGCAACCGCAAGTGCCCGAGCGACCACTTCTCCATGGCCCAGCTGACGCTGATCACGGCGGCTCTGGCCACCAGGTACCGCTTCGAGCAGGTGCCGGGGTCCCGGGACGACGCGCGGGTGGGGATCACGCTCCGGCCGCACGACCTGCGGGTGCGGCCGGTGGCGAGGTGAGGGCCCCTCGCGTCAGGCCGCCTCGGGGCCCCTGAACGTCCGCCGGTAGGCGTTCGGGGTGGTCCCCACCGCCCGGACGAAGTGGTGGCGCAGTGTGGCCGCGTTGCCGAACCCCGTTCGGCCGGCGATCGCGTCCATGGTCTCGTCCGTCGTCTCCAGCAGCCGCTGGGCCAGCAGCACGCGCTGGCGCAGGATCCAGCGGTAGGGAGTCGTGCCCGTCTCCTGCTGGAAGCGGCGGGCGAAGGTCCGCGGGGACATGGGGGCGCGGGCGGCCAGCTGCTCGACGGTGACCTCCTCGTCGAGATGGCGCTCCATCCACGCCAGCACCTCGCCGATCGTGTCGGCCTCGGAGTGCGGCAGCGGGCGCTCGATGTACTGGGCCTGGCCGCCGTCGCGGTGCGGCGGCACCACCATCCGCCGGGCGATCTTGTTGGCGACCTCGGAGCCCTGCTCCTTGCGCACCAGGTGGAGGCACGCGTCGATACCGGCGGCCGTGCCGGCGGAGGTGATCACCGGATCCTCGTCGGCGTAGAGCACGTCCGGCTCGACGGCCACGCGCGGGTACTGCCGGGCGAGGTCCTTCGCATGCTTCCAGTGCACGGCGCAGCGGCGGTCGTCCAGCAGCCCGGCAGCGGCCAGCACGAAGGCGCCGGAGCAGACGCTGAGCACCCGGGCGCCGCGGTCGACCCCGCGCCGCAAGGCGTCCAGCAGTTCGGGCGGGAACGCGCGGGACGCGTAGCTGTGCCCGGCCGGCACGGCGATCAGATCGGCCCTCTCCAGCCGCTCCAGACCGTGTTCGACGTGCAGCGAGAAACCCGAGTTCATGCGCAGGACCGGGCCCTCGGCCGAGGCGACGGCGAAGTCGTAGACCGGCAGGCCGTCGTCGCTGCGGTCGGTGCCGAAGACCTCGCACACCACACCGAGTTCGAAGGGGTTCACGCCGTCGAGGAGGGCGACGGCCACGTTCTGCAGCATGCCTCCAGTGTGCCTCGCCGATGGCAGTAATTCGAGGGTCTGTGGCAGTACTGCCACTGACGGTAAGGAGCAATCGGCGCGAGAGTGGTGTCCATGAACGCGAACCAGACAGAAGCGCTGATCGGAATGACCGCCGTACTCGGGATCCTGGTCCTCCTGGTCCTCCCGTCCGTGATCGGCCTGGTGCGCGAGAGGCGCATCGACCGTCAGATCAGGGAGGCCCAGGAGGTCCGCGAAGAGGTGCCTGCTCAGAAGTCCTCGTCGAGGTCGACGGTGCCCTCCACCGCAACCTGGTACGCCGAAGGCCGCCGCTCGAAGAAGTTGGTCAGCTCCTGAACCCCCTGGAGCTCCATGAAGGAGAAGGGGTTCTCGGAGCCGTACACCGGAGCGAAGCCGAGGCGGGTGAGCCGCTGGTCGGCGACGCACTCCAGGTACTGCCGCATCGACTCGGTGTTCATGCCCGGGAGGCCGTCCCCGCACAGGTCGCGCGCGAACTGCAGCTCGGCCTCGACGGCCTCCCGGAGCATGTCCGTCACCTCCTGCTGGAGCTGGTCGTCGAAGAGCTCCGGCTCCTCCTTGCGGACGGTGTCGACCACGTCGAAGGCGAAGGACATGTGCATCGTCTCGTCGCGGAACACCCAGTTGGTGCCGGTCGCCAGGCCGTGCAGCAGGCCCCGGCTGCGGAACCAGTAGACGTACGCGAAGGCGCCGTAGAAGAACAGGCCCTCGATGCACGCGGCGAAGCAGATCAGGTTGAGCAGGAACCGCCGGCGGTCGGCCTGGGTCTCCAGCCGGTCGAGCTTGTCCACCGAGTCCATCCACCTGAAGCAGAACGAGGCCTTCTCGCGGATGGACGGGATGTTCTCCACGGCCGCGAAGGCCGCCGCCCTGTCCTCAGGGTCGGGCAGATAGGTGTCGAGCAGCGTCAGGTAGAACTGGACGTGCACGGCCTCCTCGAAGAGCTGCCGGCTCAGATACAGCCGCGCCTCGGGGGAGTTGATGTGCTTGTACAGCGTCAGCACGAGGTTGTTCGCGACGATCGAGTCGCCCGTCGCGAAGAAGGCGACCAGCCGGCCGATCAGGTGCTGCTCCGCCGGTGACAGCTTGGCGAGGTCGGCGACGTCCGAGTGGAGGTCGACCTCCTCCACGGTCCAGGTGTTCTTGATGGCGTCCCGGTAGCGCTCGTAGAAGTCCGGGTAGCGCATGGGGCGCAGGGTGAGCTCGAAGCCGGGGTCGAGAAGGTTCTGAGTCATGACAGTCGGCGCGAGGCGCCGTCCTCCAGGGGTGGCGGTCGGGTGGCGGGTGGCGGGTGGGGAATTACTGGCAGGCCTCGCAGGACTCGGGGTTCTCCAGGGAGCAGGCGACCGCTTCGGGATCGGGGGCGGCCTGCGCGGGGACGGTGGCCTGGGCGGCGCGGGCGATGCGGGTCGCCGGCCGCGAGCGCAGGTAGTACGTCGTCTTCAGCCCGGACTTCCAGGCGTAGGCGTACATCGAGGAGAGCTTGCCGATGGTCGGCGTCTCCAGGAAGAGGTTCAGTGACTGGGACTGGTCCAGGAACGGGGTCCTGGCCGCCGCCATGTCGATCAGGCCGCGCTGCGGGATCTCCCATGCCGTGCGGTAGAGGGCGCGGACGTCCTCGGGGATCCAGGCGAAGGCCTGCACCGAGCCGCTGGCCTCGCGCAGGGCCTCCCGGCTGCGTGCGTCCCACACGCCGAGCCGCTTCAGCTCGTCCACCAGGTAGGAGTTGACCTGGAGGAACTCGCCCGACAGTGTCTCGCGCTTGAACAGGTTGGACACCTGCGGCTCGATGCACTCGTAGACGCCCGCGATGGAGGCGATCGTCGCCGTGGGGGCGATGGCGAGGAGCAGGGAGTTGCGCATGCCGGTCGTGGCGATCCGCTCGCGCAGGGCGGACCAGCGCTCCGGCCAGGTGAACTCGACGCCGTAGTGGTCGGGGTGCAGCACGCCCCTGGCCGTACGGGTCTTCTCCCAGGCCGGCAGCGGGCCGATGGGGGTCCCCCCTGCACCGGAGCTTGTCGCAGGTGCTTGGGGGCGCTCGGCGAGGTCGGCGGAGGCCTCGTAGGCGGCGAGCATGATGCGCTCGGCGATGCGGGTGGAGAGTGCCTTGGCCTCGGGCGAGTCGAAGGGCAGGCGCAGCTTGAAGAAGACGTCCTGCAGGCCCATGGCGCCGAGGCCGACCGGGCGCCACCGGGCGTTCGACCGGCTCGCCTGCTCGGTCGGGTAGAAGTTGATGTCCACGACCCGGTCGAGGAACGTCACGGCCGTGTGGACGGTTTCGTCCAGCCGCTCCCAGTCCATGTCGCCGGTCGATGTGTCGACAAAGGAACCCAGGTTGACCGACCCGAGGTTGCAGACCGCCGTCTCCCCGTCACTGGTGACCTCCAGGATCTCCGTGCAGAGGTTGGAGGAATGGACGACATGGCCCGGCTCGGCCGTCTGGTTGGCGGTGCGGTTGGCGGCGTCCTTGAAGGTCATCCAGCCGTTGCCGGTCTGCGCGAGGGTGCGCATCATGCGGCCGTAGAGCTCGCGGGCGGGCAGGGTCTTCCTCGCGAGGCCCTTCGCCTCGGCCGCCCGGTACGCGGCGTCGAACTCCTCGCCCCACAGGTCGACCAGCTCGGGCACGTCCGAAGGGGAGAACAGCGACCAGTGCGCGTCGGCGTTCACACGGCGCATGAACTCGTCCGGCACCCAGTGCGCGAGGTTCAGGTTGTGCGTGCGGCGGGCGTCCTCGCCGGTGTTGTCGCGCAGCTCCAGGAACTCCTCGATGTCGGAGTGCCAGGTCTCCAGGTAGACCGCGGCCGCGCCCTTGCGGCGGCCGCCCTGGTTCACCGCGGCGACCGAGGCGTCGAGGGTCTTCAGGAACGGGACGATGCCGTTGGAGTGGCCGTTGGTGCCGCGGATGAGCGAACCCCGGGCACGGATGCGGGAGTACGCCAGTCCGATGCCGCCCGCGTGCTTCGACAGCCGGGCCACCTGGTGGTACCTGTCGTAGAGGGAGTCCAGCTCGTCCTTGGGGGAGTCGAGGAGGTAGCAGGACGACATCTGCGGGTGCCGGGTGCCCGAGTTGAAGAGCGTGGGGGAGGAGGGGAGGTAGTCGAGGCGGCTCATGAGGCCGTACAGAGCCGCGACTTCGTCCAGCGCGCGTGTGGTGTCGTCCTCGGCGAGGCCGCTCGCCACCCGCAGCATGAAGTGCTGGGGCGTCTCGATCACCTTGCGGCTGTGGGGGTGGCGCAGCAGGTAGCGGCTGTGCAGCGTGCGCAGGCCGAAGTAGCCGAAGCGGTCGTCTGCGCCGGTGTCGATCAGGGCGTCGAGCCGGGCCGCGTGCAGCCGGACGAACTCGGCGGTCCGGTCGGCGATGAGGCCCTCGCGGTGGCCGACCGCGACGGACTCGGTGAAGGACGTGACGCCCTGTGAGGCGGCCTCTTCGCGGATGCCGATGGTCAGCAGCCGGGCGGCCAGCCGGGAGTAGGCGGGGTCCTCGGAGATCAGACCGGCCGCGGCCTCCGTCGCCAGTTCCCGCAACTCCGCTTCGTCCGCGCCGGCGGACCGGCCGCGCAGCGCGGCGGCGGCGACCCGGCCGGGGTCGGCGTCGGGGAGGTCGGCGGTCAGCTCGGTCAGGGTCCGCAGCAGCGCGGCACCGGGAGCGTCGTGCTCCTCTTGGGCGGCTGAGACCGGTTCGGCTGGCGCGATGGTCACGTGGGGCTCTCCCTCGCTCGGCACGGGGGCCTCGCCGAGGGCAGGGGGGCAGCACGCGAGCGCACGCGGCGTCGCGTCCACCGGCCCATTCCACGAGGCCCGGACGTCAGGGCACACCGGCCGGATGGCCGGGTGCGCTGTCGGCAGGTCCTCGGACTGACTCTCGTACACGAAACATGCACAAGTACACCGTTGCGGGACAGTTCCGGATTCGCACCGGATTCCCCTGCGGCGACAGCGAGCATGAGCATACATCTTGTGCCGGGTCCCGGTGGCACCCCCAGATGTTGTGTCAAACGCGGCAGCGGGCCACCGTGACGCTTTGTCACGGTGGCCCGCTGCGGGGTGTTTGCGGCTGTTCGCGCCCACGCGGCGGAGCCGTACATCGGTACAGCCCCGCGCCCTTGGGCCTAGTGCGCTGAACCAGCAGTCGCAGGCGGGAGTTCCACCTGGACCCCGGGGTCGCCCGCGTCGGCCGTGTAGTCCTCCGGCTTGGTCTCGTCGGTGCCGTCGGGGGCCTTCAGGGCCCTCAGGGTGAAGGTCAGGACCACCGTCACCACCAGGTTCAGGACGAACGCCGTGAGGCCGATGTAGCCGATCTCCCCGATGCCCGGGATCTCCTTCGCGGAGCCGCCGAAGTGCTTCTGGGTCGGGGAGGCCACGCCGTACGCGGCGACGGTGCCGTAGATCATGCCGACGGCCCAGCCCGCGAGCAGGGCCCAGCGGTGGAACCAGCGGGTGAACAGGCCGCCGACCAGGGCCGGGAAGGTCTGCAGGATCCAGATGCCGCCCAGGAGCTGGAAGTTGATGGCCACCGTCTTGTCCATGGTGAGGACGAAGGCCAGGGCTCCGACCTTCACCAGCAGGGAGACCAGCTTGGAGACCTTGGTCTCCTGCGCCGGTGTGGCGTCGGGCTTGATGAAGTCCTTGTAGATGTTGCGGGTGAAGAGGTTCGCGGCCGCGATGGACATGATGGCCGCGGGCACCAGTGCGCCGATGCCGATCGCCGCGAAGGCCACGCCCGCGAACCAGTCCGGGAACATCGTCTCGAACAGCTGCGGGATGGCCAGCTGCCCGTTCTGCACCTTGATCCCGGCCGCGATCGCCATGAACCCGAGCAGCGCCAGCAGACCCAGCATCAGCGAGTACAGCGGCAGGATCGTGGTGTTGCGGCGGATCACCTCACGGCTCTTCGAGGACAGCGTCGCCGTGATCGAGTGCGGGTACATGAACAGGGCCAGGGCGGAGCCCAGCGCCAGCGTGGCGTAGGTCCACTGGCCGGCCTCGGCCGGCACCAGCGCACCGCGTGGCGCGCCCGTCGCCGGGTTGGTCTGGCTGTACGCCTCGCTCGCCTTGGCGAAGATGTCGTCGAAGCCGCCCAGCTTGATCGGGATGTAGATGATCGCCACCGCGATGACGATGTAGATCAGCGTGTCCTTCACGAACGCGATGAGCGCGGGGGCCCGCAGACCCGACGAGTACGTGTACGCCGCCAGCACGCCGAACGCGATCAGCAGCGGCAGGTCCTTGATGAACCAGTTGGTGTTCTCGCCGCCGCCGACGCCCATCACGTCCAGCACGGCCTGGATGCCGACCAGCTGGAGCGCGATGTACGGCATCGTCGCCAGGATGCCGGTCAGCGCCACCGCCAGGGACAGGCCCTTCGAGCCGTAGCGACCGCGCACGAAGTCGGAGGTGGTGACGTAGCCGTGCTTGTGGGACACCGACCACAGGCGGGGGAGGAACGTGAAGATCAGCGGGTACACCAGGATCGTGTACGGCACCGCGAAGAAGCCGGCCGCGCCCGCCGCGTAGATCGCCGCCGGCACGGCGACGAAGGTGTACGCCGTGTACAGGTCGCCGCCGAGCAGGAACCAGGTGACCCAGGTGCCGAACGAGCGGCCGCCCAGGCCCCATTCGTCGAGGCTGTGCTCGTTCTCGGCCTTGCGCCAGCGCGCGGCCAGGAAGCCCATGACCGTCACGGCCAGGAAGAAGAAGATGAAGACGCCGAGCGCGACGCCGTTCACGCCGTCCTTCACTGCGACGCACCGCCCTTCGCGGCCGAGCGGGCGCGCTGGTCACGCTGCCACAGCTTGTAGGCGATCATCGTCAGCACGGTGGAGATGGGCACCCACGCCATCTGGTACCAGTAGAAGAACGGGATCCCGAGGAAGGCAGGGTCGGTCTTGGTGTACGAGCCGACCCACAGCATGGCCACGAAGGGCGCTATGAGGCAGAAGCCGATGACGACGCGCACAGGCGTCACCACCGGCCCTCTGCTGGCTTCTGGGGCTTGCGACATCAGGCGGCTCCGTCCCCTCAAGTGATCACCTGTGCAATGCGCAGGCAATCTAGGTCAGGGTGCGGCGGCAGCGGAACCCCTCGTCCGTAATGCGGTACCCGAAAAGAAGCCGGGGGATCCGCTGCCGGTCCGCTACTCCTGGGGGCGCTTCAGACGGGCCACGAACTTGTACCGGTCGCCCCGGTACACCGACCGCACCCACTCCACCGGCCGGCCGTCCCGGTCCAGGGAGTGCCGGGAGAGCATCAGCATCGGCAGGCCGACGTCCGTGCCGAGCAGGCCGGCTTCGCGCGGGGTGGCCAGTGACGTCTCGATGGTCTCCTCGGCCTCCGCGAGATGGACGTCGTAGACCTCGGCCAGTGCCGTGTAGAGGGACGTGTACTTCACCAGTGAACGCCGCAACGCCGGAAAGCGCTTCGCGCTCAGATGGGTGGTCTCGATGGCCATCGGCTCACCGTTGGCCATGCGCAACCGCTCGATGCGCAGCACCCGTCCGCCGGGAGTGATGTCGAGCAGCCCGGCCAGGCGGTCGTCGGCGGTGATGTAGCCGATGTCCAGCAGCTGAGAGGTGGGTTCGAGGCCCTGCGCACGCATGTCCTCGGTGTACGAGGTCAGTTGCAGCGCCTGCGAGACCTTCGGCTTGGCGACGAACGTGCCCTTGCCCTGGATGCGCTCCAGCCGGCCCTCGACGACCAGTTCCTGCAGCGCCTGGCGCACGGTCGTGCGCGAGGTGTCGAACTCCGCCGCCAGGGTGCGCTCCGGCGGGACCGGCGTGCCGGGCGCCTGCGTCTCCGTCATGTCGAGCAGGTGCTTCTTCAGGCGGTAGTACTTGGGCACGCGTGCGGTACGGACGGGCACCCCGTTCTCGTTCTCCGCACTGCTGACGTCGGTGCTCATGCTCCGCCTTCCCGGCTGGGTCTGCCGACACGATCCCACTTGTATACCGTCGGCGTCTCTTTTGGTCTAGTCCACCACTCCCTGTGGTCTACCCGCAGTATGCCGTGTCCACCGGGGTTTTCGCTGGCTTCTTACTTAAAGGTTCCTGCATATGTAGGTCACATAACGGCTGGTCAGGGCCATCTCGTGACCCTTGACAGGCCTCCTGGTCTGGTCCAAGCTCCCCGTACTGGTCTACACCATTGGTCCAGGCCCGGCCCCACGTTCACTGCGGGGAGCCAGGGGGGTTGTGGGATCCCTGAGGAGGGTGGCGTGAAGCGCAAGCTGACAGCCGCGATCGGTATCGCGGGCATGATGGTCTCCATCGCGGCGTGCGGGGGCGAGGGTGACGGGGGTTCGGACAAGGGCGCGGACGCCAAGGAGCTCACCGTCTGGCTCACCGTCGACGCCCAGAACAACTGGCCGGAGCTGGTGAAGGCCGCCGACGCCGCCGTGCAGAAGAAGCACCCCGGCCTCGAGATCAACCACGAGTACTACGGCTGGCCCGACAAGAACGCCAAGCTCGACGCCGTCCTCGCCACGGACAAGGTCCCCGACGTGGTCGAGATGGGCAACACCGAGATGCTCGGCTACATGGTCAAGGGTGCCTTCGCGCCCCTCGACCAGGCCGAGTTCGACAACTCGGACGCCTGGCTGGACGGCCTGAAGGCCTCGGTGACCTACGAGGGCGAGACCTACGGCGTGCCGTACTACGCCGGCGGCCGGGTCGCCAACTGGCGCAAGGACCTGGCGGCGTCGGTCGGCGTGAAGTCCACTCCGAAGACGTACAAGGAGCTGACCGCCGCCCTGGACAAGATCCAGAAGAAGCAGGGCGACACGTTCAGCGCCTGGTACCAGCCGACCCGCGACTGGTACGCGGCCATGTCCTTCGTCTACGACGCCGGCGGCGCCATCGCCACCGAGTCGGGCGGCCGGTGGAAGGCGTCGCTCTCCTCGCCCGAGTCCCTCAAGGGCCTGAAGGAGTTCAAGAACGTCGTCGACGCGTACATGCACGGCGACAAGACCAAGGACGAGTCCGACCGCTACATCGTCTACGGCCAGGGCAAGTCCGCCATGATCTTCGCCGCGGCCTGGGAGGGCGCGACCGCCGAGGACCCGAAGAACGACAAGACCGGCAAGCTCAAGGGCAACCTCGAGAACTTCGTGATGCCCGGACCGTCCGGCGAGAACATGCCCGTCTTCCTGGGCGGCTCCGACCTCGCCGTGCCGGTGAAGTCCGACGCGCAGGCCCTGGCCGCCGAGTGGATCAACGCGTTCGCCGGCTCCTCCGGGCAGAAGGGCCTGATGGCCAAGGGCAACCTGCCCAACAACAAGACCGACCTCGCGACGCTGAAGAACGACCCGAAGACGGCCGTCCCCGCCACCGCCGCCGAGTCCAACTGGTTCGTCCCGATGGCCCCCGGCTGGGGCCAGGTCGAGAAGGCGCAGATCCTGCAGACCATGCTGCAGAGCATCGGCACCGGCAAGAAGTCCGTCGAGGCCGCCGCCAAGGAGGCGGACGCCGCGATCGACAAGGTCATCAACACCAAGTGACCTTCGGGCGGGGCCCCACCGGGTGGGGCCCCACCGTCGTCAAGACCTGAGGGACCGCCGAGGAGCGCGCGATGAGTGCCGCAGACACCCACATTCCCGTCAAGGTGCCGCCACAGCGGCAGGCACCCCCGCCGCCCCCCGAGAACCGGCGGCCCCGCGGGCAGAACACCCCGGGCGGGGCCGCGGTGCCCTGGCTGCTGCTCGCGCCCTGCCTGCTGATCCTCGCCCTGGTCATGGGCTATCCACTGGCCCGCCTGGTCACCCTGTCCTTCCAGAAGTTCGGCCAGTCCCAGCTGTGGGGCTTCCAGCCGGCCGAATCGGTCGGCTTCGGCAACTTCGCCGAGGTGCTCGGCGACAGCGAGTTCTGGGCCGTCGTCCTGCGCACGGTCGTCTTCGCGGGCGGCGCCGTCGTCCTCACGATGGTGATCGGCATGGCCCTGGCCCTGCTGCTCCAGCGGGTCTCCGGCTGGCTGAAGACACTCATCAACATCGTCCTGGTGGCCAGCTGGGGCATGCCGGTGATCGTCGCGACCACGGTCTTCAAGTGGCTCTTCGACACGGACTACGGCGTCTTCAACGCGCTGCTCAGCAAGCTGCCCGGCGTCGACATGGTCGGCCACAACTGGTTCGCCAGCGGGCCCGAGGGCCTCGCCGTGATCATGCTGCTGGTGGTCTGGGGAGCCGTGCCGTTCGTGGTCATCACGCTCGGCGCGGGTCTCACCCAGGTCCCCAAGGAACTGGAGGAGGCGGCCCGCCTGGACGGCGCCGGCTCCTGGGGTGTCTTCCGCTACGTCACCCTGCCCGTCCTCAAGCCGATCATCGTGATGCTCACGACCCTGTCCGTCATCTGGGACATGGGCGTCTTCCCCCAGGTGTTCGTGATGCGGGGCGGCCACCCCGAACCGGAGTTCCAGGTACTCAACACCTACTCCTACGACCGGGCCTTCGTCGTCAACGACTACGCCCAGGGCTCGGCCATCGCGCTGATCACCGTCCTGCTGCTGCTCGGCGTCGTCGCCGTCTACATGCGGCAGATGCTGAAGATCGGAGAGGTCGAATGAGCAGCACTCTGACGGGCCGCCGGGCGCCGAAACTCTGGTGGAACCTCCTCGGTCTCCTCGTCTTCGTCACCGCCGGCTTCCCGCTCTACTGGATGCTCAACACCGCGTTCAAGCCCGCCAGGGACGCCATCGACGCGGATCCGAGCCTGCTGCCCACCGGCATCACCTTCGACAACTTCGGCCGGGCGCTGGACATCGCCGACTTCTGGGGGCCGGTGGGCCGCAGCATGGTGGTGTCGCTGGCGGTGGTCCTGATCGGCATGGTGGTCGGGCTGCTGGCCGCGCTCGCCATCTCCCGGTTCGCCTTCCGAGGCCGCAAGATCGTGATCGTGGGCATCCTCGCGGTCCAGATGGTCCCGCTGGTCGCCATGATCATCCCGGTGTTCCTGCTGCTCAACGACCTGGGCCAGTACGACCGGCTCACCGGCCTCATCATCACGTACCTGACCTTCGTCCTGCCGTTCACGGTATGGACGCTGAGGGGCTTCATCGTCAACATCCCGAAGGAACTGGAGGAGGCGGCCATGGTCGACGGCTGCTCCCGCACCGGCGCCTTCCTCCGGGTCGTCTTCCCGCTCCTGGCCCCCGGCATGGTCGCCACCTCGGTCTACGGTTTCATCCAGGCCTGGAACGAGTACCTCTACGCCCTGATGCTGCTCAGCCAGAAGAACCAGACGGCGACCGTCTGGCTCGGCAACTTCACCACCAAGCACGGCACCGAATACGCCCCGATGATGGCCGGCGCCACGATGATGGCCGTGCCGATCGTCGCCCTCTTCCTCCTCGTCCAGCGCAAGATGGCCGCGGGCCTGACCGCGGGCGCCGTGAAGGGATGACCCCACTCGATGACGACACTCACCAGCGGCACCGACACGCTCACCCGCGACGCCCTGACGGTCCTCCAGCCCGGCTTCACCGGCACCACCGCCCCCGACTGGCTGCTGCGCCGCCTCGGTGAGGGCCTCGCCTCCGTGGGACTGTTCGGCCGCAACATCGCCTCCCCCGGCCAACTGGCCGCCCTGACCGCCCAGCTGCGGGCCGAGCGCGAAGACGTCCTCGTCGCGATCGACGAAGAGGGTGGTGACGTGACCCGCCTGGAGGTGCGCAGCGGCTCCTCCTTCCCGGGCAACCACGCGCTCGGCGCGGTCGACGACGTGGAGCTGACGCACCAGGTCGCCCACGAACTGGGCCGCCGCCTCGCCGCCTGCGGCGTCAACCTCAACTGGGCCCCGTCCGCCGACGTCAACTCCGACCCCCGCAACCCGGTCATCGGCGTCCGCTCCTTCGGCGCCGACACCGGCCTGGCCTCCCGGCACACCGCGGCCTATGTGACGGGCCTGCAGTCCGCCGGAGTCGCCGCCTGCACCAAGCACTTCCCGGGCCACGGCGACACAGCCGTCGACTCCCACCACGCCCTGCCGCGCATCGACGTCTCCGCCGAGGTGGTGGCCGACCGCGAACTGACCCCCTTCCGCGCCGCCATCGCCGCCGGCACCCGGGCCGTCATGAGCGCCCACATCCTGGTCCCCGCCCTGGACCCCGACCGCCCGGCCACCCTCTCCCGCCGCATCCTCACGGGCCTGCTGCGCGGCGAGCTCGGCTACGACGGCCTCATCGTCACCGACGGCATGGAGATGCGCGCCATCGCGGGCACCTACGGCATCGAACACGGCAGTGTCCTCGCCATCGCCGCGGGCGCCGACGCGATCTGCGTGGGCGGCGGTCTCGCCGACGACGCGACCGTCCTGCGCCTGCGGGACGCCCTGGTCGCGGCCGTGCGCGCGGGCGAACTCCCGGAGGAACGCCTCGCCGGGGCCGCCGGCCGGGTACGGGCACTGGCCCGCTGGGCGGGCACGGCGGGGCGCCCGGCCGAGGACACCCACGGCACCGAGATCGGCCTGCACGCCGCTCGCCGCGCCCTCACCGTGACCGCCGCGCCCGGCCTCGGCAACCCGGACACCGTCAAACCCCTCACCGAACCGCCCTACGTCGCCGCCCTCACCCCCGTCGCCAACATCGCGGTGGGCGACGAGACCCCGTGGGGCATCGCCGCGGAGCTGATCCACCTCCTGCCGGGCACGGTGACGGGCAGCTTCTCGGCCGGGGACGGCCCGGCGAGCGCGGCCGGCGAGAGCGCCGGACGGGCCGCGCTTCAGGCGGCCGGCCCCCGCCGCATCGTCGCCGTGGTCCGTGACGAACACCGCCACCCCTGGATGGCCTCCGCCCTCGACACCCTGCTGGCGGCCCGCCCCGACACCGTCGTGGTCGAGATGGGCGTCCCCCAGGCATCTCCGCGCGGCGCCCTGCACATCGCCACCCACGGTGCGGCCCGCGTCTGCGGCCGGGCGGCGGCCGAGGTGATCGCCGGGGTCCCGGGGCTGTGAGGGCACGCCCCCCACCGCAGTGGACCCGCCCCGGCGTGACGCCCGTGGAGAGCCCCGGCCGCCATGGCCACCACCACTGACCGCCTCCGCTCGCAGCGGCAACAACCGGGTTCGTGGTTGTCACTCTACCTCTGAATGTAGTATTTCTTATACATGAGCGAGCAGGTGCACAACAGGTTGGCCGTGGTGCGCGCCGAGCACAAGGTGTCGCGCCAGAGCCTGGCCGAGGCAGTGGGAGCCCACTACCAGACCATCGGCTACATCGAGCGGGGGCAGTACAACCCGAGCCTCGACCTGGCGCTGAAGATCTCGAAGTTCTTCGGCCTGCCGGTCGAGGCCCTGTTCTCCCTCGAACCGTTCCGCCCGCTCACGGACGAGGTCTACGGGAGGAACCAGCCATGACGACGACACGCCTGACCCGCTACGACCGGAGCATGCTGCGGCTGATGAACGACCGCCACGCAGCGGCCTGGTACGCCACAGCAACGCGCCGCCGCCTGGCCGTCACCGCCCATCTCACCCTCACCGTGGCCATCGGCGGCCTGATGACCTACCTCTTCCTCGCCGAGGGCGAGCCGCTGTGGGCCGTGGCCGTGATGGCGGTGCTGCTGCTGCCCTGGATGGTCGCGACCGGCGTGATCAACATCGCCACGCGGGGCCTGCTGGAACTGCGCGAACGCGCGCTGGACGAACGCCAGTCGGCAGAACGCAACCGCGTTCTGGCCCGGGCCCACCACGTGACGACCCTGCTCCTGGCCGCGGCGGCGGTCACCCTGCTGATCACGGGAGGGGTCGCGGGCGACGCCCCGAAGGCCTACGCCGCACCCCTGCTCATCGCCGTCCTCGTCGCTCACTGGCTGATGCCCCTGTGGGTGGCCGGCTGGCGCGCCCAGGACGAGCCGGCCGACGACGACGCACTGGAGCCTGGGGCCCTCGGCCGTTAGGGCTCTCGGCCGCCAGGGCTCTCGTTCGGATCAGGTGGCCGGGAAGCGCCGGTGGGGTCCGGTGCCGGTGGGAGTTCCTAGATCCCCTGCCACCCCGGCTTGTTGGCGTAGGTGTGCCGGAAGTAGTCCGCCAGCTTCAGCTTCGACGCGGCGGCCTCGTCGACGACGACGGTCGCGTGCGGGTGGAGCTGCAGCGCGGACGCGGGGCACACCGCGGCGATCGGCCCCTCCACCGTGGCCGCGACCGCGTCCGCCTTGCCCTCGCCGGTGGCGAGCAGCACCAGATGCCGGGCCTCCAGGATGGTGCCGATGCCCTGCGTGATCACGTGGTGCGGCACCTGCTCGATGTCACCGTCGAAGAAGCGCGCGTTGTCGATGCGGGTCTGCTCGGTCAGCGTCTTGATCCGCGTCCGCGAGGCCAGCGACGAGCACGGCTCGTTGAACCCTATGTGCCCGTCGGTCCCGATCCCGAGCAGTTGCAGGTCCACACCCCCCGCGTCGGACAGCGCCTTGTCGTACGCCTCGCACGCGCCCTGCACGTCCTCCGCAGTGCCGTCCGGACCCGTGAACTGGTCCATCCCGATCCCGAGCGGCTCCAGCACCTCACGCCGCAGCACCGAGCGGTACGACTCCGGATGATCGGTGGGTAGCCCCACGTACTCGTCGAGCTGCGCGATCCGGACCCGCCCGACGTCCACGGCACCGGAGCGCACCTTCGCCGCCAGCGCCTCGTACACGGGCAGCGGCGTCGAGCCGGTGGCCACGCCGAGCAGGGCGCCGGGCTTACGCCGGAGCAGCTGGGCCATGGCCTCGGCGATGAGCTCGCCACCCGCCTTGGCGTCCGGAACGATGACAACTTCCACGCTGGGCCTGCCGATCTGAGAGGAGTGCTCAACTGGGACTGGACCTGGGAGGGGTCGTGTGGTGGTTTAGACCAATCTAACAGAGCGGTCCTGTCCCTCCCAGGGTGAAGGCCGCCGCTCTCACGCGAGCAGCGCCGGCCTGCCGGTCAGGTCACCAGGGGGTGAACAGTGCCGCTCCGCACGGGGTGTGGCGGGGGAATCGAGACCACCCGGGCGGGCGCTGTCCTGCCCGGGGGAGTGGAATGGGTCTGCAGCCGCCCCGCTCCACCTCATCGTCGAGGGCCTGTGCGGAGGCGACGGCGCGCCCGCGCAGGTGTTGCCGGACCTCGCAGGGCAACGGCTCGCCCGGCAGGACGAGGTGCGCACCCTCGCCGCCCGCTACCGCTTCGCCGAGCGCATGGTGATCACCTCCCGCGGCTGCGGCACCATGGCGAGCGGCCCGTGCAGAAAATCCGCGCCGGAGTAGGAGAGGGCGGGGATGTAGCTGGTCTCCATCATCTTGAGGGCGGCTTCCTTGGCCGTGCGGCAACGTCTCTCCGGTCATCGCCGTGGTCACCGACGGGAAGGGAGGCGAAACGCTCCAGCCCGTCCTGGACCGACTGCGCGGCCGCGGCGCCGGCCTCGTCGTCATCAGCCCCGGCACCAGGTCGAGCAGGCATCGGCCGGCTTCGTCCTGCCCGCGGACGACGTGGCCGAGGAGGTCCAACCCGTGCTGGAGATCACCAGCTCCTGGCCTACGAGGTCACCATCGCCCGGGGCCAGGACCCGGGTGAGCCCCGCGCACTGGCGAAGGTGACGGAGACTCGCTGAGGAGGGGGAGTTCCCGAACGCCATCGCGGCCGGGGCGGCCTGGCCACTGCGGCCACTGAGGCCCACCCCGCAGCCCGGCCACCGTGCCTACGTGAGCGAACCCCCCGTCACATCCACCCAGCTGCCAGTCACCCAGCGCCCCCCGTCCGACACCAGGAATGCCACCACGTCGGCGACCTCGGCAGGCTCGCCCACCCCGCCCAGCGCCGATATCGCCGCGGCCTTCGCCCGTCCGTCGGGGCTGCCGTGCAGCAGCGCTGCCGTGTTGTCCGTGTCGATGATCCCCGGCGCCACCGAGTTCACCGTGATGCCCCGGCTCCCCAGCACCTTGGACAGGTCCCGTGAGAGGACGTCCAGCGCGCCCTTCGTCATCGCGTACGCCACGTAGTCCGGCATCACCGCCGTACGGGCCAGACCCGAGGAGACGTTGACGACCCTGCCGCCGTCCCGCAGGCGCGTCATGCCGTGCTTGAGGATGAAGAACGGCGCCTTCACGTTCACCGCGAAGACCTCGTCGAACTCCCGCTCCTCCAGCTGCCCGATCGGCCGCGCGTTGGCGACCCCCGCGTTGTTCACCAGGATGTCCAGCCCGTCCGCGTGCCGGTCGAACTCCTCCCACAGAGCCTCGGCGTCCCCCGGCACCCCCAGCTCCACGCCCACCACGAACGCCGAGCCCCCGGCCCTCTCGATCGCCGCTACCGTCTCCTTCGCCGCCCTCTCGTTCCTGCCGTAGTGCACCGCGACCCGTGCGCCGTCGCGCCCCAGCCGCTCGGCGATCCCTCGCCCGATGCCCCTGCTCGCCCCCGTGACGAGTGCGGTCCTGCCTGTGAGCACGCCCATGGCGGCACCCCCTTCTCAATTTTCTATCGGTCGTTACAGAAATGACCGTACAGCAGTCCGCCGACATTTCTCTAGTGCCCGCTATAAAATGCACCCCATGGTGAACGACGACGCAACCACGAAGGCCGTGAAGGGGCCTGACGCCGCCGGCGCGACAGCCGCTGGGGACGGCAAGGCCGGGACCAGGCCCCGCGGCCGTCCCCGCTCCTTCGATCGCGAGACCGCGCTGGAGAAGGCCCTCCTGGCCTTCTGGGAGCGCGGTTACGAGGCCACGTCCGTCTCCGACCTCACCCGCGTCATGGACATCGGGGCCCCCAGCCTCTACGCGGCCTTCGGTGACAAGCGGTCCCTCTTCGAAGAGGTCGTCCGTGTCTACGGCGCGGGGTACGGATCCTTCACCGAACGCGCCCTCGCCGAGGAAGCCACCGCACGGGCCGCCGTCGAGCGGACCCTGCGCGAGGCCGCCACCGCGTACACCGAACCCGGCCACCCGCACGGCTGCCTCGTCGTCCACGCTGCCGCGAACTGCTCGAACCCCGAGGTGGAGCAGTCGCTGCGAGACCGCCGCAACGCCAACATCGCCGCGTTCGAGAGTCGTATAAAGGACGATGTGGCCGCCGGAGTGCTGCCGCCGACCACCGACGCCGCCGCCCTGGCCCGTCACACCGGAGCGATGATCCAGGGCATGTCACAACAGGCACGCGACGGGGCGAGCCGGGAGGAACTGGAGGCCGTCGTGGAAATTGCCCTGTCCATCTGGCCCCGCACAGGAACCCACACGGGTTAGGCTGCCTGCCGGACGACAGTGCGTCCGACGCGTCGCGGAAATGACAACAACGAACAGCCTCGCACGCATGGACACCCGTAAGTGGTCTAGTCCACAATGCGTAACGAGAGCGCGTGCAACGCGCACCAGCCTCCGCCTTCCCCGCACAGGAAGGCGGACCGAGGAACCGAGGCTCTCTGCCCTGACTGCCCCGGCTCCTCATCCTTCGGCCGAACGGGACCGCACACCCCACGGCCGATGCTGCTCCGGGCTGCGGTGCCGAGAGGGTTGAGGGTCCCTCTCAGGCGCCGCGGCCCGCGGGTGTTTCAGGGCCGTACGAACCCCCGGGTACGCTCGCACACGTGCCCTCCATGAACGAACTCGTACGCCAGCACACCGCCCTCGACGACACCGATCTCGAGTGGCTTCATCTGCTGGTCTCGGAGTGGCAGCTGCTCTCCGACCTCTCCTTCGCAGACCTGGTCCTGTGGGTCCCCACCAGCGACGGCACCCGGTACGTCTCGGTCGCCCAGATGCGGCCCAACACCGGCCCGACCTCGTACCAGGACGACATGGTGGGCCACCTCGTCCCACGTGGCCGGCGTCCGATGCTGGACGCCGCCCACGACGAGGGCCGGATCGTGCGCGAGGGTGATCCCGAGTGGCGCGAGGAGGTCCCCGTCCGGGTCGAGTCGATTCCCGTACGGAGGGAGGGGCGCGTCCTCGGGGTCATCGCGCGCAACACCAACCTCCTCACCGTGCGCACCCCGAGCCGCCTGGAACTCACCTATCTGCAGAGCGCCTCCGACCTCGCGCAGATGATCGCTGCCGGGTCCTTCCCGTTCGCGAACCAGCAGCTCGACATGGACGCCTCGCCCCGGGTGGGCGACGGCCTGATCCGGCTCGACGCCGACGCCATCGTCCAGTACGCCTCCCCGAACGCCCTGTCCGCCTACCACCGCCTCGGGCTCGCCTCCGACCTCGTCGGCCAGCACCTGGGCAAGACCACCGCCGAACTCGCCCCGACCCGGGGCCCGGTGGACGAGGCACTCGCCAAGGTCGCCAGCGGCTGGGCGCCGCGTGAGTTCGAGATCGAGGCCACCGACGGCGTCATCCAGTTCCGTGCGATCCCGCTCAAGCCGAAGGGCACCCGCATCGGGTCCCTCGTCCTGCTCCGCGACGTCACCGAACTGCGTCGCCGAGAGCGCGAGTTGATCACCAAGGACGCCACGATCCGGGAGATTCACCACCGCGTCAAGAACAACCTCCAGACGGTGGCTGCGCTGCTCCGCCTGCAGGCCCGGCGCATCGAGTCCGACCGCGGGCGCGAGGCCCTCGAAGAGGCGGTGCGGCGCGTCGGTTCGATTGCGATCGTGCACGAGACGCTCTCCCAGACCCTCGACGAGCGGGTGGAGTTCGACGACATCGCCGATCGCGTGCTGGCCATGGTCGCGGAGATTTCCCCGGGCAAGGTCGCGGGCCGACGCACCGGCCGCTTCGGCATTCTCGACGCCGAGGTCGCCACGCCGCTGTCGATGGTGCTGACCGAGGTGCTGCAGAACGCGCTGGAGCACGGCTTCCGTGAGGGCGACACGGGCACGGTCGAGGTCTCGGCGGTCCGCGGCGGTACGACCAAGGAAGCCCGGCTGCTGGTCACGGTCCAGGACGACGGGGCCGGCCTGCCGGAAGGGTTCGATCCGCACACCGCCGGCAATCTCGGCCTGCAGATCGTGCGGACCCTGGTGGAGGGCGAGTTGAGCGGCACCTTCGACATGGTCCCGGCGCCGGAGCGCGGCACCCGGGTGATCCTGGACATCCCGGTGCGGTCCCAGAAGTAGCGGAATCCGAGGTCTGGGCAAGGGGCCGGAACGGCAATGAGCCCCGAGCCACCAAGTGGCCCGGGGCTAAAGCTCGTTGCTGCTTAACTAAGCGCATCGGGGGAACTGCGCGCTGCGGCTCGGGGGCGGGAGATGCGTACTCGCTGTACGCGCCGCCAAGCTCAGGCTGTCAGCAGGGGTGGGTTGTCAGGCGGAGGCCTGACGGGCCCGGTTGCGGGCGGCGCGGCGCTTCATGGCGCGGCGCTCGTCCTCGCTGAGACCACCCCAGACGCCGGAGTCCTGGCCGGACTCGAGCGCCCACTGCAGACACTGCTCCATCACCGGGCAGCGACGGCAGACGGCCTTGGCTTCCTCGATCTGCAGCAGCGCAGGACCGGTGTTGCCGATGGGGAAGAAGAGCTCGGGGTCTTCCTCGCGGCAAACGGCGTTGTGACGCCAGTCCATGGCTGCTACCTCTCCTTGGTATTACGTGCAGGGCTTGCTTGTGAATGTGAACGCTTTCACGAATCCCTCAACAAGTGAAGGGCCGACCGCCAGGTTCCCTGACGTAGGTCCTGTGAGTTGAAGAGGGGTTCTGGTGATCAGTGGAGGCCGGTGTTGCGGGCCGTCCCGATCGCCATGTAGAGACTCGCAAACCTCAGCGGCGGACACAACCCCTTCCGGAAAGTTTTTTTTGATTCTTCGGTGTCGACTAGGTCACAGCCGTACTTCCATGGGGTGGATCCTGGCCTAAACGTTCGAGTGAAAGGACTTTAGCCAGTTCTGCTCACACAATCACACGCAGTGCACGGCGTACGCCTGTGAACGTCACGCTTGTTCGCAGCCCCAGGTGGTCACCGTCCATCTGGAGGGGCAGCGGGACCTTCGAATGCAAGGTGAACTCTGTCAAGTCATGCAGGGAGGTGGCGTGCTTGCCATGGGGGCCACGCTCGGGGGACGAAGTGAGCAACTGGGTGCCATACCGGGCAACCGCCGCGGTGGAAAGGCGGCTGAGACCGAAGAGATCGAGGCCGGTATCGAACGAGGCTTTAGGTGCCGCGTAGATCGGGCGATTCCCCAGAAACGTCCAGGGCGAGGTGTTCGAGACTATGGACAGCACCAGATCCGTGACCGGGTCTTCGCCGGCTCGCTCCAGCGTGATCGTCCCGGTGCGCCGGTTCGGCTCGCCGAGGAGCTGGCGCACGACCTGGCGCACGTAAAGAGCGTGTGTGGATTTCAGGCCGCGTTCGCGATGTTGCTCCACGCGGCCCACCACACCGGCGTCGAAGCCGAGCCCCGCGTTGAAGGTGAACCAGCGGGACGGCACCGCCTCGTCCTCCGTGCCCGGCGTGCCCGAGGTCAGACCGAGGCCGACGGTCCGTTCACTGCCGTCGCGCAGGGCGTCCAGCAGGGCTCCGGTGGCCTCCACGGCGTCGTTGGGCAGGCCCAGGGCGCGGGCGAAGACGTTGGTGGAACCACCCGGGACCACGGCGAGGCCGGGCAGACGGCCCGGAGCGGGACCGGCGTGCAGGAGGCCGTTGACCACTTCGTTGACCGTGCCGTCGCCGCCGAGGGCCACCACCAGGTCGATGTCGTCGCTGTCCGCCGCATGCCGGCCCAGGTCGCGCGCGTGACCGCGGTACTCGGTGGTGACCGCTTCCAGCTTCATCTCGCTGGCGAGAGCGTGGATCAGTACGTCGCGTGTGCGCGCACTTGTGGTGGTTGCCGCCGGATTGACCACGAGAAGTGCACGCATGACTGGCAGCGTACCTACTGGGGGGTACCTGGCCCATACCGAGGTAGGGATCCGGTAAGAGGGCGGGGGCGAACCTCGGCACGGGGGGCGCGTACGACGAGGGCTACTCTTCAGGGGTGAGCAGTGAGCAGACCCCCACCACCGAGGAAACCACCGGTCCCCGCCCCCGGCGTCTGACGTACGCCGCGCTGCTGGCCGCACTGGAGGGGCTCGCGCTCGTCGTCGGCGGCGTCTGGATCCTCGTCCTCGGTCTCACGGGCCACCCGGACGACCGGCAGCAGGCCGTGACCGGGGGCATCACGCTGATGGTGCTCGCGCTGCTCCCGCTGCTCGCGGCCCGCGGACTGCTCGCCCTGCGCAGCTGGAGCCGCGGTCCGGCCGTGATCACCCAGCTCTTGGCGCTGCCGGTGGCCTACAACCTGCTGCAGGCCGACAGCATGGCCATTCCGGGCGGGATCGCCCTCGCGGTCGTGGCCGTCGCGTCGCTCGTGCTGCTGGTGAACCCCGAGACGACCCGGGCCCTCGGGATCCGCGGGCCCGGCAACCCCGGCAGCCTGGAGAAGTAGCCGTCACTCCTCGACGAGGAGCTTCTCCCGCAGCTGTGCCAGCGTGCGCGCCAGCAGCCGGGAGACGTGCATCTGGGAGATGCCGACCTCCTGCGCGATCTGCGACTGGGTCATGTTGCCGAAGAACCGCAGCAGCAGGATCCGCTTCTCACGCGGCGGGAGATCCTCCAGCAGCGGCTTGAGGGACTCCCGGTACTCCACGCCCTCCAGCGCCTCGTCCTCCGCGCCGAGGGTGTCCGCGACCGCCGGGGACTCGTCGTCGGTGTCGGGGACGTCCAGGGACAGCGTGGAGTACGCGTTGGCGGACTCCAGGCCCTCCAGGACCTCCTCCTCCGAGATCGCCAGCTTCTCGGCGAGCTCGTGGACCGTGGGGGAGCGGCCGTGCAGCTGCGAGAGCTCGGCCGTGGCCGTGGTCAGCGCCAGGCGCAGCTCCTGCAGCCGGCGCGGGACGCGCACCGCCCAGCCCTTGTCGCGGAAGTGCCGCTTGATCTCGCCGACGACCGTCGGGGTCGCGTACGTCGAGAACTCCACGCCGCGGTCCGGGTCGAAACGGTCGACCGACTTGATCAGGCCGATCGTGGCGACCTGGGTGAGGTCGTCCAGCGGCTCGCCGCGGTTGCGGAAGCGGCGCGCCAGATGCTCCACGAGCGGCAGATGCATCCGGACCAGCTGGTTGCGCAGCTCCGCGTACTCGGGGCTGCCGCTGCTCAGGGTGCGCAGTTTGAGGAACATCTCGCGCGCCCCGCTGCGGTCCGGAGAGCCGTGGTGCGCACCTGGTGCGTGGTGTGCGCGCGGCGCCTGATCCTCGGAGTGTCGCTCGTGCTCGCTCATCGTCCCGCCCGTCGCCCTTCCCCGAGCCCTCGCCTCCTCCGCCACTCTCGACTTCTCGCGAGTGGGGGGACCCCCCTGGGCCGGGGACGCGGTGATCCCCCCGCCCGGAGGCGCGCTCCGCACGGCACCGTCCCGGTCCAGCCGCCCGCCGCCCGGGAGGACGGCCCCCGCGGAGTCGTCCTCAGGATGCGGGCGGGCCTGCTCGGGAATGCCGTCGATGCCGTCCGCCATGCGCCGGGCACCGCTCGGGCCGCTCGTGCCCGTGCCCTCGGCCGGCAGCTCTCGTGTGCCGCGCTCTTCGTCCCGCACCGGCCCGTCCTCGCTCCTCACGCCGGCCCGGGTCCCGCGCCGCGCTGTTTGTAGAGGCTGATCGAAACGGTTTTGTCCTTGTCCACGGCGGAGGAGACCTTGCCCGCGAGAGCGGACAGAACGGTCCAGGCGAACGTGTCCCGCGAAGGGGCATGGCCATCTGTGGTCGGCGCCGAGACGGTGACCTCGAGTGAGTCGTCGACGAGGCGGAAGACACAACTGAGCACCGAGCCGGGCACGGCCTGCTGAAGCAGGATCGCGCAGGCCTCGTCCACCGCGATGCGCAAATCCTCGATCTCGTCGAGGGTGAAGTCCAAACGGGCCGCGAGACCGGCCGTGGCCGTACGCAGCACCGACAGGTAGGCACCCGCGGCCGGCAGCCGGACTTCCACGAAGTCCTGGGTCGCGGGCTCGCCTGCGATCTGGGACACCCTCACCTCCATGGTGGTACAAGCGTTTCAGGGCCGAGGGTCGCCCCCCGGGATAACGCGATACGTGGTTCAGCGGTGACGCTATCGCGCTCTCGACGGTCTTGTCCCCGGGACCCCAACCCCTTGTCGTCACTCACAGTAAACCTGCGGATACGCTCCGTGTCTAGGGGTTGGGCGGGCCCAAATGGGAAGAGCGCGCGCCGGGTTGACGTACCCAGACGTCAGACGGCCGAACCGTCCGGCGCCGGGGTCCTGTCGTGTCACGCCAGGACGTGGTCGACGAAGCACCAACGCCAGGTCTCTCCGGGCTCGTGCGTCCGCATCACGGGGTGACCGGACTCCTTATGATGCTCCGCCGCGTGCCGTCCCGGCGAGGAGTCGCAGCAGCCGACGTGACCGCAGCTGAGGCACAGCCGTAGCTGCACCGGATCCAGGCCCTCCGCCAAGCACTCCGGACACGTCTCGCTCAGCGGGCCGGGTTCGGGGTGCGGCAGCGCGGCGGCGTGCGTGCACTGTTTCATGATTGCCAGGTTACGACGGTCGGGCGGAAGACCGCGTCGGAAAATGAGGGCGGGCGAGAACGATGGGCGTGATGCCGCTGCTGCTGCTCGTGGCGGGCAGTGCCGTGACCGCCGCGGCGGCGCGCCGCATCCCGGTGCCGGCGCCGCTGCTGCTGGTGGCCGTGGGACTGGCGGTCAGCTACGTCCCCGGGGTGCCCGGGTACACGCTCGACCCGCACGTCGTCCTGCCGCTCATCCTGCCCCCGCTGCTGCACACGGCCGCCATCGACAGTTCCTACCTCGACCTGCGGGCGCAGCTGCGGCCGGTCGCGATGTTGTCCGTCGGGTACGTGCTGTTCGCGACCTTCGTCGTCGGCTGGGCCCTGTACCTGATAGTGCCGGGCATGCCGCTGACCGCGGCCCTGGTCTTCGGGGCGGTGGTGGCGCCCCCCGACGCGGTCGCGGCGACGGCGGTGGCCCGCCGGGTGGGGCTGCCGTCACGGGTCACCACGATCCTCCAGGGCGAGTCCCTGCTGAACGACGCCACCGCGATCACCGCCTACCGGGTGGCCCTGGCGGCCGCGGTCGGCGAGGGCGCGACCTGGGCCGGGGGCATCGGCGAGTTCCTGCTCGCGGCGATCGGCGGCGTCGTGGTGGGACTGCTGCTGATGGCGCCGATCCACTGGCTGCGCACGCACGTGAAGGAGGCACTGCTGCAGAACACGCTCTCCCTGCTGATCCCCTTCGTCGCGTACGCCGTCGCCGAGCAGGCGCACGCCTCGGGTGTCCTCGCGGTCGTGGTCGTCGCGCTCTACCTGGGGCACCGCGCGTGGGAGGTCGATTTCGCCACGCGTCTGCAGGAGGAGGCGGTCTGGAAGATGGTCGCCTTCGTCCTGGAGTCGGCGGTGTTCGCGCTGATCGGCCTGCAGCTCCCGGTGGTCCTGAAGGGCCTCGGGGAGTACGAGGGCGTCGAGGCGGCCTGGTACGCGGTCGCCGTCTTCCTGGTCGTCGTCGCGGCCAGGTTCGTCTGGGTGTACCCGGCCACCTTCCTGCCCCGGCTGCTGTCGGCCCGGGTGCGGGAACGGGAGCAGAACCCGACCTGGAAGGGGCCCTTCGTCATCGCGTGGGCCGGGATGCGGGGTGTGGTCTCACTGGCCATCGCCTTCTCGATCCCGCTCACCATGCACGACGGCGAGGAGCCCTTCCCGCAGCGCAACCTCATCCTGTTCCTGACCTTCACGACGGTCATCGGGACCCTGGTGGTCCAGGGCCTGACCCTGCCTCCGCTGATCCGGCTGCTGAAGTTCCCCGGGCGGGACGCCCAGACCGAGACACTCGCCGAGGCCAACGCCCAGGCGCAGGCCTCCCGGGCAGCCGAACGGCGCCTGGACGAGCTCCTCACCGACGAGCGCAACGCCCTTCCCGCCCCGCTCGCCGACCGGCTGCGCATCGTCCTGGAGCGCCGCCGCAACGCCGTCTGGGAGCGGCTCGGGCAGGCCAACCCGATCACCGGGGAGTCCGTCGACGACACCTACCGGCGGCTGTCGCGGGAGATGATCAGCGCCGAGCGCGACGTGTTCGTCAAGCTCCGGGACGGCCGCTACATCGACGACGAGATGCTGCGGACGCTCCTGCGCAGGCTGGACCTGGAGGAGGCTGCGGCCTTCCGGGAGGCCGTGTGACGATGGAGCGGTCACTCAGGGGAAGGGCCGGCCGGTGACCACGGCCGCCACCGCCGTCCCGCGCGGGAAGGCGCCTTCGCCGGCCAGCGCGACGAGTCCGTACAGCAGTTTGGCGACGTACAGACGCTCGACGGGCAGGCCGTGCCGATGCTCGAAGTCCGCCGCGAAGGCGTCGAGCTCGGCCGGCACGCGCGCGTAGCCGCCGAAATGGAAGCGGTCGTCCAGGCTCCAGGCGCCGATCCGGCCACCGAAGGCCTCCCGCTGCAGGGCTTCCGTCTCGGCGGTCAGGAAGCCGCCCTTGAGTACCGGCACGCCCAGGGCGCGCTGACCGGGAGCGAGACCGGCGGCCAGCCCCGCGAGCGTGCCGCCGGTGCCGCACGCCACGGCGACGGCCTCGGAGCGGCCGTGCAGTTCGGCGCCGAGCGCCCGGCAGCCTCGTACGGCCTCGGCGTTGCTGCCGCCCTCGGGGACGACGTACGCCTCCTCGGCGTCCGCCGTGCGCAGGATGCCGGCCAGGGTCCGAGGCTCGGACTTGCGGCGATACGTCGCCCTGTCGACGAAGTGCAGCCGCATGCCGTCGGCCCTGCAGCGGGCCAGCGAGGGGTTGAGGGGCCGGACGGCCAGCTCGTCGCCGCGTACGACACCGACCGTGGTGATGCCGAGCAGCCGGCCGGCCGCGGCCGTCGCGCGCAGATGGTTGGACCAGGCGCCGCCGAACGTGACGACGGTACGGCCGCCCGCCGCGGTCAGGTTCGGCGCGAGCTTGCGCCACTTGTTGCCGACCAGCTCCGGGTGGATCAGATCGTCCCGCTTCAGCAGCAGCCGAACGCCCCGGCGCTCGAACCGGCCGTCCACGACCTCCTGCACCGGCGAGGGGAGCCGGGGGTGCAGCGCGGCGAGTCCGGGGGTGTCGGGGCTGGTCACCGGCCCATTGTCACTCGGGAGCGGGGGAGCAGGGAGCTCGGGGGCCGACTCCCTGCTCCGGGGCCCGGCACCTGATCCGAGGCCCCGACCCGGGCGCTCTCGAACACCGAAACGGGCTCCCTCTGCCCAGCAGCGCGAAGATCCATTCCCGCTCTTTCGGGTAATAGCACCGCGACGTCGAGTGCGGAAGGCTTGCCCGTGCACATCGATGCCCGAGGCATATGGGCGTCGGTCACAACCGGGAGGGCAGTTCTCTATGTCGGTAGGCGAAGAGGTCCGCACGGAGCAGACCAAGCCGCAGCAGAGTCTCGGCACGGCGGCCGCGCGGAACCTGGCCACCACGACCAAGTCCGTGCCACAGATGCAGGAGATCAGCTCCCGCTGGCTGCTGCGGATGCTGCCGTGGGTCGACATCCAGGGGGGTACCTACCGGGTGAACCGCCGGATGACGTTCGCCGTGGGCGACGGCCGGCTGACGTTCGTGAAGACCGGCGACCGTGTCGAGATCATCCCAGCCGAGCTCGGCGAGCTGCCGGCGCTGCGGTCGTACGAGGACGAGGAGGTGCTCTTCGAGATCTCCCGCCGCTGCGAGCAGCGGGAGATCGCGGCGGGCGAGGTGATCGCCTCGTTCGGCAGCCCGTCCGACGAGGTGTACCTCCTGGCGCACGGCAGGGTGGAGAAAGTCGGCACGGGTCCCTACGGGGAGGACGAGTCCCTCGGAGTCCTCGCCGACGGCGCCTACTTCGGCGACGACGCGCTGCTGAACGAGGACGCGATCTGGGAGTACACGGCCCGCGCCCTCACCGCGTGCACCGTCCTCGTGCTGCCCCGCCAGGAGTTCGCGCAGGTCGTCGAGCGCTCGGGCACCCTGCGCGAGCACCTTCAGCAGCTCCGCTCGATCCCCTCGCAGCGTTCCAACAAGTACGGCGAGAAGGAGATCGACCTCTCCTCCGGCCACTCCGGTGAGCCGGACATCCCGCACACCTTCGTCGACTACGAGGCCCGGCCCCGTGAGTACGAACTGAGCGTCGCGCAGACGGTGCTGCGCATCCACACGCGCGTGGCCGACCTGTACAACCAGCCCATGAACCAGACCGAACAGCAGATCCGGCTGACGGTCGAGGCGCTGAAGGAGCGCCAGGAGCACGAGCTCATCAACAACCGCGACTTCGGGCTCCTGCACAACTGCGAGTACGACCAGCGGATCCAGCCGCACGACGGCGTGCCCGGCCCGGACGACATGGACGAGCTGCTCAGCAGGCGCCGCGGCACCAAGATGCTCCTCGCCCACCCGCGCGCCATCTCCGCGTTCGGCCGCGAGCTCAACAAGCGCGGACTGGTTCCCGAGACCATCGACATGGCCGGCAACCGCATCCCGACCTGGCGCGGTGTGCCGATCTTCCCGTGCAACAAGATCCCGGTCTCGGACGCCCGCACGACGTCCATCATCGCCCTGCGTACCGGCGAGGCCGACCAGGGCGTCATCGGCCTGCGCGCCACCGGCATCCCCGACGAGATCGAGCCGAGCCTGTCGGTGCGCTTCATGGGCATCAACGAACAGGCCATCATCAAGTACCTGGTCACGGCCTACTACTCGGCCGCGGTCCTGGTCCCGGACGCGCTCGGCGTCCTGGAGAACGTCGAGATCGGCCGCTGGCAGTGACGCTCCCGGTATGCCGGCCGTGTCCCCGCCCGCCAGGCCGGGTACATCCTCGGGGTACGAGCCCAGCGGCAGCGGAAGCGCCACCGTCCGCTCATTCTCCGAGGTGGTCCCATGGGTGAGTCCTCCCTCACGGAGTCCAGGACGGAGACGACGCTGCCCGCCCCCGGTGGGCAGCGTGGCGCCGAGCCCCGGCAGGCGGCCGGGAAGCCGGAGAGGCGGGGGCCCATCGGGACGCAGCGGGACGGCCGGGCGGCAGCGGCCGACGGGCACGAGGCGGTCATGCTGCTGGAGCGGGCCCGGGCGGAGGTCGACCCGGTGCTGCGGGCCGCGCTCGGCTCGCTGCCCGGGCCGCTGCGCCGGATCGCGCTCTACCACTTCGGCTGGGAGCAGGTTGACGGCACCCCGGCGGAGGGAGGCTCCGGCAAGTCGATCCGTCCCGCGCTGGTCCTCGCCGCGGCGGCAGCCCTCGGCGGGTCCGAGGCTAGGGTGGGGGCGGCTCGGGCGGCCGCCGCGGTGGAGCTGGTCCACAACTTCACGCTGCTGCACGACGACGTGATGGACCGGGACACCATGCGCCGCCACCGCCCCACCGCGTGGACCGTGTTCGGCGACGCCGACGCCATCCTAGCCGGGGACACCCTGCAGGCACTGGCCCTGCGGCTGCTCGCCCAGGACCCGCACCCGGCGTCCCAGGCCGCCGCCGCCCGGCTCGCCGACTGCGTGGTCGAACTGTGCGCGGGGCAGCACGCGGACACGGCCATGGAGAGGCGCGCCCCCGCAGAGGTCACGCTCGACGAGGTGCTCGCCATGGCGGAGGCCAAGACGGGCGCCCTGCTCGGGAGCGCCTGCGCGATCGGTGCGCTCTACGCGGGTGCATCGGACGCGGAAGTGGCGGCGCTGGACGGGTTCGGCCGGGAGGCCGGGCTCGCCTTCCAGCTCATCGACGACGTCATCGGCATATGGGGCGAGCCGCGTCGCACCGGCAAGCCCGTCGGTGCCGACCTGGCCGCCCGCAAGAAGTCACTGCCGGTGGTGGCGGCCTTCGCCTCCGGCACACCGGCGGGGGCCGAACTCGCCGAACTGTACGCACGACCCAGAGAGAAGGAGGACCTGGATCACATCGCCCTGACCGTGGAGCGCGCGGGCGGCCGTGATTGGGCTCAGGGACAGGCGGCCGACCGGATGGCCCGGGCGATGCAGCAGCTGGCCCGGGCGGTGCCGGACCCGGAGGCGGCGGGCGGCCTGCTGGCCCTCGCCGAGTTCGTGACACGGCGCAGCAGTTGACGGCCCGCGCCGGTGGACGGCCCGAGCCGGTGGACGGCCCGAGCCGGTGGACGGCTCGCAGTGGTGGAAGGCCCGCGGCAGTTGTCGTACGACAGCAGCCAGCGGGTGCGGTGATGACCGGCCGCGAGCAGCCGACGACCGCCGACGGCCGATGACGGGCCGCACGCGACGGTCGTCGGCCGTACGCACCGATGGCCGGTAGCAGTGAACGGCCGTCGGCAGTAGATGGCGGTCCGCAGCCGATGCTCGGCAGCGGCCGGAGATCGGCTGTACCAGCGACGCCCCTTCGGGCGACCGAAGGGCAGGACCCCGGAGCGCCGGGGCCGTGCGGCTCCTGACCCCGCACGGCTGCCGGACTCCGGCCGGCGGGTCCCGCACTTCCCCACGGTGTGCGGGGCCCGCCCCCTTCCCGTATCGGTCGAGTTCGGGTAAACGCTCGATCGAATTCCGCCAAGATCCTGCTCGAACCCCTCCGTGAGGGCCAATCCCCCTACGATCAACGCCCGTCGGGACGAGCGAAGGGGGCGGGCATGGGTGTGGCCATCCGGGCGGCGGGCGACGGGGACAGGGAGCTGATCGTCCGGCTTCTGGACGAGGCGTTCCAGGACGACCCCGTGAGCGGCTGGGTCTTCCCCGGCGCGGAGGACCGCCGTGCCAAGCACCCCGGGCTCATGGCCGCGTTCACCGACATCGTGCTCGCAGCAGGCCGCGTCGACCTCACCGAGGACGGCTCGGCCTGCGCGCTGTGGCTCTCCATGCCCGCCGGCGAGGGGCCCGACGACCACGACGCCGAGGACGAAGGTCCGGCCCAGGTGCGGGCGGCCGTCGACCCGGACAACGAGCGCATCGAGGCGATCGGCCGGCTGACGGCCGCCATCCATCCCACCGGGCGAGCCCACGAGTACCTGTGGATGATCGGCGTGGTTCCCGGCCGCCAGGGCGAGGGCCTCGGTACCGCGCTCATCGAGGCCGTCCTCGCCCGCTGCGACCGTGAGGGGCTGCCCGCCTACCTGGAGGCCAGCAACGCCCGCAGCCGCAAGCTGTACGAGCGCCTCGGCTTCGAGCCCGCCGGCCCGGTTCTCGACCTCCCGGACGGCCCGTCGATGTGGCCCATGTGGCGCGAGCCCAGGGAGCACCGGCCCACCTCCTAGGTGTGCCGTCCGGGCAGGTCGGTGACGCGGACGGCTCGGGTGTGGCCGTCGATGCCGGCATGGGGCCGGTGGCGGTGTACCAGTCCAGCCAGCCCGGGAGCGCGGCCTGGCGTCCGGCTTCTGAGGTGTAGGGCGCCGGTGGGGGTAGGCCATTCGTCGAGCAGGGTGCGGTGCAGTTCCACGGGCTCCTCCGGGTCCCCGAGCACCGGCCGGCCGCAGGAGGTCATCAGGCCGCCGCTCGCTGCCGGCGTCGACGCGTGCGGTCCGGAGCCCGAAGCCGCGACCATGCGGAGTCCCACTTGCCACTTTCGGCGGCTCACGCAAAACACCTTGCAACCACTACAGGGGGAGTACTACAACTGAAGTCATTACAGCGGCGGCCTACGGAAAGAGACCGGCTTGCGAAAGCTCACGTACTACATCGCCTGCTCCCTCGACGGCTTCATCGGGGACCCGGGCGGCGACGGAACGTCGATGATCCGTTTCCTCGACGAGGAGTACCTCGCCTTCATCAAGGCGGAATACCCGGAGACCGTGCCTACCCACGGCCGCCGGGCCCTCGGCATCGACGACCAGCCGAACAAGCGGTTCGACACCATCATCCAGGGGCGGGGCAGCTACGACCTCGCCCTGAAGGAGGGCATCACCAGCCCCTACGCCCATCTGCGCGAGTACGTCGCCTCCAGCACCCTGACGGAGTCGCCCGACCCGAACGTCGAGATCATCGCGGACGACCTGGTCGGCAGGGTCCGCGAACTGAAGGCGGAGGAGAGCGCGTTCGGCATCTACCTGTGCGGCGGCTCGAAGGTCGCAGGTGAACTGCTCGACGAGATCGACGAGCTCGTCATCAAGACCTACCCGATGGTGTACGGCTCGGGGATGCCGATGTTCGGCTCCGGGGTCGCGATCTCGGACTTCACCCTGGAGTCGGTGCACACGTTCGGCAACGGCGCGCTGGTGCGTACGTACAGCAGGAAGCGCTGAGCACCCGACCGGCCTACGCTGAGGGCATGGGCAGCGAAGGACACGTCTGTCCCCACTGCGGACAGCCAGTGGAAGCGGTCGTCGGGCGCCACGGATGCTGGGCGCATGGGTGCCACGACGGGTGGCGGGCCCCTGCCGCAACCCCGAGTGCGGGGCCTGCGACACGGAAGACGCCGCGAGCGGCCACACCGTCGAAGGTGCCCGCCCGGGGCAAGGTTCCGCGGCCCTCGGGGAAACAGCCCCCACCCGCCACCACCCCGCCCGGACCGGCCCCCGGGGAAACCGCCGCGAAAAATCCCTGAGCCCGTGTCGAGATGCGCGGCCCGGCTCCGACGTCCCTGTGAAGAGCCGCCCACCGGGGCGGTGAGAGCCGAAGGAGCGGACTGATGAAGTACCTGGTCATGGTGCAGGGCACACAGGCGGACTACGAAGCCATGCGCGGCAAGGCGTCCGCGGACTCCCCGGCCTGGAGCGAGGAGGAGCTGCAGACCATGTTCGCCTACATGGGCGCCATCAACGACGACCTCTCCGAGAGCGGCGAGCTCGTCGACGGACAGGGCCTGGCCGAGCCGGCCCAGACCCGGCACGTCACCCTCGGTGACGACGGCAAGGCCGTGATCACCGACGGGCCGTACAGCGAGACCAAGGAACTGCTGGCCGGCTACTGGGTTCTGGAGTGCGAGAGCCTGGAGCGGGTCACGGAGATCGCCGACCGCGTCTCCCGCTGCCCCCAGCCGGCCGGTGCCCCCAACCACCCGGTGGTGATCCGTCCGATCATGGACGGCTCCGGGGACATCTGAGGGTCAGGACGACGCCGACGGACGTGCCGGTGAGGAGCACACCCGAGATCGAGGACCTGCTGCGCCGGAACGCGCCGCAGGTCCTCGGCGCGCTGGTCAGACGCTACGGGCACTTCGACGCCGCAGAGGACGCCGTACAGGAGGCGCTGCTCGCGGCGGCCGGACAGTGGCCCTCGGCCGGTGTGCCCGGCAATCCGCGCGGCTGGCTGATCAAGGTGGCATCGCGGCGGCTCACCGACGCCCTGCGCAGCGATCAGGCCCGGCGGCAGCGCGAGGAGCGGGCGGCGGCACTCACGCCGCGGGGCGCCTGCACGGCGCCGCCGCCCGGGGAGCGGGCGCCCCGCGAGGACGACACGCTCTCGCTGCTGTTCCTGTGCTGCCACCCGGACCTGTCGCCGCCCGCGCAGATCGCACTCACGCTGCGAGCCGTGGGCGGTCTGACCACGGCGGAGATCGCCCGGGCCTATCTGGTCCCGGAGGCGACGATGGCGCAGCGCGTCAGCCGGGCCAAGCAGAAGGTGCGGGGCGTGCGCTTCGGCCGCCCGGACCGATGGGAGCAACGGCTGCCGTCCGTCCTGCAGACCCTCTACCTGATCTTCAACGAGGGCTACACGGCCACTTCCGGTGCCGCGCTGCAGCGCCGCGACCTCGCGGGCGAGGCCGTGCGGCTGACCCGTACGGTCCACCGGCTGCTGCCCGGCGACTGCGAGGTGGCCGGTCTGCTCGCACTCATGCTGCTCACCGACGCCCGTCGCGATGCGCGCAGTGGTCCGCACGGCGAGCTGATCCCCCTCGACGAGCAGGACCGCGGCCGCTGGGACCGGTCCGCGATCGAGGAGGGCGTCGCGCTGGTCACCCGGGCCCTGTCCAGGGGCCGCCCGGGGCCGTTCCAACTGCGGGCCGCGATCGCCGCCGTGCACGACGAGGCATCCGCGCCCGAGGAGACCGACTGGGCCGAGATCCTCGGCCTCTACGACGTCCTCGTCGGCCTGGTCCCCGGCCCGGTCGAACGCCTCAACCGCGCCGTCGCCGTCGCCATGGTGCACGGCCCGCACGCTGGCCTGACCGAAGTGGGCGCCCTGGCCCACGAGTTGAAGGGCCACCGCCTGGACGCCGTACGAGGTCATCTGCTGGAGCGCGCGGGCGAGCCCGCAGCGGCCCGGGCCGCCTACGAGTCGGCGGCCGCGCAGACCCTCAGCCTGCCCGAGCAGCGCTATCTCAGGGCCCGGGCGGCGCGGTTGAGCGACCAGTGCCGGGGCACCAGCACCGTCGCCTCCCTGCGGCCTGATCCACACGACAGACCCTAGCCGCGCGGCCCGCCCGTCGCCGGATCCCGGGTCGTCAGGCAGTACGTGCCGCCCGCCGGGTCGCGCATCACCGTCCAGCGGGAGAAGCCCGCCACGAAGGCGGCCCCGAGTTCCTCGTGCCGCGCCCGGGTCTCCGCGACGTCCGCGCAGGCGAGGTCGAGGTGGGCGGAGGCCGGGCGTTCCTCGTCGAGGCGTTGCAGGAGCAGACGGACGGGCATACCGGGTGGCGGCTTGACCACGTGGAACTCCGGCAGGGTGCCCGGCAGCGACTCCCAGCCGTCGAGCAGCGCGCTCCAGAAGGCGACTTCCGCCCCGAAGGCCGAGGCCGGGACGTCCACGCACACCTGGTCGAGCCGGCTGCCCCGCACCACGGCCGGCCGCGACGACTGCCCCCGCCAGGGGTCCGCGCAGAACAACTGCCCGCCCGGCGAACGCAGCACGACGAGCGACCCGAGGTCGGCCACCACACGCGCGCCGAGCCGTACCGCCGCGGCGGCGAACTCCGGTACGTCGTCCACACAGAAGTCGATGTGCGCACCGCCCGGACCCGCACCGACCGCCTGCACCTTGACGTACGCGTCGGCGCCGCCGGGGAGCAGGGTGACGAACTCGTCGTGCTCCCCGCGCAGTTCGGACAGGCGGGTGTCCGTGACCGCCGTCCAGAAGTCGCGGGCGGCGCCGAAGGCCTCGCGCGGGCGGTCGATGAAGGCGTACGTCCAGATGATCCTCATGGCGCGATCGTAGAGGGGCGCACCACCGCCACCTGTGTGAACCTTGACCAGTCCTTGCCGCACCGTTCCCCGTCCTCGGTCTGCGCTTGTTTGCATTCAGGAATGGACCACATCACGTTCCTCGTGGCGGTCGTCATCGTCACGGCGCTCGCCTTCGACTTCACCAACGGATTCCACGACACGGCGAACGCGATGGCCACGTCCATCGCCACCGGCGCGCTCGCTCCCCGTACGGCGGTCCTGATCAGCGGTGTCCTCAATGTCGCCGGCGCCTTCCTGTCCACGGAGGTCGCCAAGACCGTCTCGGACGGCATCGTGGACGACACCCTCGTCTCCCCGGGCATGATCTTCGCGGGGCTGGTCGGCGCGATCCTGTGGAACCTGCTGACCTGGCTGGTCGGTCTCCCGTCGAGTTCCTCGCACGCCCTGTTCGGCGGGCTGATCGGGGCCGTGTGGGTCGGGGCGGGCAGCCACGGCGTCAACGTCGACAAGGTCGTAGAGAAGGTGCTGGTGCCGGCGGTGGCTTCGCCGGTCGTGGCCGGGGTCGCCGCGCTGCTCGCCACCTGCCTGGCCTACCGGCTCACCGACCGGGCCCGCCAGGACTCCGTCACCAGGGGCTTCCGCGTCGGCCAGATCGCCTCCGCCTCGCTCGTCTCCCTCGCCCACGGCACGAACGACGCGCAGAAGACGATGGGCGTCATCACCCTCACCCTGATCTCGGCGGGCGCGCTCGGCCACGACGCCGACCCGCCGCTGTGGGTCATCGCGTCCGCGGGCCTCGCCATCGGCCTCGGCACGTATCTCGGCGGCTGGCGGATCATCCGGACCATGGGCAAGGGCCTCACCGAGATCCAGGCGCCGCAGGGCTTCGCCGCCGAGACCGCCTCCACGACCGTGATCCTCACCTCCGCCCACCTCGGCTTCGCCCTGTCCACCACCCAAGTGGCCTCGGGCAGCATTCTCGGCGCGGGGCTGGGCCGCAGGCTCGCGGAGGTCCGCTGGGGCGTCGCGGCCCGGATGGCCGTCGCCTGGATGGTCACCCTGCCCGCCGCCGCGCTGGTCGGGGGGCTGGCCGCAGCCGTCGTCCAGAACGGCGGGGACCTCGGCACGGCGGTCGTCGCCCTGGTCGGCGCGGCCCTCGCCGCGGGCATCGTGGTCATCTCGCGCCGCAATCCGGTGCACGCGCACAACGTCAACGACGCACACGACGTCAGTATCCGCACCGAGCCGCCGGCCAAGGTCGGCGCCGCCGCCTGAACGAAGAGGAGACGGGTGCGCTACCCGTCCCTCCTGCCCGCTGGGGTCACGCGGACAGGGCGCCCAGGGCGGCGTCCAGGCGGGCGGTCGCGTCGTCGGCGACGGGCTTGAGGGTGTCGAGGCCGGTGAGGGTGACCATGGTGCCCGGGTCGAGGGCCTGGACGAGCGTGGTGTCGCCGTCGCGGCGGACGACGACGTTGCAGGGCAGGAGCAGGCCGATGCTGC
This sequence comes from Streptomyces sp. NPDC057424, assembly GCF_042803315.1. Classification (NCBI taxonomy): domain Bacteria; kingdom Bacillati; phylum Actinomycetota; class Actinomycetes; order Kitasatosporales; family Streptomycetaceae; genus Streptomyces; species Streptomyces sp. NPDC057424. The sequence goes on from NZ_JBHVCP010000023.1 coordinate 101,515, forward strand.
GGTCGGCTTCCAGGGCCCGGTGGGCGAGCGGCGGGTTGCAGGCGCCGAGGATCAGGTAGTCCTCCATGGCATGGCCGAGTTTCGCCTCGAGGGTGGCCTTGACGTCGATCTCGGTGAGGATGCCGAAGCCCTGATCGGCCAGGGCCTTGCGTACGGCGGCGACGGCGGTGTCGAAATCGGCGTCGAGGCGGACGGTGCGGTCGTAGGACACGGACACTCCCGAATAGTGCGGAACGACTGAATCCGATATACCCCGCCGGGTACCCGCAGGGCATCAGGCGAAGCCTTGAGCGGGGTGCCTTCCGCCTCTGGAATACCCCCCTGGGTATAGCTGTTAGGGTGAGAGTCAGATACCCCCCGGGGTACACCGCCCGAGAGGAGTCATGAGCCGTGTTCTTCGTCGACACCCTGGAGTTCGAGGGCCTGGGCAACCGCAGTTACCTGGCCGGCGGGCCGAGTGCGGCGGTGGTCATAGACCCGCCGCGGGACATCGACCAGGTCATCGCCGCAGCGGCCCGCCGCGGGGTGCGCATCGCTTTCGTGGCCGAGACCCATGTGCACAACGACTACGTCACCGGCGGATTGGAGCTGGCCCGCGTCACCGGCGCGCAGTACCTGGTGCCGGCCGGAGCACACGTGTCGTTCGCCCGCACCCCCGTTGCAGACGGAGACAGGGTGACGGTGGACGAGGGCCTGGTGCTGCGCGCTATCGCCACTCCCGGGCACACCCCGCACCACACCTCCTACGCCCTTACCGAGGACGGGCGCGGTGTGGCGGCGTTCACCGGCGGTTCGCTGCTGATCGGCACCGTAGGCCGCCCGGACCTGGTCGAACCAAGGCTGACCGAGCGGCTGGCCCGGGCCCAGTACGCCTCCGCCCACCGGCTGGCCGACGAGCTGGACGACGAGGTGCCGGTGCTGCCCACCCACGGGTTCGGCAGTTTCTGCTCCTCGTCCCAGGCCGAGGGGGACGCGTCCACGATCGGCAAGGAGCGCAAGACCAACGACGCGCTGACCCTGGACGTGGACACCTTCGTTGCCCAGATGCTCGCCGGGCTGGACGACGTGCCCGCGTACTACGCACACATGGGCCCGGCCAACGCCGCGGGCCCCGCCCCGGTCGACCTCACCCCGCCCGAGCGTGCGGACGCCGAGGAGATCGCCTCCCGGCTGGCCGCGGGTGAGTGGGTGGTGGACCTGCGCAGCCGCATGGCCTTCGCCGAGGGACACGTGGCCGGGTCGTTCAACTTCGAGGGCGAGGGCAAGCTCGCCACCTACCTGGCTTGGCTGATCCCCTGGGGCAAGCCCGTCACCCTGCTCGCCGACACTCCGCAGCAGATCACCGACGCGCAGCGGGAACTGGCACGGGTGGGCATCGACCGCCCGGCCGCCGCCGCCACCGGGGACCCGGCCGACTGGGTCCGCGAGGGCGAGGAACTCGCCTCCTTCCCGCGTGCCCGCTTCGCCGACCTCGCCGATGTGCGCGGGCACGGCGAGCAAGTGGTGGTGCTGGACGTGCGCCGGAATTCCGAGCGCGCGGGCGGTCACATCGACGGCTCGGTCCACATCCCGATCCACGAGCTGCACGGCCGCATCGGCGAAGTACCGGACGGGACGGTATGGGTGCACTGCGCCGGCGGGATGCGCGCCGCGATCGCAGCCTCCCTGCTCGATGCCGCCGGCCGCGACGTGGTCGCCGTCGACGACGCCTTCGACGCGGCGGCCGGGGCGGGGCTGGCCCTCACCCGCCCCGACGGCACCGACTGACACGCCCTACCGCGCCCTCTGGACGAAAGTGATCAAACGATGTTCTCGCTTCTTCGCCGCGGCTCCGGCCGCCTCACCCCCCAGCAGGCACATCAGCTGACCAGCGACGGCACCGCCGTCCTGCTGGACGTCCGCGAAACACCGGAGTGGAAAGCCGGGCACGCGCCCGACGCGCTGCACCTGCCGCTGTCCCGTCTGATGGCCGGGGCGCCGCTTCCGGCAGCCGCGCAGGGCAAGCCGGCGGTCACGATCTGCCGCTCCGGTCAACGCTCCCAGCAGGCAGCCAGGCTGCTGACCGGACGCGGCGTTCAGGTCACCGACGTCACCGGCGGCATGACCGCCTGGGCCCTTGCGGGCCTGCCCGTCACCGGCGAGGGCGGCAGCGGTGGTGTCATAGCGTGAGCGAACTGATCCTGGCCCTGATCGCCGGGGCCGTGGTCGGACTCGCGCTCGGCGCGCTCGGCGGGGGCGGCAGCGTCCTGGCGGTGCCCGCACTGATCTACCTGCTCGGCTTCACCCCGGCCGCCGCCACCACCGCCAGCCTGATCATCGTCACCGCCACCTCGCTCACCGCTCTGTACGCCCACGCCCGCACCGGCAACGTCCGCTGGAAGGCCGGCGCCCTCTTCGCCGCGGCCGGGCTCCTGCCCGCCGCCGCCGCTGGAGCCGCCGCATCCCGCCTGCCCCAGCCCGTGCTGACTGCCGCGTTCGCCGCCATCGCCGCACTCGCCGCCGTCAAGATGCTCCGCCCCGGCGACGCCGCCACCGGCTCGGCAGCCGGCGGGACGAGGCCCGCCAAGGCCGTCGGCACCGGCGCGGGGCTCGGAGCACTGACCGGGCTCCTCGGCGTCGGCGGGGGCTTCCTCGCCGTCCCGGCCCTGGTCACCGTGCTGGCGTTCGAGATGCAGGCCGCCGTCGGCACCAGCCTGCTGGTCATCTCGGCGAACTCGCTGGCTTCCCTGGCCACCCGCAGCTCCACCACGGTCGGCATCGACTGGGCGGTGATCGGCCCCTTCACCGGGGCGGCGATCTTGGGCGCCTGGGACGGCAAGCGCCTGGCAGCCAAGGTCACCGGCACGCTCCTGCAGCGCGCCTTCGCCGTCGTGCTGCTGGCCGTGGCCGCCTTCATGCTGATCGACGCCCTCACCTGACGAGCCAGGAGGCGATTCGGCGCCGCGGCACCACGGCTCAGGCCAGAGAGAGGAACAGTTTCTCCAGCCGGGTGCGCATCTGCTCCCGGTCCCCGGAGGCTGCCATGTCCGCATCGGTCAGGCAGTGCTGCAGACCGGTGGCGATGATCGCGAAACCGGCCTTGTCCAAGGCCCGGGACGCCGCCGCGAGCTGCGTGACGACGTCCTCGCAGTCCCGTCCCTCCTCGATCATCTTGATCACACCGGCGATCTGGCCCTGCGCCCGGCGCAGCCGGTTGACCACCGTCTTCAGTTCCTCAGCCGCCATCGCCAGTTCCACGACCCACACTCCTTCGCGAGATACCCCCTTGGGTATCCTATCGAAGGGGTAACCCCAACCGAGTAAAGGAAAGTCCCCCATGGAGCTCACCACCGCCCTCACCGCCGACCAGGCCAACGACCGCCTGCACGAGCTGACCGTCATCGACGTGCGCACCCCCGGCGAATACGCCTCCGGTCACCTGCCCGGCGCCCACAACATCCCCCTCGATCACCTCGATACCGCCCTGCCCGCCCTGCGGATCGCCGCCGACCGCGGCGACCTCCTCGTCGTGTGCGCATCCGGCGCCCGCTCCGCCACCGCCTCCCGGCGCCTGGCCGACCAGGGCATCACCGCCGCCACCCTCACCGGCGGCACCACCGCCTGGACGCAGCTCGGCCACGACACCCACCGCCCGGCCGGCACCCGCACCCCCTGGGCCATGGACCGCCAGGTCCGCCTCGCCGCCGGATCCCTCGTCCTCGCCGGTCTGCTGGCCGGACAACGCTGGAGCGCCGCGCGCCGTCTGTCCGCGGGCGTCGCCGGCGGCCTGGTCTTCTCCGCCCTGACCGACACCTGCGGCATGGCCAAGATCCTCGCCAAGCTCCCCCACAACCAGCCCAGGACAGCCGACCTGGATGCCACCCTCGCTGCCCTGACCGGCTGACGGCACCAGACCCCCGTAGCACCGCCAACGCCGCCCCGCTGAGCGGTCCGTCCCGTCGAGCGCATGGATGCCAAAGATCCTGGCAGCACGCCTGGCGCTGGCACGGCGGGCATGTCGCGACGAGCCGAGCTAGGTTGGGTCGAGGGATCTGCCTCAGGAAACGTGATGGCGAAGATGGATGGGCTGTGCTGATCATCGGCTGCGCCGTGTTGCGGCTGGCGCCACACCGTCGAGGAACTGCCCACGGGTCCGGTTCGGGTTCGGTGGCGCGACGGATCCTCGAGGGGCGCTACGCCCGCGGGGAAAACGACAAGCGGGAGTACCCGCCCCGGTGGAGGGTGCTGCGGTGACCGGCGCGTCGATCAGCCGACGCCGTGCCTTGGGTCTGATCGGACTGGGCATGGCCGGCGTCGCCGCCGGCGCGGCCGGCAGGGGCAACGGTCTGGGCGCCCCGAGCAGGGGCACCTCGGGCCAGGGCCTGGCCCAGCCGCCGGTGCTGGCCAGTCGCGACGGGGTCCTGAATGTGTCGCTGACCGCCGCTCCCGGGGTGCGCCTGGCCGGGCGGGACACCCAGGCATGGGGGTACAACGGCACCTGCCCGGGGCCAACCCTGCGGGTACGGCCCGGGGACCTGCTGCGAGTGCGGCTGGTCAACCACATTGACCAGCCGACGAACCTGCACACCCACGGCCTGCACGTCTCCCCGCGCGGCAACGGCGACAACCCGTTCGTCACCGTCGACCCCGGCGAAAGCTTCGACTACGTGCACCGTATTCCCGCCGACCATCCACCCGGCACGTTCTGGTACCACCCGCATCACCACGGCACCGTCGCCGACCAGATCTTCGCCGGCCTGGCCGGGGCGCTGCTGGTCGACGGCGGACCGGACCCGGATCTGCCGGTGACCGACGACCTGACCCTGCTGGTCACCGACATCACCCTGGACGGGGCCGGCCGGGTTGCCGCGCCGAACATGATGGCCAGGATGCTGGGCCGCGAAGGCGACCTGGTGCTGGTCAACGGACAGCACCAGCCCGTCATCACCGCCGCACCCGGCGATGCGCAGCGGTGGCGAGTCGTCAACGGCTGTGTCTCCCGGGTGCTCGCGCTGAGGCTGGAGGGGCACCGGCTGACCCAGCTCGCCCTGGACGGGATGTTCCTGCCGGCCCCGGCCGAACGGGACCAGGTGGTGCTGGCTCCGGGCAACCGGGCCGACCTGCTGGTGCGCCCCGTCCGTAGCGGCCGGTACACGCTGGTTGCCGAGGCGTACGACCGGGGCGGTACGGGCATGATGGGTGGCGGTCGGCCCACGTCCGGTCCGGTCACCCTGGCCACCCTGGAAGCCTCCGGACCGGCCGCGACACCGCCGCCGCTGCCAGGCGCGCTACCGGCTCCGCCCGCCCTGCAAGGCCGGGTGGCCCGTCAGCGTCGGGTCACCTTCGCCATGGGCATGATGGGCGGCCCGGGCAGGGGGATGTTCACCATCGACGGGCGCACGTTCGACCCGGACCGTGACGACCAGACCGTCCCGCTCGACACCGTCGAGGAGTGGACCGTGGTCAACACCAGTCCCATGGATCATCCGTTCCATCTGCACGTCTGGCCGTTCCAGGTGCTGGCGACCAGCACCGGTGTACCCCCCGTCGGGCTGCGCCAGGATGTTGTGCTCGTGCCCGCCCGGGGCTGGGTACGGCTGCGTATCCCGTTCACGGATTACCCCGGCCGCAGCGTCTACCACTGCCACATTCTCGACCACGAGGACCTCGGCATGATGGCGACCATCAACGTCCACCGCTGACAAGCTGCCCCTGCCGACGCGGCTTCCTGCCGCGATGCCGACATCGGCCGCATCCTCAGCCGGCCCGCCTGAAGTTGCTGCCAGCAGCCTCCGACCCATCGAACGCGAGGCGTTCCAGACGCGGTTCGGCCTCGTGGAGCTGGGTCTGCAGGGTGTCGATCCGGGCGCGGAGATCGTCGGCCAGGGCCCGGGCGGTGTCTTCCTGGAGGCCGAGTGCCAGGCCGCTGCCCGGTGGGCGGTTGCCCTCTGCGAGGGGCCCCGGCCGTCCAGCGACACCCGGGCGCGCCGGTGAGGTATCCACGAAGGGCGCCGGCGGTGGTCTCCACACATTCCTCGGGGACGGCGTCGACGTCGACCAGCGGGCTCGGACGTGCTCGCGGTTCGCGGTTCTCCGGTTCGCCGGACCGCTCGGGGGCGACGAAGACGACCGTGAGGAAGTCGTCGGGGGCTGCCACGCCCCGGGCGCCGTGGATGATGTGGGCGACCTCCGGCGGTGGAAGAACGAGTGGAACTGTGCCCGCAGGGCGCTCCGAGCGGCCGAGAACCAGGCCGCCGAGCGGTAAGGCCGCAAGGCCGTCGACTTGCCGCACACGGTGACCCATGACCTGCGGCATCTCCACGCCTCCGCGCTCGCCGCCGGCGGCGCGAGCGTCCAGCAGGTCCAGCTCGTCCTCGGTCACGCGTCCGCCGTCATCACGCGGCGGATCTACGCACCCTTGTGGCCGGGCGCAGAAGACCGCACCCGGTCCGTCATGGACGCCGTGCTCGGCGGCCTGCGGACCGGGTGCGGACCGGAAGACCATGCGATCAATGAAATCGCAGGTCAAACGGCATGATCAAAAGATCAAGCCTTCTTGGTCTCCCAGAAGATCTTGTCGATCTGGGCGATGTAGTCCAGCGCCTTCTGGCCGGTGGCCGGGTCGGTCGAGCCCTTGGCGGCCGAGAGGGCCTTCAGGGTGTCGTTGACCAGCTGGTGCAGCTCCGGGTACTTCTCGAAGTGCGGGGGCTTGAAGTAGTCGCTCCAGAGCACCGAGACGTGGTGCTTCGCGAGCTCGGCACGCTGCTCCTTGATGACGGTGGCGCGCGCCTGGAAGTGCGGGTCGTCGTTGGCGGCCATCTTCTCCTGCACGGCCTTCACCGACTCCGCCTCGATGCGGGCCTGGGCGGGGTCGTACACACCGCAGGGAAGGTCGCAGTGGGCACTGACCTTGACCTTGGGGGCAAACAGGCGGGAAAGCATGGAGCATTCCTTCCTCGTGATCGTCTTCTCACAGGGGACATTACTCCGTGAGGAACGGCTTTTCGCGGGTGCCCCCATGGGCTTAGGACAAAAGTCCGGGGTGAGACTGAGACTGGTGGACGAAGAACCGGGGAGGTACCGGGTGATGCCGGAGCTGTCGCAGGAGTCCGAGCGGGGCAGGCCCGGCCCGCCCTTCGGGGTGGCCGAGGTGACCGGGCCGTCCATGGTGCCCACGCTGTACCACGGGGACCGGCTCCTGGTGCACTACGGGGTCCGGGTCAGGCCCGGTGACGTCATCGTGCTGCGGCATCCGTTCCAGCAGGACCTGCTCGTGGTGAAGCGGGCCGTCCAGCGGCGCGAGAGCGGCTGGTGGGTGCTCGGGGACAACACCTACGCCGGCGGCGACAGCACCGACTACGGCGTCGTGCCCGATGACCTGGTGCTGGGGCGGGTCCGGTTCCGCTATCGGCCGCTCAGGCCCGGCCGGCGCTCGCCCTGGGCGCTGCTCTGCTGGGTGCTCTCGGCCGCCAGGCCCGTCTTCTCGGGCGCCTCGGGCCGGGCCGCCTCCAGGCGCTTGCGGGCCCGGTAGGCCGCCACGTTGGCGCGGGTCGCGCAGCGGTCGGAGCAGTAGCGCCGGGAGCGGTTGGTGGAGGTGTCCAGGTAGGCGTTGCGGCACGGCGCGGCCTCGCACAGGCCGAGCCGGTCCACTCCGTACTCGGTGAGGTGGAACGCCAGGCCCATCGCCGCGATCGCCGCGTAGCCCGCCGTCGCGTTGGACGGGTGATCCGCCAGGTGCATGTGCCACAGGGGGCGGCCGTCGTCGTCGCGGAAGTCGTGCCCGGAGATCTGCGGGCTGACCGGGAACTCCAGCAGCAGCGAGTTCAGCAGGTCCACGGCGAGCTGCTCGTCACCGCTGTCGGCCGCCTCGAAGACCGCGCGCAGCCGGGCCCGCACCGAGCGGAAGCGGGTCACGTCCGCGTCCGTGGCGCGGCGGGCCGCCGACCGCTGGCCGCCGAACAGGTCGCGAACGGCCTCGACCGACGTCAGCGTGTCCTTGCCCCGGGCCGGTTCCTCGGTGTTGACGAGACGCACGGCGTAGTCCGAGTAATAGACCAATTCCACTTGTAGTCCTTACGGAGGGCTTCATAGGCGTGAGTGCGCAGGCTGTAATAACTGATGTTGCTTTCAGGGTATTACGAGGGAGGGGCTCGATGGCGGACGCGGACACCACTACCGACCAGCAGGCCTGGCAGCGGAGCTGGGGCCGGCAGCAGGAGTGGTACCTGCCCGACAGTGAGGAGCGTTTCCGGATCATGCTCGATTGGTCGAGGCCGTCGTGGGCAGCGCCCCGCGCGTCCTCGACCTCGCCTGCGGCGCGGGCAGCATCACGGCCCGGCTGTTGGCCCGGTTACCGCGGACCATCAGCACCGGCGTCGAGCCGGAGCCCCTCGCGCACTTCTTCGGCCGGCTCGCGGGAGTCGTCCGCGACGGCGGTGTCTTCGTGAACGCGGACCAGGTGATCGGCGAGACGATGCCGAGGATCGACGCCGCCGAGAGCGGGCTGCGGCACGTCCTTATGGATCAGGTGAAGCGGGGTGGTGTCCTCGACTGGTCCGAGTGGTGGCGGCTCGCCGCACAGGACCCGGTCCTCACCGCCCGCCTACTCGAGAAGGTCAGGCCGGTGTGGTGCTCGCCATCTGGCGTACGGGTGCCGGCGCCTCGGTAGAAGCTCAAATCTCACTCAGAGAACTCGTTGCCTCTTCGCCCTACCGGTGAGTGCGGCGGTAGCGTTCCGGGTGGCTCGACATGACCATGTCGAGTAGAAACGAGGGGATCATACTGTGAAGAAGCGTCGCATCCTTGTGACCGCGGGCGTACTCGGCACTGCGCTGGTCAATGCCGTCGCCTTCAGCGGGTCGGCGCACGCGAAGACCGGCCCCGGGTACACGGAGTTCTGCAGCGGCCCGATGCAGCAGGCCGGCTTCAGCTGCTTCTACTCCGACGGGGACAGGTTCAGCCTGACGGACAACTACGCGGACGGGCTGCGCACGGTACTGCGTTGGCAGCTCGGGGACCGCACCAAGAAGGGGACGTCCGGGTACATCATCCGTAAGGGTGAGTGCCACAACACCAAGGGCGCCGGGAAGACCATCTGGTGCGACTACGACTTCCCTGAGGGCAAGCTCAACGGAACCAGCCGTTACCTTGTGCACTTCAAGATCGAGTCGCAGGATGGCCCCAACGGCAAGCCGGTCTTCTATGCGTCGGCCCCGATAGGTTACGTCTCTGGGCGCTGACAGCAGCACAGGTTCGGGCCCGCCGGAAGCTTCCGGC
>NZ_JBHVCP010000024.1:0-106209 GCF_042803315.1 Streptomyces sp. NPDC057424
TAGGAGCTGTCCCGCCCCCTGGGGGCCGCTCGCGAAAGACCGGTGGTGCTGCCCGCCGAACGGGGCCGCCCTTTCCGGTGTCCGGTGCTCGCTCAGACGCCGCCTCGCCGTCCCGGCGGCAGCGCGGCCGGGACGTAGTGCATCCCCGTGCTGTGCGAGCCGATGGTCCCGACACGCTGCCACTGGGGCTGCTGCCCGGCGGCATGGCGGGCGCTCTGGGCGCCCGCGCTGTAGGCACTGTACGAGCTGCCGTACGCCCCTCCGTACGAGGCGGAACCGTGCGGGGTGTTCCCGAAGGCGGTGAAGCCCAGCTTCTCCTCGCCGCTGCGGTCGCCGGGCAGTGCGCGGAAGGACCTGACGTACTCGGCGTAGAGCGCGTCGTAGATCGGCGTGGCCGATGGGCCGCCCTGGGCGTCCTGAGCCGATCGCGCGGACGGGATCGGCGAGAAGGACTGGCGGCGGGGAACGTCGTATGCGTGCACGTATGTCCAAACGACCCCGCGGGTCAAGGGATGCGGCCCGGGTACGGCTTTCGCAGGTGTACGGCGCGCGCGGGTGACGCGCGGCTCAGGTGCCGGCCAGCGGCAGCGCCGAGGCGACCAGCTTTCCGTTCGCCGCCGCCTTGTCCAGCGCGTCGCGCAGCAGGTCCTCGCGCGGCTGGCGGCCGATCGAGCCGACGGGTGCGGCGAACATCAGCACCTGCTGGTGCTTGTTGGCGGCCGCGCGCCAGCTCTCGGTCACCTGGAGCGGCTGGTGCGCCTGCCACCAGGCCACCGGCTGGCCGCCGTTGCTGCCCGGCTGGAGCACCGCGTGCAGCTGGCCCACGGCGAGCAGCACCGACCAGCCGTGCAGCACCGGCGGTACGGCGGACAGCTCCGTCAGCGGCATGAAGCCCTGCTCGATGAGGAGCGGCAGGAAGTCGTCGCCGCCGCCGGTCGTGCCGGGCCGGGCGATGGGGCCGGTCGGCTCCACCACCAGGGCCGGGTGCAGCTCCCCGCCGATCAGGACGAGCCCGCTGGTGACGCCGAGCACGGCCTGCTCGGGCACCACCTTGTCGGGCTCCAGGTCGACGGTGTCGCCGGTGATGGACTTCACGGCACCCCGCAGCTGCTCCTCGGTGACCTGCACGACCTGCGAGGGCAGACAGCCGGCGTGGGCGAAGGCGAGGACGGCGGTCTCGTCACCGATGAACAGGACGGTGCTGGTGCGTTCCTGCTCGGAGTCGCCCGGAGTGCGGCAGGACGTGCAGTCGTAACTGCCCGGGGCGGTCTCTCCGGCGAGCAGGCGGTCGGCTTCTTCGTCGCCGATCTCGGCGCGTACCTCGTCGCTGACGTCGAGCATGCGCGGCACGGGTGACTCCCTCGGGGATGCGGTGCGTGGCAAAGCCGGGTGGCTCCCGGCCCGTGGTCCGGGTAGGTCCCGGCTCATGAAGATGACAACGGGTGATCTGTGGCGGGAGTCACGCCCCAGGGCGAACGGAATCGAACCATCCAGCGCACAGGGTCACGCTCAGCGCGGAATCGCGCACTCACCGTCAACTCGCCGATGAATAAAGGGCGTTGAAGGGGTGAAGTGGGTCACAGATCGCTGACGGGGTAGGTCGACAAATCCGGAAATCCGCGAATGAAGTGGGTGTCCGGAAATTGCCGTTACCCGGGGTATCGGCGAACTGGCCTGCCCGGACGGGCAACTGGTTGATGCCGGCCCGTCGGCCTCCTTAGATTCCTCCGCCGTGTGCAACGAGCACCGCTCGGGTACGTCCGCCGGCCGCCGGGTTCCCAGGAACCGGGCGCGGCACCACTCCGGTGGACGGGGCGAGCGCGGCCTCGCGCCCCATGGCGCGGGAGTGGCGTTCCGCCTTGGGGGATCCCGGGTGTTTCGAGAGGGACCTACATGTCCGAATGTGCCGATACCACTCGCCCCAACGCCCGGAAGAACCAGGTTCGTACGACGGCGGTCCTCGCCGGGGCGGCACTGCTCGCGCCCCTCGGACTGCTGGCCGCGACCGGAAACGCCGCGGCGGCCGACAGCGGAGTGTGGGACCGCATCGCCCAGTGCGAGAGCGGCGGCAACTGGCACATCAACACCGGCAACGGCTACTACGGCGGACTCCAGTTCGCCGCCTCCACCTGGAACGCCTACGGCGGCACGGCCTACGCGCCCACCGCCGACCGGGCGACCAGGTCCCAGCAGATCGCCGTCGCCACCAAGGTCCAGCGCGCCCAGGGCTGGGGCGCCTGGCCGACCTGCTCGGCACGCGCCGGGGCGAGCGGCGGCGCACCCGCCGCCGGCTCGGTCACCTCCACCGAGCCGGCCCCGGCGAAGCCGTCGAAGGCGCCTGTGCGTTCCACGGAACACGCCGACCGAGACGCCTCCCGCGGTGACTACACCGTCAGCCCGGGCGACACGCTGAGCGGCGTCGCCGCCCGATACGGGACCACCTGGCAGCGCCTCTACGCCGCCAACAAGGCCGCCATCGGTGCGGATCCCGACGTGATCGTGCCCGGCCTGCGCCTCGAGTTCTGAGCCGCTGCTCCCCCTCGCCGGGACACGGCCCCCGTCCGGCCGACCGGCCGGACGGGGACCCGGCGTCGGGGGTCAGCCGGAGAGCTCGCCCGCCTCTCCGGCGAACACGACGGCCCCGCGGCGCAGTTCGTAGACGAGCACGGGCCTGCGCCGCAGGGCGGGCGGCAGCCGCTGCTCGGCGACCACCACGCACGCGTCGAGCGCGCCCAGCAGCTCGTACGTCCGGGCCGCGACCGCCCGCGACATGCCCTGGGCGGGCTCGTCGGCGAGCACCACGCGCGCGTGTGCGAGCAGGGCCCGGGACAGGGCGAGCATGCGCTGCTCCCCGCCGGAGAGGGTGCCGGCCCGCCGCTCCAGGAGGGGCCGCAGCTGCGGGTAGGCGTCGAGGGCCACGGCGTGGTCGCGCGCGGCGAGTTCCAGGTTCTCGCGCACGGTGAGCGAGCCGAACACGGCCTGCCGCTCGGGCACCAGGCACATCCCGCGCCGGGCGCGTTCGTAGGCGGGTACGCGGGTCACATCGGCGCCGTCCCACACCACCGCGCCGCCCGACAGGGGCACGGTGCCGGCCAGGGCCCGCAGGGCGGTGGTGCGACCGGAGCCGTTGCGGCCCAGCAGCACGGTGAGGCCCGGGCCCGGGGCGGCGAGGGTGATGCCGTGCAGGGCCTCCAGGGGGCCGTAGCGCACGTGTGCGTGGCGCAGGGAGACGGTCGTCACGGGCCGGCCCCCGGCTCCAGGGCGTCGAGCACGCTCCCGGGCGGGCCGGAGGCGACGATCCGGCCCGCGGTCATCACCTGCACGACATCGGCGAGACCGGCCACCAGGTCCAGATCGTGCTCGACGACGAGGAGGGCCGTGCCGTCGGCGGCCAGCGCCTTCAGGACCCGGGCCAGGGCGGTCACCTCGGCGGTGTCGAGACCGGCGGCGGGCTCGTCGAGGAGGAGGACGCGAGGGCCGCCCGCGAGGACCCGGGCCAGTTCGACCCTGCGCAGCGTCCCGGTGGGCAGGCCGGCGGCGGGCAGGGCACGCACGGGTCCGTCGAGCCCGAGCAGCCTGAGGGCGCGCTCCACCGCGGCCGGGTCGGTCACCCGGCCCTGTTCGGCGCCCACCCGGACGTTCTCGGCCACGGTCAGCGAGGGGAAGACGGCCAGTTGCTGGAAGGTCCGGGCGACCCCGAGCCGGGCGCGGGCGTGGGCGGGCAGCGTGGTGATGTCCCGCCCGCCGAGCCGCACGGTCCCGCGCGCGGGCCGCAGTGTCCCGGCCAGACAGTGGAAAAGGGTGCTCTTCCCGGCCCCGTTGGGCCCGACGACCGCGGTGATCCGGCCGGGGGAGAGGTCCAGGTCCGCACCGTCGAGGGCGGTGAAGCCGCCGTAACGGGCGTGGAGGTGGCGGGCGGTGAGGAGGGGAGCGGCGGGGGCCGCGGCGGTCGGGCCCGGGGGCGGTGGGGCGAACCCGACGGACGCCGCCGCGCGCGGCCGGGGGCCCGAGAGGGGCTTGTGGGCCGCTTCGGGGGGCACCTCGGGCCGGGCGGCCGTAGTGGGTTCGGGAGGTGTCCCCTCGGGCCGTGCGGCCGACGGGAGGCCGCCGTCGATCCGCAGGCGGGAGGCGGCCCGGCCCCACGGGCCGCGTCGCGTACGGCTCTCGCCGCTCGGGGGCTCGCGCCGACCGGCCGCTCCCGTGCCCGGCCCTCTGCGTGTCACGCGCGTCGCCCCGGCCGGCACCGGCACCCTCCGCGCCGTCTGCGGCTCCGCCGGACGCAACCTCGTGCGGGCCCGCGCGCCCACCACCGTCAGGGCCGGGGTGCGGCGCGGCCGCAGGCGCTCCGCCGCTGTGCGCAGGGCCTCGTACGGGCCGCCGGGGAAGCGGCCCACCAGGACCGCCAGTACGCCGATGAGGGCCGCCGCGACGCCGCCGCGGGTGCCCGCGTCCAGCCCGACCAGGAGGGCCGCGGCGGCGAGAGCGCCGAGCGTGCTGTCGGCGCCCAGCACCACCACGGCCGCGAACCAGAGCAGGCCGCGTACGGGATCGTAGGCGGCGGCGTCGAAGGCGCGCAGGCCCATGCCGAGCATGCCGCCGCCCAGCGCGGCCAGCGCGGCGCCCGCCACGAAGGCCAGCAGCTTCAGGGACGGCACCGGCACGCCCGCCGCCTGCGCGCCCCGCTCGTGATCCCGCAGGGCGGCGAGGGCCCGGCCCGTCCGCCCCCGGCGCAGCGCGTGCGCCGCCAGCAGCGCGACCGCCAGCAGGAGCAGCTCCAGGACGTAGTAGGCCCGGTCCCCGTCGAAGCCCGCAGGGCGGCCCAGCGACAGACCCGCGGTGGCGTACGGCTGGGCGAAGACGAAGCGGCTCACCCCCACGCCGACCGCGAACGTCGCCAGTGCCAGCGCCAGGCCCCGGCGGCCGATCGCCGGCCAGCCCGTCAGCAGCCCGAGGGGCGCCACCAGGACCACGGCCACCGCGAGGGCCGCCAGTTCCGGCAGACGGGGCAGACCGGGGAGGCGGCCCGCCGCCAGCAGCGCCGTGAACAGGGCGCCCAGGCCCGCGTACGCCGCCTGCCCCAGCGAGATCTGGCCGCCGCGTCCGGTGACCACCACCAGGGACAGCAGGATCACGGCCAGCGCGGGCACCTGGACCGCGGTGTGCAGGTCCCGGCCGGCGAGGCCCAGCGGCAGCAGGAACAGCACGAGCACCACGATCCAGGCGCCCGGCGGGGTCGGCACGCGCGCGGTGGCCGTGCGCGGCAGCGCGTCGCCCTCCCCGACGCCGGGCAGGACCAGTGCCGCGACGAGCAGCGCGACGACGAACAGGTTCGTGCCCGCCGCCTGGAGCAGCGGCTCGGCCCAGCCCGACGGGTGCAGCCGCGTCAGCTGGCTCTGCGCCACCCCGATGCCCAGCGCCACCGCCACCGCCACCGGCAGGCTCCGCATCCGCGCGGCCACCGCGACCGCCACGACCTCCACCACGAGCAGTGACAGACCGTACGGGTCGAGGCGCACGTACGGCGCCAGCAGCACACCCGTCAGACCCGCCGTGAACGATCCGAACGCCCAGCCCGTGGCCGCGACCCGGTCCGCGTCGATTCCGCCCAGCACGGCGAGGCGCCGGTCGTCGACCACGGCCCGCAGCTCCCGCCCGAACCGCGTCCAGCGCACCACCGCGCCGACCCCGGCGGCCAGTACCAGCACCACCGAGAGCTGCCCCCAGGGCTCGTCCGGTACCAGCACCGGCGCGTCGTCCCGCGCCCCCTGCCCCCACAACAGCGCCGCCCCGCCCACCAGCAGCACGAACACCCCGATGGACGCGACCAGCGTCTGCGCCGGGTCGCCGCCCAGCACCGCCAGGGGCCGGAAGACGAACCGCTCCAGAACGACCCCCAGTCCCGGAGCCAGCACCAGCAGCGTCACCGTCGCCCCGAGCCACAGCGGCCAGCCCCACTCGACCACGCATTGCCGCAGCACGTACGCGCACACCATCGCGATCGCCCCGTGCGCGAAGTTCAGCACTCCCGTGGCGCGGTACGTCACGATCAGGCCGATCCCGGTCAGCGCCGCCGCGCTGCCGACCGAGAGCCCGGCGAGGGTGAGGTCGTACGTCAGCGAGGACATCAGCCGGCTTCTTCGGCCGGCTCGCAGATGGGGCAGGGGTCCAGCTCACCGCTCGCCACCAGCCTGGCGTCGACCGGGACCGCCTCCGCCTTCCCCGCGACCAGCGGGCAGTCCGCGCGGTGCCACAGCGTGCCGCCCGGCACCATCAGCAGGTCGCCGCTGACCGCGAGCGGCGCGAGCGCGGCCCGGCCGGTCTCCTCGGCCTCGGCCGGCTCCGCCGCCACCAGCAGGCCGTACAGCTCCTCCACGCGCGCGGCGGCGACCGAACCCCGGCCCAGGGCCAGCAGCACCGCCCCGGCGACGATCAGCGCGGCGCCGGGAATGCTGCAGGAGGCGAGGTAGGGCAGCTGCCGTTCGGCGTAGCGCTCGCCGGAGACTCCGTACCAGCCGACGACGCACAGCACCGCGCCGGCGGCCAGGGCCGCCCAGCCGGCCCACAGGACGGGATGCACGGTCCGCAGTCGGCTGGTCCGCATCGCTGCCTCCCACACGTCGGATTCGGCTGTGCGCGCGTCCGGCTGCCTGTTCAAGTCCGCCGATCGCTTGCACTATGCCCTGTGGAAGCTGACCCTGAAAGCACCGGGCGCACATGGCCCGGACCGACACCCGGTGGTGAGCCAGATGGTTCTCGGCAGCGACCTCAGGCGGGGGAACGCGACGGGGGATTCACGAGCCGCGGGACGGGGCACGGCGATCGCGGCCGCCCTGGTCCTGGCCCTCGCCCCGGCCCTGGCGGCCTGCAGCGACGACAGCGGCGGCGGCAGCGAGTCCACCCCTCCCACTCCGACCGCGGAGCGCACCACGAGCGCGCCGGCCACCGCACCGGCCGACCGGTCCGCCGCGGAGGCGGAGATCAGGCAGAACTGGCAGAAGTTCTTCGACCCGAAGACCTCGGCCGAGGACAAGCAGGCCGTCCTGGAGAACGGCGACCGGATGGGCCCGGTCCTGGAGGCCTTCAGCGGGGACGAGCGCGGCGGACAGGTGCAGGCGAAGGTCACCAAGGTCGAGTTCACCTCGGCCACCGGGGCGGACGTGACCTACACGCTCACCCTGAAGGGCGCCACCGCCCTGCCCGACGCCTCCGGAAGCGCCGTCGAGCAGGACGGCACCTGGAAGGTGTCCGCCAAGACGCTGTGCGCGCTGGTGCAACTGAGCGGCAATGCGTCGCCCGTCCCGGGCTGCTGAGGCCGTAGCCGCGGTGCTGCTGCTCGTCCTGAGCGCGGCCTGCGGAAGCCGGCTCCCGGAGAGCGACTTCGAGCACGGCGACCGCACCTCCGCACCCCGCGACGCCGCGCCCCTGCGGGTCGGCATCATCACCAGCGCCACCAGCCCGGTCGGCGGCAGCGCCTTCACCGGCCCGCGCGACGGCGCCCGGGCCTTCTTCGACCGGCTCAACGCACGCGGGGGCATCGACGGGCGCCGGGTCGAGGTGCGCAGCTGCGACGACGGCGGCAGCGGCGTCGGCAACAACGAGTGCGTGCACAAGCTCGTCGAGGAGGACGAGGTCGTCGCCCTGGTCGCCACCACCGCCCTCGACTACGCGGGCGCCTCCCGCGTCTCCCGCGCACGCGTGCCCGACATCGGCGGCCAGCCCATCGGCACCGCCTACGACACCTACCCCCACCTCTACGGCATCTACGGCAGCCTCGCGCCCCGCGACGGCACCCCCGGCTGGGACGGCATGCTGTACGGCGGTACCGAGGTCTACCGCTACTTCAAACGCGAGCACGGCGCCCGCACCGCCGCCGTCGTCTCCTACAACCAGTCCGCCTCGGCCGCCTACGCCCGGCTCATCGAGCGCGGCCTGCGCGCCGAGGGCTACAAGGTCGTCACCGAACAGGTCGACTTCGCCCTGCCCAACTTCCGGGCCGTCGCCGCCGACCTCAAGCAGCAGGGCGCGGACCTGGTCTTCGACGCCATCGACGGGCACGGCAACGCCCGGCTCTGCCAGGCCATGGACGAGGCCGGCGCCGACGTCACCGCGAAGGTGACCAACGTGCAGAACTGGTCCTCCACCGTCGCCGAGGCCTACAAGGACGCCCCGCGCTGCCGCAACGCCCTGTGGGCGACCGGCGCCAGCCGCAACTTCGACGACACCGGCCACCCGGCGGTACGGGACTTCCGCGAGGCGACCAAGGACCTGAAGGCGCACTCCCAGTGGCAGCTGGAGGGGTGGGCGGCCGCGCGCTGGTTCACCGACGCCGCCCGCTCCTGCGCGAAGACGGCCATCACGCGCGCGTGCATCGACGCCTTCATGGACCGCAGCCAGGGCTACACGGCCGGGGGGCTGCTGCTCCCCGTCCGGTTCGAACGCCTGCGTGAGCCGCCGAAGAGCAGCACGAACTGCCTGTCGGTGGCCCGCTGGCAGGACGGGAAGGGCTGGGTCGGCCAGGGGGACATGAACCGCACCTGCTTCACCGTCCCGCAACTGGCGTACGCGCCTTGAGGACAGTGGCTGTCCGCAAGGCCTGGCAGACTCGCCCCATGTTGGAGACCTCGGCCCGCCTGCTGCGTCTGCTGTCCCTGCTCCAGGCCCACCGCGAATGGTCCGGCGCCGACCTGGCCGGCCGGCTCGGCGTCAGCGCCCGCACCCTGCGCCGGGACGTCGACCGGCTGCGCGAACTCGGCTATCCCGTCAACGCCAGCCCCGGCACCGGCGGCGGCTACCAGCTGGGCGCCGGCGCCGAACTGCCGCCGCTGCTCCTGGACGACGACGAGGCCGTCGCCGTGGCGGTCGGACTGCGCACGGCCGCCGGCCAGGGCATCGACGGCATCGGCGAGACCTCGGTCCGGGCCCTCGCCAAGCTGGAGCAGGTGCTGCCGAACCGGCTGCGCCGCCGCGTGAGCGCCCTGAACGCCGTCACCGTGCCGATGCTGCGCAGCACGCTGCCCTCCTCGGTCGACCCCGCCGTCCTCACCGAACTCGCCCACCTGTGCCGGGACGCCGAACTGCTGCGCTTCGAATACCGCGGCCACGACGGCACCCCCACCCGCCGCACCGTCGAACCGCACCGCCTGGTGTGCACCGAGCGCCGCTGGTACCTGGTCGCCTGGGACCTCGACCGGGAGGACTGGCGCACGTTCCGCGTGGACCGGGTCACCCCCAGGCCGCCGCACGGCCCGCGCTTCACCCCGCGCAAGCCCCCTTCCGAAGACCTCGCCGCCTACGTCTCCCAGGGCGTGTCCACACGCGCGTACGCCACCCATGCCGTCGTCCGGCTCCTGGTGCCCCTGGAGGAGGCGGCCGAACGCATCTCGCCCTCCGCCGGGGTGCTGGAGGCCGAGAGCCCGGACAGCTGCCTGCTGCGCTGCGGCGCCGGCAGCCTCGACGTGATGGTCATCCACGTGGTGATGCTGGGCTTCGAGTTCGAGGTGCTGGAGCCCGACGGGCTGACCGAGGCGATCAGGAGGACTCGGGACCGGCTTGATGGCGCTCTGGCTCGGACTGCGCAGTCACCGCCGCGTACTGAGGATGGTGCAGGTCGAACGCCGGCGACTCGGAGCGGATCCGGGGCAGCGTCGTGAAGTTGTGCCTCGGCGGCGGGCACGAGGTCGCCCACTCCAGGGAACGGCCGTAGCCCCAGGGATCGTCGACCTCGACCTTCTCGCCGTACTTGGCGGTCTTCCACACGTTGTAGAGGAACGGCAGCGTCGACATGCCGAGCAGGAACGCGCCGATCGTCGACACGGTGTTGAGCGCGGTGAACCCGTCAGCGGCGAGGTAGTCCGCGTACCGGCGGGGCATCCCCTCGGCACCCAGCCAGTGCTGGACCAGGAACGTGGTGTGAAAGCCGACGAACAGCGTCCAGAACTGGATCTTGCCGAGCCGTTCGTCCAGCATCTTCCCGGTGAACTTCGGCCACCAGAAGAAGAAGCCCGCGAAGATCGCGAAGACGACGGTGCCGAAGACCACGTAGTGGAAGTGCGCGACCACGAAGTACGAGTCCGTCACGTGGAAGTCCAGCGGCGGCGACGCCAGGATCACCCCGGTCAGCCCACCGAACAGGAACGTCACCAGGAAGCCCGCCGCCCACAGCATCGGCGTCTCGAAGGACAGCGAGCCCTTGAGCATGGTGCCGGCCCAGTTGAAGAACTTCACGCCCGTCGGCACCGCGATCAGGAAGCTCATGAACGAGAAGAACGGCAGCAGCACCGCGCCCGTGGCGAACATGTGGTGCGCCCACACGACCATCGACAGGCCGGTGATCGCCATCGTCGCGCCGACCAGCGTCAGGTAGCCGAACAGCGGCTTGCGGCTGAAGACCGGGATGATCTCCGTGATGATGCCGAAGAACGGCAGCGCGATGATGTACACCTCGGGGTGGCCGAAGAACCAGAACAGGTGCTGCCACAGGATCGCGCCGCCGTTGGCCGCGTCGAAGACCTGCGAGCCGAACCGCCGGTCCGCCTCCAGCACCAGCAGCGCCGCCGCGAGCACCGGGAACGCCATCAGGATCAGGATCGACGTGAACAGCGTGTTCCACACGAAGATCGGCATCCGGAACATGGTCATGCCCGGGGCGCGCATCCCGATGATCGTGGTGATGAAGTTGACCGCGCCGAGGATCGTGCCGAAGCCCGCCAGCGCGAGCCCCATGATCCACAGATCGGCTCCGATACCCGGCGAGCGCTCCGCGCTGTTGAGCGGGGCGTAGGCGAACCAGCCGAAGTCGGCCGGCCCCGAGGGCACCAGCAGCGAGCCGAGCACGATCAGCCCGCCGAAGAGGAACAGCCAGTACGAGAACATGTTCAGCCGCGGGAAGGCGACGTCGGGCGCCCCGATCTGCAACGGCATCAGCTCGTTGGCGAAGCCCGCGAAGGTCGGCGTCGCGAACAGCAGCAGCATGATCGTGCCGTGCAGCGTGAACGCCTGGTTGAACTGCTCGTTGTCGATGATCTGCAGACCGGGGCGGGCCAGTTCGGCGCGCATCAGCAGCGCCATCACGCCGGCGGCCAGGAAGAACAGGAACGACGTGATGAGGTAGAGATGGCCGATCTGCTTGTGGTCCGTCGTCGTCAGCCAGCCGACCACCGCCCGTCCGTGCCGCGTCCGCGGCTCGGACGGCGCCACCGTCTGTACGGTCTGCGTCCCCATCGCTCGCTCGCCCCTTCGCTCATCGCGTGCCGGGCCCGCCGCAGCCCGCGCCTCACGTACCCGCGAGCTCACGCCATGGTGCTCGCGCCACCGCGCGCTCCGACAGGGGGCATACCGGCCGCTCTGCGCCGAAGCCATGCATTTCCTGTACCGCGCCGACTCCGCCGGAGCGGTGCGGCACCGGAAAGGAATGGAGTCCCGCAGGCACTTGTCCCGGCACTTTCCGCCGGGCCTTTCCATGAGCTCAGGTGACACGCGGGAATTGCGATCGAATACCTGCGGAAGGCGTACGGAACCGCTCATCCGTGTGACGGACAGCTCCCGAAACGCCTGTCGTGAGCTTGTGACAGAAGCGTGACCGGAGGCGGACCGTGACCGGGGCCGCGGGTCCGGACTTCCGCGGTCGGCGGGCAGCACATAGCGTGGCGGCATGGCACCGACTCCGACACCTTCCGCGGAACCCGACGACAGCCCGGACACCTATGTCGGCCTGGAGGCCGGCCGGGCCGAACGCCTCGCGCGTGAGCGCGGCTGGCCGACGGTGCGCTCGCTGCCGCCGGGGGCGATCATCACGATGGAGTACCGCGTGGGCCGGCTGAACTTCGAGGTCAAGGGCGGCCGGGTGGCGCGGGCCTGGAAGGGCTGAGACCCCGCGAAGGCCCCGGTCCCGCTCCGGGCCGGGGCCTTCGCGATGCCGGGCGGGGTGCGCACCGGCCCGTGGTCAGCCGCCCGTCAGGGGCCGTGCCGACGGGGTCGAGCCCCGTGGGTGGCGTTCCGGGTGCGGCGGGCGGCGGCTGCCGGCCGGGGTGATCGGCGAGCGCTCCGAGCGGGAGGTGTGGGGGCCCGGCGCCAGATAGACCGGTGCCCGGGACGGGCAGGCCGCGACGTCGTCCCGGTCGGCGGGCAGTGGCGTGACCACGGCGGGCGGCGCGCCGGCCGGGACGGCCGGGGTGTGGGGCCGGCGGACCCGCAACCGGTCGCGCACGTCGAAGATCGTGGCCTCGGCACGAGCGATGAGCGGCTCGAACCACGGCAGGCCGAGCAGGATCAGCAGTCCCGCGGCCCAGCCGAGCAGTACATCGCTCAGCCAGTGCGTACCGAGGTAGACCGTGGCCAGCCCGACGCCGAGCGAGGTCACCGCGGACACGGCGGACAGCCAGCGCTGCGCTCTCGCCGAGGAGGCCAGGTAGGCCAGGATTCCCCAGGTCACCACGGCATTGGCGGTGTGACCGCTCGGAAATATATCGCCGCCGAGCCACATCTCGTTCGAGCCGATCGAGGTCGCGTAGTGTGGCCCCAGGCGGCCCATGCCGTACTTGGCGGCGCCGACCGTGATGTTCAGCAGCAGCAGCGAGACGCCGAGCGCGAGCATCGGCCGCAGGGTGTGCTGCCGCCAGGAGCGCCAGCCCAGCCAGGCCGCGACCATCACGGCGGTCGGGCCGCGCTGGCCGAGGACCACGTAGTAGTCGACGAACCAGTGGATCTCCGACCACTGCTGGTACGGGCGGAAGAACATGACCTGCCAGTCGAGCCGGACCAGCCAGGACGTGATCACCACGGCCCACACGATCGCGCCGTAGAAGGCCAGGGTCGCCGCGAAGAGCACAATGCGGTGCCTGCTCATCTTCGGCACATCGATGTGGGCCGGTCGTTCCGGCTCACGGTCCAGCCGGGCGAACACCCGGTCCAGACGGGTGAGCTTCGGTTCGGTACGCACCCAATCGACGTTACAGCGAGTGAGCTCAGATCCCGGGCGAATCAACGGCTTTGTGATGACGATGTGATGTGGGATTCCTCTCAGGAGGAGGTTTATTTCCAGTGAATCTGCATTCTTCGGCCGCTGCGGCCTTCAATTCCTTTGATCATTCCGGTAGAGGGTTTTATTGCGCTTTTGAATTCGTTCACCGGGGCATGGCGCGGAATTCCCCCGGCGCTCACAGCGGGTCAGGGCGGACCGGAGCCGTTCAGCCAGAACGCCCCGTACACCGCAGAGGCCACCGCCAGGGATCCGAGAACCGCCGCTGACCTGCGGATACGCGCCCTGGTCAGGGCCAGGGCGAGGGGCAGCAGCAGCGGGAAGGCGGGCAGCAGCAGACGCGGCTTCGAGCCGAAGTAGCTCGACGCGCACAGGGCGAGCGCGGTCACGACCCCGGTGTAGACCAGCAGCGGCAGCGGCTGGCGCTGACGTGCTCCGGCCACGTACAGCCAGACGACTGACGCGACCCCGAGGATCAGCCCCACACCGACCGGAGCCGACGGGAACGACGTGAACTTTTCGGCGATGAACCGGGCGAAGGCGTAGCCGCCGTCGAAGCCGTTGCGCCATCCGGCCTGGACGTCCAGATAGCCCAGCGGGCCCTTGCCGGTGCGGTGCCCGACCCAGAGCACGTAGCCGGCGGTGCCGAGAGGGGCCAGGAGCATGCCGAGGACGCGCCGGGCCCGGGGCCCCGGGGCGATCGGGGTATCCGGCTCCCGTACGAAGGAGGCCACCGCCGCGACCCACACCGCCGCCACCACGGCCAGCCCCACCGGACGGGTCAGGCCCGCGAACAGGGCCAGCGCGCCCGCCGTCACCCACCGGCCGGTCAGCACCGCGTACAGCGACCACGCCGCGAGCGCCGTGAACAGTGACTCGCTGTACGCCATCGACTGCACGATGCCGACCGGCAGGACGGCCCACAGCAGCACCGCGCACACCCCGGCCCGGCGGTCGTACACATGGTCCGCCACCGCGAAGATCCCCCAGGCCGCGGCGAACGAGGCGAACAGACTGACGAGGAACCCGCCGTCCGCGTACGACAGCGGCGACCCCGCCGCCACCAGCCGCTCCAGCCAGGGCAGCAGCGGGAAGAACGCCAGGTTCGAGTGCACGTCCCCGTTCGACAGCCGCACCTCGTAGCCGTAGCCGAGCTCGGCCACCCTGACGTACCAGAGCGCGTCCCAGCGGGCGGTCAGCAGCGTGTACGCGCTCTTGTCCCGCGCCGCGCTCCACAGGAACAGGGCGAGCAGGCCGAGCGCGCGGACGACCGCGTACCCGGCGAGCGCCGGGGCGGCCCGGCGCAGCGCCCCGGCGCGGGGCGGGGCCGCGCGCGTCTCAAGATCAGTCACGCGCCCGATTATCGACCCGGACCGGAACCGCATGGCCGGCCGGAGCGTGGACAACCCAGGGGGAAGTGGCGTACACCACATCCTTCCGCCGCAGGTGTGAGAGGCCCGCCACTGGTCTCCGGCGGGGACTCGCGTACGCTGACGTGTCACTCGCTTGTCGTTTGCGCGGGCCGGAGACCTCCGCTCCTCTCCGGCCGAGTCGCGGGGGCGTCCCCCACCCCGTGAGCCCGCCGATCGCGAGGGAACATCTGGGAGGTACGTACATGTCCGGGACGACCACGGCCGCCGCTGTGCTGCGCCGTCGGGCGGCCGGGGCCGGTGCCAACCGCTGGGTGGTTCTCGTCGTCCTCTGCGTCAGCCTGCTGCTGGTCGCCGTCGACGCCACCGTGCTGCACGTGGCGGTCCCCGCCGTCACCGAGGACCTGAGGCCCGGCGGGATAGAGCTGCTCTGGATCGTCGACGTCTACCCACTGGTCTGCGCCTCACTGCTGATCCTGTTCGGCACGCTGGGCGACCGCATCGGCCGCCGGAGAGTCCTGCTTCTCGGGTACACGCTGTTCGGCGTCGCCTCCGGTCTCGCGGCCCTGGCCGACAGCGCGCAGGTACTGATCCTGGCGCGGGCGCTGCTCGGCGTGGGCGGCGCCATGATCATGCCCGCGACCCTGTCGATCCTGCGGCAGGTCTTCCCGGACCGGCGGGAGCGGGCGCTCGCCATCGGTGTCTGGAGCGCCGTGGCCGCGGTGGGCGCGGCGGTCGGCCCGCTGCTGGGCGGCTTCCTGCTGGAGCACTTCTGGTGGGGCTCGGTGTTCCTCGTCAACATTCCGTTGATGCTGGTCAGCCTCCCGGTGGGTCGGCTGCTGCTGCCCGAGTCGAAGGGTGACGGCAAGGGCCCCTGGGACGTGGTCGGTGCGCTGATGGCGGCGGCCGGGCTGTTCGGTGTCGTGCTGGGCGTGAAGCGGCTCGGCGGCGGGGAGTCGGTGGGCAGCCTGCTCACCGTGCTGCCGCTGGTGGTGGGCGCCGCGCTGCTGGCCGGCTTCGTACGACGGCAGCGGCGGCGGACGTATCCGCTGGTCGACCTCAGGATGTTCGCGCGGCCGGCGTTCAGCACGTCCGTCGGGTGCATCGTGCTGGCGATGCTCGCGCTGGTGGGTCTGGAGCTGATCGCGGCGCAGTACCTGCAGCTGGTGCTCGGGCTGTCGCCGTTGGAGACCGGTCTGCGGCTGCTGCCGCTGACGTTCGCGGCGATGGCGGCCGGGCTGGCCGGGGCGCGGATGCTGCGGCGGTTCGGGCCGCGGCGGATGGTGTGCGCCGGGTTCTGCCTCACGGCGGTCGCGGTGGTGCTGCTCACGGCGCTGGGCCGGACGGACGACTGTGCGCTGATGCTGAGCGGTTTCGTGCTGCTCGGCTTCGGGCTGGAGACGACGCTTTTCGGGGCGTACGAGTCGATGCTGAGCGAGGCGCCGCAGGAGCAGGCCGGTGGGGCGGCGGCGATCGGGGAGACGTCGTACCAGCTCGGGGCGGGGATCGGGATCGCGCTGCTCGGCACGGTGATGAACGCGGCGTACGCGCCCGGGCTGTCGGGCGTGCCCGGGGTTCCGGCGTCGGCGTCCTCCTCGGCGGAGCATTCGCTGGGGGAGGCGTACGAGGTCGCCGCGCAGCTGGGCGGGTCCGCCGGTGCCGCTCTGCGGCATGCCGCCCGGGATGCGTTTGTGCACGGGCTGCATGTGACGTTGCTGGTGAGTGCGGGGTTGTTGCTGCTCGGGGCGGTCATGGCGTTGCGGTTGCCGCGGGTCATGCAGTGCGAGCCGGGGCCGGTGGAGTTGCCCGCCCCCAGGGACGCGGCGGAGTCCCGCGTCTCGGTGTGACACCCTTTCGCCCCCACGCGCGGCCCGTAGCTGCCGGAGGAGGGGTGTGAGGGTCTCGGATCAGGAGGTCGCAGGGCCAGGGCTCGTGGAGTCCGGCGTGGTGGCGGCCAGGGGACGTTGCGGCTGCTCGGGCCGACCGGGTTAGGGTGCCGGCCATGGCTTTGGATCAAGACGGCGTGATGCTGCCGCGGCTGCGGCCGGCGGACGTTGCGCGGCGGGGCGTGACCTTCGGCCTGCTGGGTGTGGTGCCGCTCGTGGTGGCGGCTCTGAGCATCACCGGCCACAGCGACCGACAAGAGTTCCTGGCCGTCGTCGGTGTTCTTGCCGGCCTCTTCGGTGCGATCCTGCTGGTGGTCGGCGCCGGCTTCTGGTGGGCCAGTGCGGGGGACGTCCGACGAGTGCGGGACTGGCGCACCATCACGGGACAGGCCGCCTCAGTGACCCTCGTGGGTCCGGCGTTCCTGCGCTCCGGGCTGTTTCTGCTCGTCCTCGGAGCCGCCGCTCTCGGGCTGTGCCAACTCGTGGCCGATGCACCTTACGGCAGCTGGCTGCACGGCTAGAACTTGCCCTCGACCGGCCAGCCGGCATGAACGGTGCAGGACGAGAACACTGCCTCTGTACGGGTGGTGCGGGGTGGGTCGAAGCCGTAGCGTCTGGCTAGCGATGCTAGTTAAAGAGTTTCGGAGGGTGTCGATCATGTCCGGTTCGTCCAAGCTGCCTCCCTTCGATCCCGCCGATCCCCTCGGCCTGGACGACCTGCTGGAGCCTGAGGACCTCGGGATCCGGGACACCGTGCGAGCCTGGGCCGCGGACCGGGTGCTGCCCCATGTCGCCGAGTGGTACGAGAAGGGGGAGCTGCCGGGCATCCGGGAGCTGGCCAAGGAGCTCGGCGGCCTCGGCGCCCTCGGGATGTCCCTGGACGGGTACGGCTGCGCCGGCGCGTCCGCCGTGCAGTACGGGCTCGCCTGCCTGGAACTGGAGGCCGCCGACTCCGGCATCCGCTCCCTCGTCTCCGTCCAGGGCTCTCTCGCCATGTACGCGATCCACCGCTTCGGCAGCGAGGAGCAGAAGCGGCACTGGCTGCCGCGTATGGCCTCCGGCGAGGTGATCGGCTGCTTCGGGCTCACCGAGCCCGACCACGGCTCCGACCCGGCTTCCATGCGGACGTACGCCAAGCGCGACGGCTCCGACTGGATCCTCAACGGCCGCAAGATGTGGATCACCAACGGGTCGGTCGCCGGCGTCGCCGTCGTCTGGGCGCAGACCGACGACGGGATCCGCGGGTTCGCCGTGCCCACCGGCAGCCCTGGGTTCTCCGCGCCGGAGATCAAGCACAAGTGGTCCCTCAGGGCCTCGGTCACCAGCGAGCTCGTGCTCGACGACGTCAGGCTGCCCGCCGACGCCGTCCTCCCGGAGGTCACCGGCCTGCGCGGACCTCTCAGCTGTCTGTCCCACGCCCGGTACGGAATCGTCTGGGGCGCCATGGGCGCGGCCCGCAGCAGTTTCGAGGCCGCCGTCGAGTACGCGAAGTCGCGGGAGCAGTTCGGGCGGCCCATCGGCGGCTTCCAGCTCACCCAGGCCAAACTCGCCGACATGGCGGTCGAACTGCACAAGGGGATTCTGCTCGCCCATCATCTGGGGCGGCGTATGGACGCCGGCCGCCTGCGTCCCGAGCAGGTCAGCTTCGGCAAGCTCAACAACGTCCGGGAGGCGATCGAGATCTGCCGCACGGCCCGGACCGTTCTCGGCGCCAACGGGATCTCGCTCGAATATCCCGTGATGCGGCACGCGACCAACCTCGAGTCGGTGCTCACCTATGAGGGCACCGTCGAGATGCACCAGCTCGTGCTGGGCAAGGCGCTCACCGGACTCGATGCCTTCCGGTAGGCCGGTCCGGTAACCCC
The DNA here is from genome assembly GCF_042803315.1 of Streptomyces sp. NPDC057424. Classification (NCBI taxonomy): domain Bacteria; kingdom Bacillati; phylum Actinomycetota; class Actinomycetes; order Kitasatosporales; family Streptomycetaceae; genus Streptomyces; species Streptomyces sp. NPDC057424. The sequence goes on from NZ_JBHVCP010000024.1 coordinate 18,098, forward strand.
GCGCGGGGGCAGGGCCGGTGAGCGGCCCTGCCTCAGCTCTGGTTGAAGAAGCCGTCCGTGCGGTGCGCGGCCGGGTCGCCGTTGACGATCTCCGTGTTGGCGGGGGTCAGCAGGAACACGCGGGTCGACACTCTCTCGATCGAACCGCGCAGGCCGAAGATCAGCCCGGCCGCGAAGTCGACCACGCGCTTGGCGTCGGAGGCCTCCATGGCCGTGAGGTTCATGATGACCGGCACGCCCTCGCGGAACAGCTCGCCGATGGCGCGCGCGTCCCGGAAGCTGTCCGGGGTCACCGTGCCGATGCGGCGGCCCTTCTCCTCGGCGACATCCGAGGCCACCTTGACGCGCGGATCGGTGACCCAGGCCTCCCCGGGCTCGTTTCCGTCGGAGTAGTCGTCGTCGTAGTAACGCTCGTCTTCGTTGTCGTCGACGAGGCCAAGCCAGGCACTTGCCTTGCGTACCGATCCCATGGACGCCTCCTCTCACAGCGGTCTTTCTGCTTTCCGCATCCCTATGGTCGTCCATGATGCGGATGGCGCGCCAAGTGGATAGACGCCGCACGGGGGGTTTGTGACGGTACTGGTGCACAGCGAATCCGTCGAGAGTCCGTGTGTCCCAAGGGGCGTTTCCCAAACGGCTGCTGACTGTGAGTGAAATATGATTCTTCTCGGCGTACGGGTGACGGCCGGGGCGTACGGGTGAATGCGCGGGCCGATACGATGCCGCAGCTCGGCGTCGTCACGAACCTCGGGGGGAGCGTTGTGTTCGGAATCGTCAGGCCTTGCAGGCACCGGCTCGGGGAGAGGCTCACACGTCAGTGGACGGCGCATTTGTGCGGGCTCTGCCTCGCGCTGCGCGGCGACCACGGGCAGTTCGCGCGGATAGTGACGAACTATGACGGACTGCTCATATCGATTTTGACAGAGGCTCAGACGGGGAGTGACGGTGCCGGGCGGCGAACGGCCGGACCGTGCCCGCTGCGCGGTATGCGCACCGCGTCCGTCGCGCACGGCGAGGGAGCCCGGCTGGCGGCGGCCGTGTCCCTGGTGCTGGCCTCGGCGAAGGTGCGCGACCACGTCACCGACGGTGACGGGCTGTTGGCCCGCAGCCCGGTGGCGCGTGCCGCGCGCCGGGTCGCCGCGAGCTGGGACACGGCCGGCGCCCGGACCGGCACCGCTGTGGGATTCGACACCGCCCTCCTCGTCGACGCCGTGGACCGGCAGGCCGGGATCGAGGCGATGGCCGGACCCGGGACGCCGCTCCTGATGATCACCGAGCCGACCGAGACCGCGACCGCCGCGGCCTTCGCGCACACGGCTGTCCTCGCCGGCCGGCCGGACAACGCCGCCCCGCTCGCCGAGGCCGGACGGCTCTTCGGGCGCCTCGCGCACCTGCTCGACGCCGTGGAGGACCAGCACGCTGACGCCGCGTCAGGCGCCTGGAACCCGATCGCCGCGACCGGCACCTCCCTGGTGGAGGCCCGGCGGCTCGCCGACGACGCGGTGCACGGCGTGCGGCTGGCGTTGCGGGACGCCGAGTTCGCCGACGCGCAGCTCGTGCACCTGCTGCTTGTGCACGAACTGCGGCGCTCGGTGGACCGGGCGTTCGCGACGGTGCCGGTGTGCGCATCCCATCAGGGCGGCGGGCCCCACGGACAGCGGGGACGCCATGGACAGCAGTCGCCGGGGCCCTACGGCTCCCCGCAGCACCCGTATGTGGGCGGCAGCGGAGATCCGTACGCCGGTGGGGGAGGGGTGTACGGCGGAGACGGGTTCGGTGGCGGCGGTTTCGGCGGGGGCGGTTTCGGCGGGGGCGCGCCGGTGCCGCAGCCGCCCCGCCGGCGTGGGTTCTGGGCCGGCTGCGGGATGTTCTGGCTGCTGTGCTGCACCTGCAAGCTGTGCTGCGCCAAGGAGTACGAGGGGCCGTGGTCCCGTAAGAAGCGCGAGGGCGCGTGCCGGGACTGCGACTGCGACGGGTGCGACTGCTGCTGCCCCTGCGACGGCTGACCCGCCCCGTGTGACAGGGCCGCCCGAACGGCGACGGATCGGTCCGGGGACTGGCAGCGGCACCCTCCCCCGGCGCCTGAACGGCCTGGGGTACCCACGGGCTCGAGGACGATCCGGACGGTCGACTTCCGGACATCCCCGGGTCCTCGTGGGCCGACGGGGCGGCCCGGGTGGCGCACGGCGAGCGCGGCCGGCCGTGCCGGCCGGGAGCCGAGTCCTCAAGTGACATCTCAGGACGGCGGCTCGCTGTGGGCCGTGTTCGCCGACCACTTCGTCAGCCCCTTCCCACCGCCGGGGAGCACGCTGGACGCCGAGCCCGCGGCGGGGGAGCGCACCCTGAAGTGACGTGCGGGGCCGGGGGCCCGTAAGCCGGCCACGGGGCGGCTTCGTGACGAACTCTCAAAAGTTGAAGTCCGAAAGGCACTCTTGCGCCGACCGGCCGTTCGGCCGAATACTCCCCCTCAGCGCTTGTCAGGGGCACGGCGTGTTCGGAATTCGGACAGCCGGTCCCAGGCTGCGCCTCACGGGCCCGAAACCCCACGAGGGCCCCCTACTTCCTTTGTGGAGGAACGAAAAGTGAGGATCAAGCGCACCACCCCCCGCAGTGGCATTTCGAGACGGACCCGGCTGATCGCCGTTTCCACCGGCCTCGTTGCCGCCGCAGCGATCGCGATCCCCAGCGCGAACGCCTCCGAGACCCCCACCACCTTCAGCAGCGCCGAGCTCAAGAGCGCAAGCGGCTCGTTGCTGAAGGCCGACATCCCGGGCACCGCCTGGGCCGTCGACAGCAAGACCAACCGCGTGCTTCTGACCGTGGACAGCACGGTCACGCAGGCCGAGATAGCGAAGATCAAGCAGCAGGCCGGCGGCAACGCCGACGCGCTCACGATCAAGCGCGTCCCTGGCACGTTCAACAAGCTCATCCAGGGCGGCGACGCCATCTATGCGAGTAGCTGGCGCTGCTCCCTCGGCTTCAACGTCCGCGCCAGCAACGGCACCCAGTACTTCCTGACCGCCGGTCACTGCACCGACGGCGCGGGTACCTGGTACTCCAACTCCGGCCGCTCCACGGTCATCGGCTCGACCGCCGGCTCCAGCTTCCCGGGCAACGACTACGGCATCGTCCGGTACTCGGGGTCCGTCAGCCGGCCCGGCACCGCCAACGGCGTGGACATCACGCGCGCGGCCACCCCGAGCGTGGGCACCACCGTCATCCGCGACGGCTCCACGACCGGTACGCACAGCGGCCGTGTCACCGCCCTCAACGCCACCGTCAACTACGGCGGCGGTGACATCGTCTCCGGCCTGATCCAGACCACCGTCTGTGCCGAGCCCGGTGACTCCGGCGGTTCGCTGTACGGCAGCAACGGTGTCGCCTACGGCCTGACATCCGGCGGCAGCGGCAACTGCTCCTCCGGCGGCACGACGTTCTTCCAGCCCGTCACGGAGGCCCTGAGCGCCTACGGCGTCAGCGTCTACTAGGCCCCCGGCGGCAGTTCGCGGCACTTCACGGCCCCCGCACGCACCGCGTGCGGGGGCTTCGCGCTGTGCGCGGACGCCCCTCCGGGCCGGCTGTCGGACGGGCGAGATTCAGCCACGCGTGGACCCCGCAGAGTACCCGCATATTACTCGCGCGTAATGTTTGCAGTGTGAACGCGGGGGAGTTGGGTCCGATTTGATCGTGGACGGTCAAAATGAGGGGGCGTGTGAAGCGCTGTCTACGCGCGTCTCGAACTCACCCTTGTGTGCTCCCTGTTGTCCTCGGAATAGTGGCGCTCGTCAACGAAGCCTTCCGGCTCGTGAGGTCCCCACAACCTCTCGTGCCGACCCCCCACAGGAGGACAGAAGTTGAAGCACCGACGCATACCCAAGCGGCGTGCAGCCGTGGCAGGTGCGGGCATCGCCGCGCTGGTAGCCGCGGGAGTGACGTTCCAGACCGCGAACGCCAGTGAGACCCCTGCGGCGTCCGCCCCCCGGACCCTGTCGGTCTCGGCGGCCGGAAAGCTCGCCTCGACGCTGGCCGAGGACCTGGGCGGCGACGCGGCCGGGACGTACTACGACACCAAGACCAAGAGCCTCGTGGTGAACGTGCTCGACGAGGCCGCCGCGCAGGCCGTCGAGAAGGCCGGCGCCAAGGCGAGAGTCGTGGCGAACTCCCTCGCCGAGCTCAAGAGCGCCCGCAGCACGCTGAAGCGGGACGCGACGATCCCGGGCACCGCCTGGGTGACCGACCCGACGACGAACAAGGTCGTCGTGACCGCCGACCGCACGGTGTCCAAGGCCGAGTGGTCGACGCTGACGAAGGTCGTGGACGGGCTCGGGGCGAAGGCCGAACTCAAGCGGTCGAAGGGGGAGTACAAGCCCTTCATCGCCGGTGGCGACGCGATCACCGGTGGCAGCGGGCGCTGCTCGCTGGGCTTCAACGTGGTCAAGGGCGGCGAGCCGTTCTTCCTGACCGCCGGTCACTGCACCGAGGGCATCTCCACGTGGTCGGACTCCAGCGGCAAGGAGCTCGGCACCAACGCGGACTCCAGCTTCCCGGGCGACGACTACGGTCTGGTCAAGTACACCGCAGAGGTTGCCCACCCGAGTGAGGTGAACCTCTACAACGGCTCCACCCAGAAGATCTCGGGCGCCGCGGACGCGACCGTCGGCATGGCGGTCACCCGGAGCGGGTCGACCACGCAGGTGCACGAGGGCAAGGTCACGGGGCTGGACGCCACCGTGAACTACGGCAGCGGCGACATCGTGAACGGGCTGATCCAGACCGACGTGTGCGCGGAGCCGGGTGACAGCGGCGGGTCGCTGTTCTCGGGTGACAAGGCGGTCGGGCTCACGTCCGGTGGCAGCGGCGACTGCACCTCCGGCGGGGAGACGTTCTTCCAGCCGGTGACCGAGGCGCTGTCGGCGACCGGGACGCAGATCGGCTGACATGTGAGTGTGTGAAGTCCCGCCCCTTGTGCGAGGGGCGGGACTTTCGCGTCTGCCTCCGGTGGTGGGGCCGGTGCCTGCGCCCGACGCCGGGTCACGGCCCCTGCTCGCCGTGCGCGGGTACGGGGCGGCTGTGATCACGGCGTCTGTGTCGTGTTCGCGCGTCTGCGGAGCGCGGCTGCCGCCATGGTGATCGCGGTTCCTGCCACTGCCCATGCCGCCAGGACCAGGAGGGGGCCGGTCATCGCGTTGTTGTCGAAGTAGGCGATGGAGCGCGTCGACCAGGTGCCGGCGCCCGGGGGCAGGGCCGGGCCGATCGCCTTCCAGAAGGGCGGGAGGAGGGGTGGGGGCAGGGCGCCGCCGGCGCTGGGGTTGCCGAGGATGACCACCAGCAGGATGACCAGGCCGATGCCGATCGTGCCGAAGACGCCCTGGAGGGCGAGGGTGGCCGCGCCCACGGCGAAGATGATCAGGGTACCCAGGCCCCAGAGAGCCGCCGTGCTGCCCGGCAGGGCGTCCAGGATCGGGCCGGTGATGAGGGCTCCGCCGAGACCGCCGGTGAGGGCGACCAGGGCCATGACCGCCAGGCGGATCGCGGCGCGGGTGGGGTTGGAGGGTTTCGCCCCGGCGCTGATGGCCAGGGCGGCGGCGCCCAGGTAGCCGCCCACGCACCAGCCGATCACCAGGTAGAAGGACGAGAGTCCGTTGGGGTCGTGGGGCGCGGACGGGACCACGTCGATCGTCCGGATGGTGCGCCGCTCGGACTTCTCCAGGGTCGTGACGAGGTTCGTCAGTGTGGTGGAGAGGACCCTGCCGCCCCCGGAGGCGACCAGGAGGGTGTCGGTGCTGCCCCGGGGGTCGATGATCAGGGCCGCGTCGATGTCGCGGTGGGTGATCTTGGTCCGGGCCGTGGCCTCGTCGGGCAGGGCGCGGGGGTCGAGGGGGGAGCCGGGAAGACGTTCCAGCCGGGTGACCGCCTGGTCGGCCGCGGCCTGTGGGGCGACCACGCCGAAGGGCACGTCCTTGGGCTCGGGGTCGTGCAGTGCTCCCACGTACGAGGCGATGAACAGCAGCTGGAGCGCGATCACGCCGACGATGAGCAGGGTGGCCCGCGGGGTGACGGCGTCTCTCACCTCGGCGAGGAACGGGCTGTGCGGCATGCCTCCACGGTCGGGGGACGGAGGGTGTTTCCGCAGGTGGGGCGGGGCCGAACGGATGTCGCACATACATTCGAAGATGGAGGTATGGTGGGGGTGGGGTAGCTGGGAACAGATGTTCGAGAGCTGGTGTGGCTCACGAGTGCGGGAGGTGCGTGTGCCGGGGTTCACGCATCTGCACACCGCCTCCGGATTCTCGTTGCGCTATGGAGCCTCGCACCCGGAGCGGCTGGCCGAGCGTGCCTCCGAGCGGGGCATGGACGCCCTGGCGCTGACCGACCGCGACACCCTCGCCGGCGCGGTCCGGTTCTCGAAGGCCTGCGGGAAGGCGGGGGTCCGTCCGCTGTTCGGGGTCGATCTGGCGGTGACGGGCGCGGAGCCCGGGACCGGAACCGAGCGGCAGGGGCGGCGGCGCCGGACCCCGGTGCGGGGTGGTGCCTTTGTCGATGAGTCGGCTCCCCGTGTGGTCTTTCTCGCCCGGGACGGTGCCCGGGGATGGGGGGAGCTGTGCCGGCTCGTCTCGGCTGCCCATGAGGGGGAGGGGACACCCCTGCTGCCCTGGGAGCGCAATCACGCCCAGGGGCTGACCGTGCTGCTCGGGCCCGGATCGGACGTCGGGCGTGCCCTGGCCGCGGGGCGGCCCGACCGCGCGGCGCGGCTGCTCGTGCCCTGGCGCGACGTCTACGGCGACGACCTGCGGCTGGAGGCCGTCTGGCACGGCCGGGAAGGCACCGGGCCCGGCTCGCTGCGGCTGGCCGCCCGTACCGTCGGGTTCGCCGCCGAGCAGCGGATCCGGCCCGTGCTCACCAACGCGGTGCGGTACGCCGACCCGGGTCTTGGGCCGGTCGCCGACGTTCTGGACGCCGCCCGGCGGCTGGTGCCCATCGACCCGGCCAAAGGGCTGGACTCCGGTGCGGCCTGGCTCAAGGGGGCCGGGGACATGGCCGGTGTGGCGGAGCGGGTCGTGGCGGCCGCGGGGTTCCGGCGGGAGACCGCTCACCGGCTGGTGGAGCAGACGGAGGCCACGGCCGCCGAGTGCCTGGTCGACCCCGAGGACGATCTCGGGATCGGCACCGTCCACTTCCCCGAGCCGCACCTGGTCGGCGCCGGGCGCCGCACCGCCCAGCGGACGCTGGCCTCGCGGGCGGCGGCCGGGATGGTGCTGCGCGGATACGACCGGCGGCGGGAGTACTGGGAGCGGATGCACCACGAGCTGGACATCATCGCCCACCACGGATTCGCCTCCTACTTCCTGACCGTCTCCCAGGTGGTGGAGGACGTACGGACGATGGGCGTCCGGGTCGCCGCCCGGGGGTCCGGGGCCGGGTCGCTCGTCAACCACCTGCTCGGTATCGCGCACGCCGATCCGATCGAGCACCGGCTGCTGATGGAGCGGTTCCTGTCGAAGGAGCGGGTCGTGCTGCCCGACATCGACATCGACGTGGAGTCCGCGCGGCGGCTGGAGGTCTACCGCGCGATCATCGACCGGTTCGGCACCGAGCGGGTCGCGACGGTCGCGATGCCGGAGACGTATCGCGTGCGGCATGCGATCCGGGATGTGGGGGCGGCCCTGTCCATGGACCCGGCCGAGATCGACCGCATCGCCAAGTCCTTTCCCCATATTCGGGCGCGGGACGCCCGCGCCGCGCTGGAGGAGCTGCCCGAGCTGCGGGCCCTGGCGGGGGAGAAGGAGAAGTACGGGAGGCTGTGGGAGCTGGTCGAGGCACTGGACGCCCTGCCGCGCGGGATGGCCATGCACCCGTGCGGGGTGCTGCTGTCCGATGCCTCCCTGCCGGCGCGTACGCCGGTCATGCCGACCAGCGGCGAGGGCTTTCCGATGTCGCAGTTCGACAAGGACGACGTCGAGGACCTCGGGCTGCTCAAGCTGGACGTGCTGGGCGTGCGGATGCAGTCGGCCATGGCGCACGCGGTGGCGGAAGTGGAGCGGGCGACGGGGGGCGGGGTCGATCTGGACGGGCTGCCGCCGGGGGATCCGGAGACGTACCGGCTGATCCAGTCCACCGAGACCCTCGGGTGCTTCCAGATCGAGTCGCCCGGACAGCGGGACCTGGTCGGGCGGCTCCAGCCGGCCACCTTCCACGATCTCGTCGTCGACATCTCGCTGTTCCGGCCCGGGCCGGTCGCCGCCGACATGGTGCGGCCGTTCATCGAGGCACGGCACGGACGGGCGCCGATCCGGTATCCGCACCCGGATCTGGAGGAGCCGCTGAAGGAGACCTACGGGGTCGTCGTCTTCCACGAGCAGATCATCGACATCGTCGACATCATGACCGGCTGCGGGCGCGGCGAGGCCGACCGGGTGCGGCGCGGGCTGTCGGATCCGGAGTCGCAGGAGCGCATCAAGGTGTGGTTCGCGCAGCACGCGGCGGCGAACGGCTATGACGCGGAAACGGTTCAGCGGACCTGGGAGATCGTCGAGGCCTTCGGGTCGTACGGCTTCTGCAAGGCACACGCGGTCGCCTTCGCCGTGCCGACGTACCAGTCGGCGTGGCTGAAAACGCATCACCCGGCCGCCTTCTACGCGGGGCTGCTCACGCACGACCCCGGGATGTACCCGAAGCGGCTGCTGCTGGCGGACGCGCGGCGGCGGGGGGTGCCCGTGCTGCCGTTGGACGTGAACGTGTCAGGGGTCGCACATCGTATCGAACTGGTGTCCGGTAAGTGGGGGCTGCGGTTGGCCCTCTCCGATGTGCACGGCATCAGCGCGGCCGAGGCGGCGCGGATCGCCGAGGGGCAGCCGTACGCCTCGCTGGTCGATTTCTGGGAGCGGGGCCGGCCCAGCCGTCCGCTGGCCCAGCGGCTCGCGCAGGTGGGAGCGCTGGACGCGTTCGGCGCCAACCGCCGGGATCTGCAACTGCATCTGACCGAGCTGCACCGGGGCGCCCGGGGCGGAGGCGGTGGCCAGTTGCCGTTGGCCAGAGGGCGGAAGACCGCACCGGCCGGACTGCCCGACCTCACCTCCTCGGAGCGGCTCAGCGCCGAGCTGGGCGTCCTGTCCATGGACGCCTCACGCAACCTGATGGACGATCACCGGCAGTTCCTCGACGAACTGGGCGTGGTGCCGGCGAGGCGCCTGCGCGAGGCCCGGCACGGGGAGACGGTGCTGGTCGCGGGCGCCAAGGCGGCCACCCAGACGCCGCCGATCCGGTCCGGCAAGCGCGTCATCTTCTCCACCCTGGACGACGGCACGGGCCTGGTCGACCTCGCCTTCTTCGACGACTCCCACGACGCCTGCGCCCATACCGTCTTCCACTCCTGGCTGCTGCTGGTGCGCGGGGTGGTGCAGCGCCGCGGCCCGCGCAGCCTCAGCGTGGTGGGCGCCGCCGCCTGGAATCTCGCTGACCTGCTGGAAGTGCGCCGGGAGGAGGGGCTGGAAGGGGTCGCGGCCCGGCTGGCCCGCCCCGGGCCCGGCGACTCCGGCGACGGCGGCCCCGGCGATGAGGGTTCCGGCGACGAGGACTCCGGCGGCGACGGTTCCGGCGGCGACGGTGAGGGGGCCGCGCGGCGGCGGCTCGCCGGGTCGGACGGCGTGCCCGCGCCGACGGGTTCCGCGGCCGGGGACCCGATGGAGCAGCGGAAGATCCGCATGCCCACGGGGTACGAGATGCACCCCTGGGCCGATCTGCGCCCGGCGGGCGAAGGGCCCGCGAACACAAGGAAGTTGTGGCACCAGAGTCCGGGGAGTGCGGGATGACCATCCTCTGCGTACGTTTCCAGCTGCCTCCGACGAACGAGGCGGATCTGCCTCAGCTGCTCGGGATGCTCGAGGAGTTCACCCCCGTCGTCCAGGCCCTGCCACCGGACGGGGCGCTGGCCGATCTGCGCGGCGCCGAGCGGTACTTCCGGCGGGACGCCGTCGAACTGGCCTCGGTGATCCGGGTGCGGTCGCTCGCGCTCCACGGCGTCGACTGTGTGATCGGGGCCGGGCCCGGGCCGATGCTGGCCCGGATGGCGCTGCGCGACGCCGTGCCCGGGGTGACGTGTGCGGTGCCCGGCGAACCGGGCGCCATCGCGGAGTTCCTCGCGGGCAAGCCCGTCGCCGCGCTGCCCGGTGTGGGCAGCGCGACCGCCCGCACGCTGGGCGACTACGGCCTCGACACCCTCGGCCGGGTCGCCGCGGCGCCGCTGTCCACGCTGCAGCGGCTGATCGGCGCGAAGGCCGGCCGCGAACTGCGCGAGAAGGCGAACGGCGTCGACCGCGGCCGGGTCGTACCGAACACCGTCTCCCGGTCCCTCGCGACGGAACGCCCTTTCGGGCGCGACGAGCTGGACCCGGACCGGCACCGCCGGGCGCTGCTGTCGGCCGCCGAGGACATCGGCGCCCGGCTGCGCGCCCTGGAGAAGGTCTGCCGCACGCTCACCCTCACCGTGCGCTACGCCGACCGGTCCGCCACCACCCGTAGCCGCACCCTGACCGAGCCGACCGCACACTCCCCGGCGCTGACCAGGACCGCGTACGGCATGTACGAGGCACTCGGCCTGCAACGCGCCCGGGTCCGCGCGATCGCCCTGCGCGCCGAAGGGCTCGACCCCGCAGACCAGGCCTCCCATCAGCTGACCTTCGACCCGGTGGACGAGAAGGTCCGCCGTATCGAGGAGGTCGCGGACCGCGCGCGGGCGAAGTTCGGGCCGCGGGCGGTGATGCCCGGGGGGCTAGGGGGGTGGGCGGCGTAGAGCCTTCCGTGTGACGTCAGTTGGCCCACGGCGGCACGATGCGGGTGCCGTCCGCCAGTCGTGCCTCCAGGCCGATCGAGGTGGTGACCCAGGAGTACGCGGTCCGGTCGGTCGGGTTCTCGACGGTCAGGGTGGCGCCGGCGTTGACGATCACCGTGTCGCCCGCGGTGATCCGCTCGGTGCGGCCGTCGAGGGTGATCAGCAGCTCGCCGTCGAGCAGATGGAAGATCTCCTCCCGGCTGACCGTGTGCGCGGGTGCCTTGAGGCCGGCCGGGATCTCGCCGCGCCAGGCGCACAGCTCCTTGCTGCCGCTGCTAGGGGTGGCGTACGAGACGAAACGGGCGCCGTGGATCTCGTGGGTGACCGCTTCGGACGAGCGGACGATGGGCATGAGACCTCCAAGTAGTCAAGCTGCTTGACTATATAGTCAAGCAGCTTGACCATCGCGTCAAGGGTGTTTCAATGCAGGGGTGCAGAACTCCGAGGCCATGGCCCTGTCCGCCGCCCTGCTCGCCGTCGCCGGCGGGCTCACGCAACGCATCCACGAGGGCGTGATCGCTCGCGGCTTCGAGGGGCTGCGGCCCGCGCACGGGTTCGCCTTCGCCCGGCTCGCCCCGGACGGCGCGACGGTCACCGACCTCGCCGTCCATCTCGGGGTGACCAAGCAGGCCGCGAGCCAGCTCGTCGACGAGATGGTGCGCAAGGGGTATGCCGAGCGGCGGCCGCATCCCGGGGACGCGCGGGCGCGGCTGGTCGTGCTGACCGGGCGGGGCCGGGACTGTACGCGGGCGGCTGAGGAAGCGGCCGCGGAAGCCGTGCGGGAGTGGGGGGACCTGCTGGGGGAGCGGGAAGTGCGGGCGCTGGGGGAGCGGTTGCTGCGGATCGCTCCGCACGGGCCCGTTCGGCCTGCCTGGTGAGGGGGCGTCAGCCGGGACCCCCTGCGTCGGTTATCGCTGCAAGTTTTTACTGACGCGTAACTTCCCAGTTTGACTACTCGCTCGTAACTTGACGAGTGAACAGCATCCTCGTGATCCGGATCACAGGGCCTCGTGCCGTCGCACCTCCCTTGAGCCGCAAGGAGATCACCCGATGCTGCCCTGGAAACGAGTGCTCAGACCCCTGGCCGCGCTGCTGCTGACCGCCGCGGCCGTCACCGTCCCCGCTACCACCGCCCAGGCCGCCGGCGCCCCGAGCTCCGGCTGGAACAACTACTCCTGCAGGCCCTCCGCCGCCCACCCCCGCCCCGTCGTCCTCGTCCACGGCACCCTCGGGAACTCCGTCGACAACTGGCTGGGCCTCGCCCCCTACCTGAAGGTCCGCGGCTACTGCGTCTTCTCCCTCGACTACGGGCAGTTGGAAGGCGTCCCCTTCTTCCACGGCCTCGGCCCCGTCGAGAAGTCCGCGGCACAGCTGAAGGGCTTCGTGGACAAGGTGCTCGCGGCCACCGGAGCCGCCGAGACCGACGTCGTCGGACACTCGCAGGGCGGCATGATGCCCCGCTACTACCTGAAGTTCCTCGGCGGAGCCGCCAGGGTGAACGCCCTGGTCGGCATCGCGCCCAGCAACCACGGCACCGACCTGAACGGCCTGACCCGCCTGCTGCCGTACTTCCCGGGCGCGGCGGACCTGCTGTCGAAGAACACGCCCGCCCTCGCCGACCAGGTCACCGGCTCCGCCTTCCTCGCCAAGCTCAACGCCGGCGGCGACACCGTGCCCGGAGTGCGCTACACCGTCATCGCCACCCGGTACGACGAGGTGGTCACCCCATGGCGCAGCCAGTACCTGACCGGGCCGAACGTGCGCAACGTCCTGCTCCAGGACCTCTGCCCCCTCGACCTGTCCGAGCACGTGGCCGTCGGACTGCTGGACCGGGTCGTCTTCCACGAGGTGGCCAACGCCCTTGATCCGGGGCGTGCCAGGCCCACCACCTGCGCGTCGGTCTTCGAATGACACGTGTCATTCGTTGACACGTGTCAGGGAAGCGTTTCGGGGCCTGCCCGGCCTGAGCCGCCGGACAGGCCCCGGGTCGTGGGGCGGTGGAGGGTCAGCGGCCGTGTCGGCTGCCGCTCACCGTCCGGCGCCGGGCTGACAGGAACAGGGCCGACGAGCCGAGCGCCAGCGTGGCCGCGCCGCCGATCGCGAGGTACGTGGTGCTGCTGTCGCCACCGGTCTCGGCGAGGTTCCCGGTGGCACCGGCCGCCTCGGGCTCGTTGGGCGCGGGCGAGGCGGCCTTCGGCCGGTCCGGCGTGCTCTCCCGCGGGGCCGCGGCCGGCTCCGCCGAGGTGCTGGGGTCGTTGTCGCCGTGCCCGTGGTGCTCGACCGTCGACTTGTCGTTGCCGTCCTCGATCTGCTTCTCGCTGGGAGCGGAGGCGGACGGGGCCGGGGCGGCGCCGCCCGCCGGGCTGCCACCGCCGCCGAAGCTGACGTCCGAGCAGGAGTAGAACGCCTCGGGGCTGTCCGACCGCTGCCAGACCGCGTACAGCAGGTGCTTGCCGGAGCGCTGGGGCAGCTTGCCGGAGAAGGTGTAGAAACCGCCGGTGGCGGCCGGGTCGGTGGACGTCGCGACCGGGTTCGCGAGATCCAGGTCCTTCCAGGCGAGCGGCTTGGCCGGGTCGTAGCCGGGCTTGGTGATGTACACCTTGAAGGTGCCCTTGTGCGGGGCCGTCACGCGGTACTTGAAGGTGTGCGAGCCGCTGCTCACGCCGGTCGCCGGCCAGTCGGCACGGGCCAGGTCGAGGCCCTTGAACTCCTCGCTGTTCGCGCTGCACAGCTTGCCGTCCGGGATGAGCTGCTGGTGCCGACCGCCCGCGTCGCCGATGCGGATGCCGTTCCAGTCGTAGAGGGCCTGGGTGCCGCCCGCCGCGACCGCCGCCTTGCACGCGGCCGACTTCGGGCTCTCGGGGCCCTCGGCGTAGCACTGCGAGACCCGGCTGACCGGGTCGCCCATCGAACCGTGCGCGGCGGCCGGTGCGGCGGTCAGCGCGGTCAGGGCGAGCGGGAGGCTGCCGAGGGCGGCGACGGTGACTGCCTTGCGGCGTGCGGGCATGGGGGAACTCCTCGAAACGGTTCATGGGACAGGTCCGGGCCCGGGTGGGCCGGATCCCGTGGGGTGGTCCGAAGCTAGCCCCTGAGAACCGTGAAATCGCCTGCTGAGGGCGGGTGGAGGAGATCCTTATGGCCCGCTTAAGGGAGTGTTCGGACTGGCATCAGGTAGGTACCGTCGCGGCATGGCAGACGAGGAGATCCGGCCGGCCGGTGCCGCCGACGTACCGGTCGTCAAGGACGTGATCGACGCGGCCTTCCGCCCCTACGTCGAGCGCATCGGGCGGGTGCCGCAGCCCATGGAGGAGGACCACGCGGCGAACGTGGCCGCGGGCAAGGTGTTCGTGACGGGAGAGCCCGTGACCGGGCTCGTCGTGGTCGAGGCGTTCGAGGACCATCTCTTCCTCGACATCATCGCCGTCCACCCCACCGCGCACGGCGGGGGAGTGGGGCGGCGGCTGCTCCGGTTCGTGGACGCACACGCGCGTGCGCTCGGCCTGCCCGAGGTCAGGCTCTGCACGAACGCGCTGATGTGGGAGAACCAGCAGATCTATCCGGGATACGGCTACGAACCGGTGGAACGCCGTGTGGAGGGGCCCTACGACCGCGTGCACTACCGCAAGCGGCTGCTCTGACACCCGCGGGCGGCCGCTCCGGCGCGTCTCATGACGGCACCGGCCGTTCAGGCCTCCGGCCACCAGGTGCGTGCGATGTCCTTGCGCACCTCGGGGCGCCCCGCGGGGCACTCCTCGGCCTCTTCGCGGACCCGGCGGACATCCGTCTTCTTCAGGGGCTTCTGCACGGTCACACGGCGCATGGCTGCCTCCTTGAGGGGCTACCGGGTTCCGCGTTCTCACGGAGGTAGACCTTTCGGGGGAGAGTTACTCATCGCTCCTGGTCTGTCAGTGGCGGCAGTCACGATTCGAGTGTCAGTGGCGGGTGTCACTCTTGGGCCCATGACGAACGTGGACTGGGACGCAGAGGCCGCCTCCTTCGACGAGGAGCCTGACCACGGCCTGCACGACCCCGAGGTGCGCCGCGCCTGGGCCGGGCGGCTGCGCGGCTGGGTGCCCGGACGTGCGGGAGACGTCCTCGATCTCGGCTGCGGCACCGGCAGCCTGTCACTCCTCGCCTCCGAACAGGGGCACCGCGTGACGGGCGTGGACCTCTCCCCGGCGATGGTGACGCTCGCCAGGGAGAAACTGGCCGGGCGTGACGCGGTGTTCCTCGTCGGTGACGCCGCGGCACCGCCGGTCGGGGAGCAGCGCTTCGACGCCGTGCTCGTCCGGCATCTCCTGTGGGCCCTGCCCGACCCCGGCCGCGCCCTGAGGCACTGGTGCGGGCTGCTGCGGCCGGGTGGGCGGCTCGTGCTCGTCGAGGGCGTGTGGGGGAGCGTCGAGCCGGCCGGCATATCCGCCGGGCGGCTCACCGGCCTGCTCGCCCCGATCGCCGGGCGGGTGCGCGTGGAGCGGCTCTCGGGCGACCCGCTGCTGTGGGGCAGGGCGGTGACGGACGAGCGGTACGCGGTGGTCGCGCAGCCCGGGGTGTCAGGCCAGGAGCGCGGTGAAGCCGTCGCCGCGGGCCAGTGACTCCAGCTCGTCGAGCGCGGCCAGCGCGGCGGACGCCGCCTGCGGGTCCGACTCGCCGAGGCCGCTCTCGGCGAACTCGTCCTCGTCCAGGCGCCGTACGTCCGTGCCGTCCGCGGAGCGCCACAGGTCCAGGTCGAGATCCTCCACGACCAGCTCCGGACCGGAGCGCCGCGCGGGCCGGGTGACGTCGCAGTACCAGCCCTTCAGCGCGCCCGTGGCGGAGCGGACCTCCTTCACCGCGTACCAGCGGTCGCGCCAGTAGTACTCGGTGAAGACGTCCCCGGGCTCGAAGCGGACGAAGCCGAAGTCGCGGGCGCCGGAGTCCGCCCACGGGGCGCGGACCGCGACGCGCGTGCCGTCGTCCGTCAGCAGCTCTCCGGTGTAACGGATCTTCGTACGGCCCGCCTTGACGAGCACGACCTCCAGCTGCGGGGGCAGGTCAGCCGAGTTCGCGGACATAACGCACTTCCTTCGCGCAGATCTCGTAGCCGAACCACTTGTTGATGGCGATCATCGGCTCGTTGCCGGTGTCGTTGCCGGTGAACGCCTCCGTGTATCCCGCGGCGCGGGCGCGATGCAGGGAGTCGTTCTTGGCGAGCTTCGCCAGGCCCCGGCCGCGGAACGCGCGGGCGGTGCCGGTCATGGCGGTGCCGTAGCGGGAGTCGCCGTCGGTGTACGCCACGCTGAAGGCGGCGGGGCGGCCCTCGACGACCGCGATCGTGGTCAGGTCGCGGTCTAGGAGTGGGTGCCTCCAGGTCTCGTCGATCCACGCGTCGTAGTCCGTGAACTCCACGTCGACGTCGCTCGGTTCGTCCGACGTGGTCTCCGCGTCCAGTTCGAACAGGGGGCGGGGGTCGTCCGCGAAGTCGGAGGCCGTGCGCAGCTCGACGCCCGCCGGGAGGTCCTGACGGGACGGCAGGGTGCCGGCCGCCAGGTCCAGGCGAAGGAACCAGGCGGAACGGCTGGCCCGGAAGCCGCGCCGCTCGGCGAAGGCGTGGTTGTCCGGCTCGTCCAGAACCCAGGTGAACAGCTTTGTGACACCCAGGCGTCCCAGGCGCTCCTCGGCGGTGCGCAGCAGGAGCGAACCGGCACCGCGGCCCCTGTGGCCGGGCCGTACGTAGATGTTGGCGGACCCCTGGCCGGGCTCCGGGCTGTCGTGGGCCACGCTGACCTGGGCCGTGCCGATGATCTCGCCGTCCTCCTCGGCGACGAGCTGCCCGAAGCGGGCGTCCGGGTGGGCGTGCGTCAGGGTGTGCACCACCGACTCGGGCGTGGAGAGCATGTACGGAAGGGCGAGGCGGCGGGTGGTGGAGAAGCCCTCGGCGTCGGCTCGGATGTCGGGGCGCAGGTCGCGCACGATCACGGTCATGGAGGCGCACGCTACGCGTGGCCCCGTCCCGAGTGCCTCTCATTTTCCGCCGGGTGCGCGACAATCGGACTGTGACCTTGAAGATCGACATTGACGAGAGCGCTCCGCCCTACGAGCAGGTGCGGGCCCGGATCTCCGAGCAGGCGCGGTCGGGTGCGCTGCCGGTGGGCTACCGGCTGCCGACCGTGCGGGGGCTGGCCGAGTCGCTGGGACTCGCCGCGAACACCGTCGCCAAGGCGTACCGGGCGCTGGAGGCGGACGGGGTGATCGAGACGCGGGGCCGCAACGGCACGTTCGTCGCCGCCGCAGGCTCGGCGGCGGACCGCGAGCTGGCCTCGGCCGCACAGGCCTACGCGGAGCGGGCCAGGAGACTCGGGCTGGGCGAGGACGCCGCGCTCTCCGCGGTCCGGGACGCCCTGAGGGCGGTCTACGGAGAGTAGGGCGTCCTAACCGGACTGCTGCGCCAGCCGCTCGGGCGTCCGTGTGATGTCCAGTCCCGCCGACCTCCCCGCCCGTGCGAACGCCCTCGCGTCCTCCACCGCCGCGCCGCCCGGGTCGTTGTTGAAGTACGCGTAGACGTCCTCGCCGCCGGGCCAGGTCGTGGCGATGCGGTCGAGCCAGGTGGCGAGGGAGCGGCGGCCGTAGCGGGGCCAGGGCCGGGCGCGGCCCTGGTGGAAGCGGACGTAGCCCCAGTCGGCGGTGCGCCACAGGGGCGTCGCCGGGCGGGCCAGGACGTCGGCCCAGCACAGGGCGGCGCGCCGGGACTCCAGGACGCGGCGGACCTCCGGGCTCCACCAGGAGTCGTGGCGCGGCTCGACCGCGACCCGGGTCGAGGCCGGGAAGCAGACGAGGCAGGCGTCCAGCAGGCCCGGGTCGGCGCGCAGGGTGGGCGGGAGCTGGAGCAGGACCGGGCCGAGCCGGTCGCCGAGGCCCGCCGCGTGGCTCATCAGGCGGTGCACCGGCTCCTCGGGGTCCTTGAGCCGCTTGATGTGGGTCAGATAGCGGCTCGCCTTGACCGCGACGACGAAGTCCCCGGGCACCCGCCCCCGCCAGCCCTCGAAGGTCTCCCGGGCCGGCAGCCGGTAGAACGCGTTGTTGATCTCGACGGTGGCGAAGTGCCGCGCGTACTCCTCCAGCCAGAGCCGCATCGGCAGCCCGGACGGGTACAGGACGTCCCGCCAGTCCTTGTACTGCCACCCGGACGTGCCGACGAACAGGGTCATACACCCATCAGAACACCGGCGAGCGTGGAGCTCCTACAGATACAGCCCCGCGTCGACGCCCCCGCGCGGCTCCGGCAGGGCCGTGGGGGACGTGCCCCGGCGCAGCGCGTAGAGCTCCGCCAGCGTCGCGCCCTCGCGGCCCACGCCGTCCTCGTGGCCCAGCCAGTTCACCGCCTCGGAACGGGTCAGCGGACCGACCTCGATCCGGGCGAGGCAGCGGCCGGGCCGGACCACGGCGGGGTGCAGGCGCTCCAGGTCCTCGTTGGTCGTGACGCCGACCAGGACGTTGCGGCCCTGGCCGAGCAGTCCGTCCGTCAGGTTCAGCAGCCTCGACAGCGCCTGGCCCGCCGTGTGCTTGGCCTCACCGCGGATCAGCTCGTCGCAGTCCTCCAGGAGCAGCAGCCGCCAGCGGCCCTTGCCCGTCGCGTCCTCCTCGCCGATGGCGATGTCCATGAGATACCCGACGTCGGAGAAGAGCCGCTCGGGGTCCAGGACGCAGTCCACCTGGCACCAGTCGCGCCAGGAACGGGCCAGCGTCCGCAGCGCCGACGTCTTGCCGGTGCCCGGCGGGCCGTGCAGCAGCAGCAGGCGGCCCGCGATGTCCTCGGGGGTCGTCTTCATCAGGCGGTCCATGGCGTCCGCCACCGGCGCGGTGTAGTTGGGCCGGACCTCGTCCCAGGTGCCCGCCGCGATCTGGCGGGTGGTGCGGTGCGGGCCGCGGCGCGGGGAGACGTACCAGAAGCCCATCGTGACGTTCTCCGGCTGCGGTTCGGGCTCGTCCGCCGCGCCGTCCGTGGCCTGGTCGAGGACCTTCTTCGCGAGTTCCTCGCTGGTGGCCGTCACCGTGACGTCGGCGCCCCGGTTCCAGCGGGAGACCAGCAGCGTCCAGCCGTCGCCCTCGGCGAGGGTCGCGCTGCGGTCGTCGTCCCTGGCGACGCGCAGCACCCGGGCGCCGGCCGGCATCAGCGTCGCCCCGGACCGCACGCGGTCGATGTTCACCGCGTGGGAGTACGGCTGCTCGCCCGTCGCGAAGCGGCCGAGGAACAGCGCGTCGACGACGTCGGACGGGGAGTCGGAGTCGTCGACGTTGAGCCGGATCGGCAGTGCCTCGTGCGGGTTTCCAGACATGCCGCCATGATCCGGCACGGGGAGGCCGCGTGCACCCGGTTTCCCGGTGCACGCGGCATGTTGCCCCTGCGCAGGTCAGCCCCCGGAGCGGGCGACCAGCCCGCGCGCCCGCCGGGCCCTGCGCACCAGGGCGTACCCCCGGGTGAGGGCACGGTCCCCGGCGAACGTACGGGCGATCGCGCGGCCCTCGATCACCCGCTCGAACTCCTCGATACCCGTGCTGCGGCGCACCGTCACCCGCCGCAGCGCGTACGGCCCCTGCGCGCGACGCGCGAGGCCGTTGCCGACGGCAAGGGCCTGGGCGTAACCCGTCTCGCGCACCGCCTGCCGGACCCGGCGGCTGGAGTAGCCGTAGGGGTAGGCGAACGAGGCCGGTACGGTACCCAGTTGGTCCGAGATGATCTCCTTGCAGTGGATCAGCTCGAACCGCAGCGTGGCCTCGGAGACCTGGTCGAGCTGCGGGTGGCTGTGGCTGTGCCCGCCGATCTCGACACCCCCCGCCGCGAGTTCGCGGACCTGGTCCCAGTCCAGCATGGTGTCCAGGCCGCCCCCGGTGTCGTACGGCCCCCTGAGCCACCCGGTCGAGACGAACAGGGTGGCCAGGAAGCCGTGCTTGGCGAGCGCGGGGAGGGCGTGCCGGTGCACGCCCTCGTAGCCGTCGTCGAAGGTGATGAGGACCGGCCGCTCCGGCAGCGCGCGGCCGGAGCGCCAGTACGCGGCAAGTCCGGCCGTGGTGACGGGCCTCAGGCCCCGGTCGGCGAGCACCGCCATCTGCTCGGCGAACGCCTCCGGGGTGACCGACAGGGCCCGGGTCGCGTCGTTCGGGTCGGTCGCGACCGCGTGGTACATGAGGATCGGCACGCGGGCGTCGCTCACGGACTCGCCCCTTCCCTGGCCGCTTCCTCGGCCGGTACGCGCGACGGTCCCGCACCCGGGGCCGCCGCCTTCACC
This sequence comes from Streptomyces sp. NPDC057424, assembly GCF_042803315.1. NCBI lineage: Bacteria > Bacillati > Actinomycetota > Actinomycetes > Kitasatosporales > Streptomycetaceae > Streptomyces > Streptomyces sp. NPDC057424. The sequence continues at coordinate 38,189 of NZ_JBHVCP010000024.1, forward strand.
TCGGGCACCGAGAACGCGGTTCCGCCGCGGCGCGCCCGGATGCTGCCGACGACGTAACCGCCCGCCGCCGTCAGCACCCCGGCCACGATCGCGCCGGCCCGTCCCGCACCGCCCGGCCGGGCCAGCAGGGCGTCCCGCAGTCCCCGGGCCACCCCGGCCGGCAGGACCCGGGTGGCGTACCGGCGTTCGGACTCCAGGCCCTTCTCCGCGCCGACGCTCCGGGCGACCAGGGCCTTGGACAGGCCCTCCGCGTAGGTGCGCGTGCGGAAATAGCGGAAGTGCTCGCGGACCTCGGGCACCCGGTGGTGGATCACCGCCCGGTCGTCGATCAGTAGCACCGCGTCGGGCCGGGCGCGGCTGAGGCGGATGCACAGTTCCGTCTCCTCGCAGCCCAGCGGGCGTTTGTCGCCGTCCCGGCCGATGCCGGTGGCGAAGCCGCCCGCCGCGTCGAAGGCGCTGCGGCGGAACGAGGCGTTGCCGCCGAGCACGTTGCGCACCCGGGCCCGGCCGCGCGGCAGGCCCCGGTACGTGCAGCCCACCACCCAGTCGAACTCCTCCGGGAACCAGTCCGGCCGCCGCCCCGACGCCCACACCGGCACCGTACGCCCGCCGACCGCCATCACCCGGGGGTCGCCGTACGCCTCCGCGAAGTGCCGCAGCCAGTCGCGCTCGGCCACGGCGTCGTCGTCGAGGAAGGCCACGATCTCGCCGCGCGCGGCGGCGATGCCGGTGTTGCGGCCCGCGGACAGACCGCGGGGGCCCGCGTTGGCGAGCACCCGCACCACAGCGCCGTCGGAGGACTCCTTGTACTCCTTGGCGAGCCGCTCCCGGAGCGTCTCGTTGTGATCGACGACCAGCAGCGTCTCCAGGGCCGGCCACGACTGCGCGCGGACCGAGGAGACCGCGGCGAGGATGTCCTCCCAGCGGTCCTCGGTGTACGCGCAGATCACGACGGAGATGCCGGGACCGCTCAAGACACCTCTCCCCGCATCGCGTCCAGCATCGGCGACCGGGGTGAACGGCGGCGCAGGGCACGGCGGTTGGAGCGCTCCTGCAGGATCACCTTCAGGACGCGCAGTCCGTCCCGCACGGCCCGCAGATTGCTGGTGCCGTGAATGCGCAGGTACTCGTGGCTCGGGATCTCCTGCACCTTGAGCCCGGCCTTGACGACCCGGATGTTCATCAGCGTCTCGACCTCGAAGCCGGTGCAGTCGAGGTCGATCTTGTCGAGGCAGTGGCGCCAGAACGCGTTGTAGCCGTAGCAGAGGTCGGTGTAGCGGGCGCCGAACTTGCGGTTGACGACCGTGCACAGCGCCCAGTTGCCGAGCTTGCGTATGAAGGTCATGTCGTCGGTGCCGCCGCCGTTGGCGAAGCGGGAGCCCTTGGCGAAGTCCGCGCCGGAGACCAGGGCGGAGACGTACGACAGGATCTCCCCGCCGTCCGCCGAGCCGTCCGCGTCGACCATCACGATGATGTCGCCGGTGCAGGCCTGGAACCCGGTGATCAGGGCGTCGCCCTTGCCCTTGCCGCGCTGCTCGACGACCTTCACCTCGGGCCACAGCTCGCGGGCCACCTCGACGGTGTTGTCGGTGGAGTTGCCGTCGACCAGGACCACTTCGTGGACCCAGCCGGGCAGGGACTTGAAGACGTACGGAAGGTTCTCCGCCTCGTTCATCGCCGGGATGACCACGCTCACCGGCGGCGCTATCGCCAGGTGCGAGGAGACGGGCCGGTACTTTCCGGCGGTCGGCGGATACGGGTCCGTCGCGGCCGGCTGCAGAACTGAGCTCATGAGTCTGGTCCCTCTCGTCCGGTGGACCGCCCCCCCAGGGCAGTCCGGATCCAGTCCGGTTCGAAAGGGGGGTTCTCACCCGTGGCACGCCGAGTTGGAGCTTCGGGCACGCCGGGTGAGCTGGCAAAGCTGGCCGGCCGCGAAAATGGCAGCCGACCGCGCGGCACGGCCCGGAGACAGTTGCGATCACCGGGCACGGCACCCCCCTACCGCGCCCCGCGCCGGTTCGTCGCGGTCCTTGAGCCCTCCCCTGGAGCCGCGTACTGACGGACCGATGCGGGTGAGATGTATGACGGTATTGACGATTGAACCCGTATGGCAAGACCTGGAACGGCCTCTCACGTTTTTGTTGGTTTGGTCGTTGTTGCAGGTGTCTTGTGCGACGCAAGTTGCCCGTTCCCTTCGCATAAACATGCGTTCCCCGGAGGCGATCAGGGCCTTCGGGGAACGCGTGTTCAGATGCTGGATCGTGCAGTGACCGGCGCCCGCACCAGTCGCCGTCGACCGCGTCGTAGCCGTGTGAGGCACGGCCGCTGATCTGCTGGTGGGTGATGCGCACACCGGTGTCGATCACATAGACCGTCACACCGCTGCCCGCACTGTCCGGGTGGGTGTAGGTGCCGGAGAGCGGGAGCACGGCCTGGTCGATGCGGTCCAGGCCCCAGGGGGCGCTGGTCTGAGTGGCGGCGAGCGTGAGACGAGCCCCTTGCCCGCGGCCGAGGACGCCTTCAGGTCGACGCTCTTCTTGAGCGTGACGAGGTAGCTGTCCTTGACCGCCGTCGGGGAGTCCGCGGCCGGCACCCGGCCCTCGGCGGGAGCGGCCTGGGCGGGGAGGGGGGTGAGCCCGCCCACGAGGGCGGCGGTCGCCAGCGAGGTGAGTGCGGCCAACCCGAGTCTCTTGCTGCGCAGTGATGCCGTTACGAGGGAGTCCTCCTGGGCGCGCGCCTGGGTGGGGCGCGCGTCATGTGGGGGATGTACGCGCAACAAGGGGAGGTGGGTGCGTAACACGACCCCCTGTGAACGAGCCGTGTGCATTCACCGGGAGGCCGAAAAGACTTGGCATGGACACTTCCTGTCAACACGCGTAGCTGCTACGACGGTTATGGCAGAGATCCTGCTAAAGGGAGGTTCCATGAGACGTTCCCGATTTGTCGTCCTCGTGAGCTCGCTCCTCCTCGCCGTCGGCACCGCCCTCACCGGGGCTGCGACGGCGCAGGCGTCCTCACTCGCCGCAACTGGCGGCTACGTGGCGCTCGGTGACTCCTACTCCTCCGGAGTCGGAGCCGGCAGCTACATCAGTTCCAGCGGCAACTGCAAGCGCAGCACCAAGGCCTACCCCTACCTCTGGGCCGCCGCCCACTCACCCTCGACCTTCGACTTCACGGCCTGCTCGGGCGCCCGAACGGGTGATGTTCTGGCGAGTCAGCTCGCCCCGCTCAGCGCCTCCACCGCCCTCGTCTCGATCAGCGTCGGCGGCAACGACGCCGGATTCGCCGACGTCATGACGACCTGTGTGACCCAGTCCGACAGCGCCTGCGTCTCCCGCATCAACTCCGCCCGGGCGTACGTCGACTCCACGCTGCCCGGCAAGCTCGACGGCGTGTACTCGGCCATCCGCTCCAAGGCCGCCACCGCCCGGGTCGTCGTCCTCGGCTACCCCCGCTTCTACAAGCTCGGCGCCACCTGCCTCGGCATGTCCGAGACCAAGCGCAAGGCCATCAACGACGCCTCCGACCACCTCAACACCGCCATCGCCAAGCGCGCCGCCGACCACGGCTTCGCCTTCGGCGACGTACGCACCACCTTCACCGGCCACGAGATCTGCTCCGGCGACTCCTGGCTGCACAGCGTCAACTGGCTCAACATCGGTGAGTCGTACCACCCGAAGGCACCCGGCCAGTCGGGCGGCTACCTGCCGGTGCTCAACAACAACGACTGACCGCTCAGCCGGAGTCCGAGTCCGTTTCGGAGCCCGAGCCGGAAGGAGAGGGGGAGGCCCCGCCCGTCGGGGTCTCCGTCTCACACGTCACCGAGAACGGCACCGACTCGGACGTCGTCCGCACCGGCTCCCGCACCTCGACGCTGATCTCGTTCTCGAACGTCCCGGTCTCCGCCTCGGTCGTCACCCGCACCGTGTCCTGCTTCGCACGGCCGCCGCCCGCCGGGTACGACAGCGTCTTCCAGCCCCCGTCGAGCACTTGGCCGTCCTGCGTCACCCAGCGGTAGCTCACCTCGGCCGGCAGCCGCCCCACGGTGAGTGTCGCCGTGAACTCGGGCGCCTGGGCGTTCGGCGGCGGACAGGTGCCCGAGTAGTCCGTGCGCCGGCCCTGAAGGGCGATACGCACCGACTGCGGCGGCGGCGGACTGCTCTCCTTCGTCTCGCTCGGGGTCGGTGACGGGCTGGACTTCTCGGTCCCGGTGTTCTGCGGCGGGCTCTTGGTCGCGGTGGGCGTACCGTTCCCGGCGCCCTGGTCGTTGTCGCCGGAACCGTCCCCGTCGTTCAGCAGCGCGTACGTCAGCCCGCCCACGGCGAGCGCCAGCGCGATCACGCCCGCGACCAGCACCTGACCGGCCCTGCGATCCCCGTCCCGGCCGGTCGCCGTCGTGGTGGCGGTCGACCCGGACGCCGCCGGCCGGCCCGGGAACGGCATCGGGGGCGTGGGAGCGGGCTCGGGGTGGCCCGCGACCGTCGGCGGGAACGCAACCGCCCGCGTGTCCGCGCGCGGCGATCCCCCCGCGGCGACGACCCGCAGATCCTGCTCGGCCCGTTCGGGCGGCAGCCGCTGCTCCGGATCCTTGCGCAGCAGCCCCTCGATCACCGGGGCGAGCGGACCCGCCCGGTACGGCGGCGGCAGCTCCTCGTCGACGATCGCCCGCAGCGTGCTCAGCGGGGTGTCGTGACGGAAGGGGGAGTGGCCCTCGACCGCCGCGTACAGCAGCACCCCGAGCGACCACAGGTCGGACTCCGGGCCCGGCGTACGGCCCAGCGCCCGCTCCGGGGCGAGGAACTCCGGCGAGCCGATGACCTCCCCGGTCATGGTCAGCGCCGAGCTGCCCTCGACCATGGCGATGCCGAAGTCGGTGAGCACGATCCGGCCGTCGTTCGAGATCAGCACGTTGGCCGGCTTCACGTCGCGGTGCAGCACCCCGGCCTCGTGCGCGGACCGCAGCGCGGCCAGCACCTCGGCGCCGATGTGCGCGGCGCGCTGCGGTGCCATCGGGCCCTCGGCGTCCAGGACCTCGGCCAGGGAGAGGCCGCGGACCAGTTCCATGACGATCCACGGCCGGCCGTCGTCCGTCGCCACGTCGTACACCGTCACCACGTTGCGGTTGGCGACCCGGGCCGCCGCCCAAGCCTCCCGCTCCAGCCGCGCGTACATCCGCTGCACGTCGTCGCCCGCCAGGCCGGACGGGGCGCGCACCTCCTTGACGGCGACCTCGCGGTGCAGCACCTCGTCGCGGGCGCGCCACACCGTCCCCATGCCGCCCTCGCCGAGCGGTGCCAGGAGCCGGTAGCGGCCCGCGATCACACGCTCATGGCCCGGTTCTTCGAACACGGCGCCCCCATTCGCAGCCGGGCGAAATCTCCATGGGGTGTGTTTTCCCCATGAGGTCGGTTTTCCTCACGACGTCCGCTTTTCTCCTGACGTCCGATGCCTCACGAACGTAGCTCAGCCGAGTGCGGATGCCGCCCCCTTGAACACCAGTCCGGCACCGAGAACCACCACGGCGAAGGCCGAGCCGAGGGGAGCGGTCCGGCGCACCAGGGCCGCCATGGGGCCCGCCGTCCAGCGGGGGCGCCGGTCCAGGAGCCGGGTCATGCCGCTGCCCGCCTTGACGACGGCGTACCCGGCGGCCGTGAGGGTGAGCGCCAGCCCGACGCCGTACGCGACGACGAGCAGCAGGCCGAACCAGGCCTGCCCGAGGGCCGCGGCGCCGACCAGCACCACCACGGCGGACGGGCTGGGCACGAGCCCGCCCGCGAAGCCCATGAGGATCGTGCCGCGGAGGGTGGGAGCGACGGGGTGGCTGTGGGTGAAACCGCCGTGGGTGTGCTCGATCGTGTGGGGGTGGGAGGGGGAGTGGGGGTGATCGTGCGGGTGGTCGTGGTCGTGGTCGTGGTCGTGATGGTGGTCGTGCGCGTGGTCGTGGTCGTGGTCGTGCGCGTGGTCGTGGTGGTGACCGTCGTGGCCGTGGTGGTGGTCGTCGTGGTCGTGGGTGTGGGCCCCGTGGCCGTGATGACGGCCGTGCGGGTGGGTGTGCGCGCGGTGGCGCAGGGCGCGGCGGACCAGGCTCGCGCCCGCCAGGGTCACCAGGAGGCCGCTGGCGACACCGAGCCAGGCGATCACCGAGGGCGCCGCCGCCGAACCGGCCGTGACCAGCAGGCCCAGGGCGACCACGCCCAGGGTGTGCGTGACGGTCACCGAGGCGGCCATGGGCAGGACGTCCTTCATCCGGGCCTGGCCACCCCGGGCCGCCGCCGTCGCGGCCATGATCGTCTTGCCGTGCCCGGGGGCGAGCGCGTGCATCGCACCCAGGACGACGGCGATGAGGAGAGCCAGCGCGGCGAAGCCGGCGGAGAGGTCCTGCCGGGCCACCAGGTCGTCCAACGCGCGCGTCCAGCGGTCCGCGCCGCGCGGGAGCACGGAGGCCGCGGGGGCGTCCGACTCCCCCTCGGCCAGGGCGGCACCACCGGGGCGCACCCGCAGGGCGGCCGACGCGGTGTCGGCCGGGGAGGAGAGCAACTCCTCGGGGTAGCTGGTCAGTTCGTCCGATATCGACTTCTCCGGCACGTCCGACGCGGCGAGCGTCATACGGTCGCCGCGCGCGGTGATCTCCCGCCAGCCCGGGCCGCCGGAGGCACCCGCCCCGCGAAAGCCGAGAGCCACGGTCTGCTCGCCCGACGGGAGCGGAGCGGTCAGTTCGCACTCCACGCGAAGGGTGTCGAGTCCCGCCTGCCCGGGCCGCACGCGCGCCTGGCTGCGCTCGGCGGTGAGGGCGACCCCGCGTCCGTCGACGGTCGCCCTGCTGTCCGCGGCGGCCGTGGCGCAGCGCTCGCGGGCCCACATGTCGATGCCCAGCCGCTCGATGTCCGGACCCGCCTGGGTCGCCGGGATCTCGGCGAGGTCCTCGACATGGTGGACCCGGAGCTCACCGGGGGCGGCGACCAGGCCGTCGTAGCGGTTGACGGTGAAGTTGCCCAGCGGGTGGGCGCTCGCCGTGGCGGCGGGCAGCAGGGTGAGCGCGCAGGCGGCCGTGAGGACGGCGGCGCCGGACGCGAACAGCCGGCGCAGGGTCACCGGTTGCCCTCCAGGTCCTTGAGTGCGGTGCGGGCCTCGCGCGCGCCGAGGGGCGAGAAGCCGGGGTTCAGGTCCAGCGCGGCCTTCAGATGTGCGCGGGCCTCGTCCTGGTCGCCGGTGGCGCGTTCGATGACGCCGCGGTGGTAGAGGAAGGCGGCGTTCTGGTAGCCGGTGGCGGTGGCCCGGCGGGCGTACGGCAGGGCTTCCTCGTCGCGGCCGTTGACGTGCAGGGCCCAGGCGAGGGCGTCGGCGGTGTGCACGCTCTCGCGGCGGTCCCACTCGGCGCGGGCGGCGCGCAGGGCTTCCTTCTTGTCGCCGTGGTCGGCTGCGGCCATGGCCGAGTCGAGGTCGGCGTTCACGCCGCCCGCGCGGGCGAGGGCCGTCCAGGCGTCGACGAGGGCGTACTGGTCGCCGGCCTTCGCCCGGTCGCCGTCGGCGCCGCGGTCCTCGTACAGCTCGCCGAGGGCGACGAGCGGGCCGGGCAGCGGGAACCGGGCCACGACCTGCTCCAGCCCCGTCACGGCGGCGGCCCTGTCACCGCTCGCGGCCTGGGCGCGGGCACGGCCCTCCAGGGCGGGCAGGTACGTGTCGTCGGCGGCGAGGGCACGGGCGTAGTGGCCCAGGGCGCTCTTGTAGTCGCCCTGATTCCAGGCGAGTTGCCCGAGGGCGGTGGCGACGTACGCGACGTCGGCGGGGGCGTTCGCGGAACCCAGGGCGCGTTCCAGCACCTCACGCGCCGTGCGGACGTCGCCGCGCAGTTCGCGCACGTACGCGTACCGCGTGAAGACGGGCACGCCCGGGCGTCTGTCGTCGGCGGTCTCCGCGGCCTTCGCCGCGTCGTCGTACCGGCCGAGTTCGACGAGGGCGTCGACACGGGTGCACAGGGCGCGTTCGTTGTAGGGGTTCTGCTTCAGGGCCCGGCCGGCGTAGGTGAGGGCGCCGGGGAAGTCGTGCCGGGCGGCGGCGAGGGCGGCCTGTCCGGCCAGGGCCTGGTCGTTGCCGGGCTCCAGGCCGAGGGACCGCTTCAGGGCGCGCTCGGCCTGCGGATACCGGGAGGGGTCGCCCTTCGTGCGGGCCTGCTCGACGTAGGCGACCCCGAGGGTGGCCCAGCCGCCGAAGTCCCTCGGCTGGGCGCGAAGATGCTTCTGCAGGGACGCGATCCCCGCGTCGAGGTCCCCCCGGGCGAGATCACCGGGCGACAACGCCCCGGCCGCCGACACGGAGCCGACGCCGGGCCCGCGGTCCTGCACGCCCCCGACCGCGACGGCCCCACCGGTCACCGCGACCGCCAGCAGCACGGCACACCCGGCCAGATGCAGGGCCCGCCACCGCCGTCCCCCGTCGGCGGCCCGCCGCATCGCGGCGACCCGCTGACCGGCACCCGGGCCGTCGTCGTCGGAGCAGGCGCCGGACGTGCCGCCGTCACCGGTGCCGTCGCGGTCCTCGGCGAGCGCCGAGAGGCCGGGCCGGTTCCCACCACGGGACTCCTCCCGGTCCTCTCCCTCGCCGGTTCCGGTGCGGGAGGTGCCGGTCCGGGGCCCGTCGTCTGTCCGGGGCCCGTCCCCGCCCGCCTCCGTGGGGGCGGTGTCCGTAGGCGAGTCGGCTTCGCCGACAGCCGAACCACCGAGCCGCTCCTCGGGCTCCGGGTCCGTCGACGGCGCTCGGTCGTCGTCGCGCCTCTCCGGCGTGCTGTCGGTCGTACGCGGAGGCATGACCTCTCCTCGTTCGGATGTGCTGGTGCGGGACTCGGCGGCGCGGCCCGCGCCGTGGGGGACGGGGAAACGGGCCGCGCCAGTCGGTGGGAGCGGAGCGGGTCAGTACGCCCGGTTCCGCATGCGGCGCCACCACATCAGGGCCGCGCCGATCAGGACGATGCCGCCCGCCCCCGCCCCTGCGGACGCGGCGATCAGGCGCATGTCGTCCGAGCCCTGCGCACCGGCCGGCTGGAGCGCGTCGCCCAGCTGGCTGCGGACGTCGTTGCCGCCGTCCACGCCCTTGGCGAGCGGGCCGCGCGAGCCCTCGGTCGGGTTGGCCAGGTAGGGGAAGGACTTGCCGAACTTCTTGTCGTTCTTGTCGACCGCGTCGCCGAGGTCGTTCTTCGCGCCCAGCAGCTCACCCTCGACGACCTGGAGCGACGCGTCGATCACGTCGTCGGTGAGGCGACGGCCGTTCGGGAAGCCCGCGTTGTCACCGTCCAGGACGCCCAGCCGCTTGGGCTTGGCGGCCGGTTTGATGGACGTGTTGAGCCGCAGCTGCTCCGACGGCGTCACGTGCGGCGGCTGGTTGAGGTCCTTGACGCCCTTGAGGAAGACGTCGACCAGGTCGTTGCGCGGCTCGGCGGGCGCCGGGATCTTGTAGATCGCCTCGATGAGCTTGGGCAGCTCCGGGTTGGTGACGTTCTCCAGGAACTGGGCGTCGTCCCGCGGCGCGGACGCGTTGAACGTGTCCTTGTCCTTCAGCGGGTTGACGACCTCGTTCACCAGCGGGTTGCCGAGGCGCGAGACCTGCCTGAAGTGGCCCTGGGCGTTCTTGCGCTGCGTCGTGGACCAGATGCCGACGATCGGCTGGTCGTGCGACTCGGTGAGGAAGCTGCTGGGCACCTGCAGGGCGATCGAGTTGACGTTGTAGCCCTTGAGCGTGTCGTTGCCGACCTCGGAGAGGTTCCCGCCGTACAGCAGGTCGAAGACGCGCAGGTCCAGGAAGAACGGGTCGTCGGCCTGCCCGGCGAACGTCTGGGCGCCCCCGGCGAGCTTGTGCACCGCCTGCTCGCGCAGGGTGTCGTAGTCCGGCATCGACGCCTTGCCGACGTTCGACGGCGCCACCGGCACGTCGTCGGCGACCTTGGTCTTCGACACCGCCTTCAGGTCGCGCAGCTTGATCAGCTCGAGGTCGTACGTCTGCGTGATGTTGAGGTCGGGGTCGTCGAGGCTCTCGACCGGACCCGTGTTGTACAGGAACGTCTTGTCGTTCTTCGTGTGCGTCTTGAACGTGTACCGGAAGAGCAGGTCCTCCTTCGCGTCACCGTCGCTGTCGATGCGCAGGTCGTACTGCGCGTCCTCGGCGAACGTGAAGAAGTTCGGCCCGCCGGCCGGTTCCTCGAACGGGATCCAGTTCGCGATGATGGTCGTCGTGTCCGGCTTGTCCGGGCTGACGAACGCGTACACGTCGGTGTTGTCGTACTGCGGTGTCCCCGAGATCAGCGGGGCCTCGCGGTGGCTGGAGGCGGAGGCCTCCTCGGGTTCCAGCGCGGTCACACCGGCGGCTGCGAGCCCGCCGGCGGCCAGCGCGCCACAGATCACGGTCGCGATGCTCGTGCGTCCCGCACCGGTCCTGGAGATAGGTGTCATGCCGTCCGTCCTCCGTGCCAACTTGCCTGACACACGCCATTCGGAGCGGTCGGCGAAGCGGATTGGTCGAATCTCAAACGTTCTTACGGCGGGCGGGGAAAGTTGTTTCATCGTGAGGCGACCCGCGTTTTCGGCGCGCTGATCCGTAACCCCTTCCGGAGGTGTGTGCGTTGCGAATGCCTCGTGCGAGGGGACAGGCCAGGTGCGGCCTCGGAGAGGGGGACCGAGTGGAGGCGGACGAGCTGCTGCTGCTCGTGGCAGGGGGGAACCAGCAGGCCTTTGAGGAGTTGTACGGACTGGTGTCCGGCCCCGTGTTCGGTCTCGTACGGCGTGTGGTGCGCGACCCCGCCCAGTCGGAGGAGGTGGCTCAGGAAGTGTTGCTCGAACTGTGGCGGTCCGCGGCGAAGTTCGACCCGGGCCGGGGCAGCGCGATGTCGTGGATCCTCACCCTCGCCCACCGTCGCGCCGTCGACCGGGTGCGCAGCGCGCGGGCGGCCGGCGAGCGCGAGCAGCGCGAGGCGCTCCGCGCGAACCAGACCGCCTTCGACCAGGTCACCGAGGAGGTCGAGGCCGGCCTCGAACGAGAATGGGTGCGGCGCTGCCTGGACCGGCTCACGGTCCTGCAGCGCCAGTCGGTCACCCTCGCCTACTACGAGGGCTACACGTACCGTGAGGTGGCCGAGCAGCTGTCCCTGCCACTGGGCACCGTCAAGACCCGGATGCGGGACGGGCTGACCCGTATGCGCGAGTGCCTGGGAGGTGTGGCATGAGCCTCTTCCGCCGCGAGGATCTGCACTCGCTCGCCGCGCCCTACGCGCTCGACGCCCTGGAGCCGCCGGAGCGGGTCCGCTTCGAGAAACATCTGAGGGACTGCGACCGCTGCGCCGCCGAGGTGCGCGCCCTGGGCGAGGACGCCGTCCGGCTGGCCTGGTCCACGGCGGCCCCGCCCCCGGCCGCGATGCGCGACCGGGTCATGCTCGCCGTACGGACGACTCCGCAGGACCCGCCACCGCAGGGTGCGGCGCGCGAGCCGGCCCGGGCGCGTGCCACGCAGTTGCCGCCGCACGTGTGGGGCGCCCAGCCGCCGCCCCGGCAGCGGCAACGGCGCCGGATCCCGCTGTTCGTGCCCTTCGCCACGGTCACCGCAGCCGCGGCCCTCGTCGTCGCGTCGCTGTTCGCCGTGCAGGCGGACCGGGCCCAGGACCAGCTGGCGGCCGAGCAAGATCGGTCACGTGAGATCGCCCACGTTCTGGCAGCTCCGGACGCCCGTGCGGGCCGTGGCCGGGACGAGCGGGGCCGCACCATCGGAGTGGTCGCCTCCGCCACGGAGGGGAGTGCGGTGGTCACCCTCGGCGGATACGGCGCCCCGTCGGGCGGCCGCGTGCACCAGTTGTGGCTCATGCGCCCGGCCGCGCAACCACGCTCCCTCGGGCTCTTCGAGGGCGACACGCCCCTGGTCGCGACGGGTCTGGGCGCCTCGGCGACGTCACTGGCCGTGACCGTCGAACCCGCCGGGGGATCGCCGCAGCCCACTACCCAGCCGATCGTCCAACTCGCCCTGAAATCTGTTGGATTCGGAGAGTAATCGGAGATACATCGTCAACCCCCTTATGGGGAAGGTGAATCCTGTGACCGCGATACACGAGTGCCCGGACGGGGCGATAGGGTTAACCTGCCCGGGCCGGGTGGACTCGTACGGGTGGGGAGTGACATGGATCAGATAACAGTGCGCAGCAGGGCCAGGGTCCCTGCGATCACCTGCGGGAGCGGCGCGACCAGTTCGCGCCTCGACCGCCACCTCTCGGTGCTGGGCGGCCCCGCCGTCCCCCAGCGGGAGACGGTCGAGGCGACCTCGCTGATGCGGGAACTGACCGCGCGTCAGCCGCACGACCGCAGTGGCAGGGGTGCGCGCGTGCGTCGCGTCTCGCTCTTCGCGCCGCTGCGCCGGCTGCGCCGCTCGCTCTTCGGCAGCAGGTAGGGGCCCGCGCTCGGGCGGTCGACACCGCCCCTGGCGACAGCGCTGCGACACCCGTCGTCCGTCATCCCCGCGGCACGCAGCGGCGCCAGGTGTGTTCCCGAGCGCGGCACGCCCCCTGTCGGTGCCTCATCCCCGCCCGGCAGTGACCGGGGGCGACGTCCGCGGCTGCGGCCGCCCGTTCACCGCTCCGCGTGCGCGTACTGGCGCACGGCCAGCGGCACGAACACCCCGAGCAGCACGGCGCACCACAGGAACGACCCCGCGACGGGGTGGGCCACCGGCCAGGCCGCCTCGTCGGGCACCGGCGCGATGGGGGCCCCTCCCTGCTCGAGCGAAGCCGAGAGCCCGGCGGAGAAGAGGTCCCGCAGGGCCGTCGCCACCGCGCTGATCGGATTCCACTCGGCGACCGTCCGCAGCCAGTCCGGCAGCCCGCTCGTCGGGATGTAGGCGCTGGACAGCAGCGGCAGCAGGAACGTCGCACCGCCCAGCTGACCGGCCGCCTCCTCGTTACGGGTGAGCAGGCCGAGGTAGATCCCGGCCCACGTGCACGCGAAGCGGAACAGCATCAGCAGCGCGAACGCTCCCGCCGCTTCGAGCGGGCTGCCCTCGACCCGCCAGCCCACGGCGAGGCCCACCAGCAGGAACGGCACGGTCCCGGCGGCCGTGGCCACCACGTCCGCCGCCGCCTGCCCCAGCGGTACGGCCGCCCGGCTCATCGGCAGCGTACGGAACCGGTTCGTCACGCCCCGGTGCGTGTCCTGGGCCGCCTGGAACATGCCGGTCATGATCCCGCCCGCGGCGGTCGCCGCCAGCAGGCCCGGCACGAGGAACGACCGGTACGCCTCGCCCGGCACCGCCAGCGCGCTGCCGAAGACATAGCCGAAGAACAGCAGCATGCTGATCGGCATCGTCTGGGTGAGGATCAGCAGTCCCGGGTTGTTCCGCAGCCGCAGCAGCTGGCGGCCCAGCATCGCGGTCCCGTCGTACGCCGGCATGCTCACGCGGCACGCTCCTTCACGTCGGTCGTCTCGGTCGTGGTCTCCGTCAGACGCAGGAACACGTCGTCGAGGGTCGGCGGGCGCAGGCTCACGTCGAGCAGTGCCACGCCCGCCGTGTCCAGGGCGCGCACCAGCAGCGGGATCGTGAGTGCCGGGTCCCTGCTGACCGCGCCCACGGCATTGCGTTCGTGGTCGAACGACGGCTGCGCGCCCGTCAGCCGGTCGAGCACGCCCGCGGCCTTCGCGAGCACGTCCGCGTCCGGTACGACGACCTCGGCGTGTGCCCCGATCAGGGACTTGAGCTGCGCCGGGGTCCCGGTGTGCGCGACCCGGCCGCGGTCCACCAGGGCGATGTCGTCGGCCAGTCGGTCGGCCTCCTCCAGGTACTGCGTGGTGAGCAGCACGGTCGTGCCCTCGGCGGCCAGGTCGCGCACCACGTTCCAGATGAGGGTGCGGCTGACCGGGTCGAGGCCGGTCGTCGGCTCGTCCAGGAACAGCACGTCGGGACGGCGGATCAGGCTCGCCGCGAGGTCCAGGCGGCGGCGCATGCCGCCGGAGTAGGTGGACGCGGGGCGGTCGGCGGCCTCGGTCAGGCTGAAGCGGTCGAGGAGTTCCGCGGTCCGGCCGGCCGGGCCGCGCACCCGGTGCAGCCGGCCGAACAACCGGAGGTTCTGGCGTCCGGTGAGGTCCCCGTCGATCGAGATGTCCTGCCCGGTGACACCGATCCGGCTGCGGACGGCCGCGGCCTCGCGGACCAGGTCGTGCCCCGCGACCCTGGCGGATCCCGCGTCCGGCCGCAGCAGCGTCGTCAGCAGCCGTACGGCCGTCGTCTTGCCCGCCCCGTTGAGCCCCAGGATCCCGCAGACCGTCCCCTCGGCGACCGCGAGGTCCAGCCCGCGCAGGGCGCGGACGTCCCCGAACCGCTTCTCCAGACCTTCACTAAGTACAGCGTACGTAGAAGTCATGGCAGGACCATAGCGCACTACGTACGCTGTACGTAACTAGGATGGTGACCGAGGTGATGACCGATGGCGGGCCGAGCGGCCGTACCCGAAGTGATCTGGGCGCGCCCCGAGCGCACCGGCCGTGGGCCCAAACCGGCGTTCACCCGCGCCGACATCGCGGCGGCGGCGGTGCGGATCGCCGACGCGGAGGGGCTGGACGGCGTCACCATGCGGCACGTCGCCGCGGAGCTGGGCTGCGGCACGATGTCGCTGTACAACTACGTCCCCCGCAAGGAGGACCTGTACGAGCTGATGATCGACGCCATCGGTGCCGAGCACGAGCTGTTCGAACCCACGGGTGACTGGCGCGCCGACATGCTCCGCAACGCGGAGGAGACGCGCGCCATCATGTACCGCCACACCTGGGTGCCGCGCCTGATGCCGGGCGTGTTCGGCTTCAGCCCCCGCACCCTGCGCTACCTGGAGCACTGCCTGGCCTGCCTCGAACCGCTCGACGTGCCGGCCGGCACGAAGACGGAGCTGATCGCGCTGCTCAACGGCGTCGTGACGACATACGCCGGGAACGAGATCGCGACCGCCGAACGCACCCGCTCCATGCCGTGGTCGGCGGAGGAGGAGAACGCGGTCCGCATGGCCTATCTGGGCAGCCGGATCGCCACCGGCGCGTATCCGCGGCTGGCTGCGGCCTTCATGGAACAGAGCGGGCCGGTCGATCTGGAGGCGGTCTTCCGGCGGGCGCTCGAACGCGTCCTGGACGCCTTCGACCCCGGCCTTCGCTAGTGCCGCGACAGGCAACGTTCGCCCCGTCGTGACGCCCGGCACGCTCCCCCAAGCTCTTCGAGCAGGGGGGACCCCCACTCGCCGCACCGGCCGAAAGCCCGAGTACAACCAGTCCGAGGACTTCCGGCCGGCACGCCGAGAGCACGCACCGGACGCCGCTCCTTGACGGGCAAACGTTGCCTGCCGCGGCACCAGAGAGCGCGACACCGCACGGCACTAGAGGAGCGCCAGTTGCCCCTCGGGGCCCTCCTCGGGCCCCTCCAGCACCGACGCGGGCCGGCGGGCCGCGCCCGGCACCGGGAGGACGCCCGCCTCACGCAGCTCCGCCGACGTGACCGGGTCGGGCGGTTCCGGCTCTTCCAGGGGGCGCAGTTCGGCCAGGAGCGCGAGGACGGTGATCAGCTCCAGCAGCTCCGACGTCCAGGCCTGGGGCCACGTGGCGGGACGGATCGCCGCCAGCGTGCCCGGCTCGGGGACGGCGACGCGGGTCTCGAACCACTGCTGAAGGACACGGACTCCACCCATCTCGAAGTCCCAGGCCTCCGGCGGCACCGGCGAGATGCGGCCCTCGTCCAGGAACAGGGCTTCCTCGTCCCGGTCGTAGTGCAGCGTCACGGGCCGGGAGGGCAGCGGAGCGCGGACGTAGGGGCGGCGGCCGCCGGGGAGCTTGGGGCGTTCGCCGTCGCGGCGCATCAGCCACAGCATCCGGTGGCCCAGCTCGAGGCCCCGCTCCCACTCGCCGGCGTCCCCGGTGAGCGGGACGGTGAGGTCCGGGCGGGCCGTGGCCGTGATCCAGGCGAGTACGTCCAGCGGCGCCGGGTCGCTGCCCAGACGGGTGCCGAGGTGCTCCAGCAGGCCCGGGGCCAGGTTCGGCTCGCGGCCGCCCGGGCGGCGGAACAGCGGACGTACGCGGCCGGGGCGGAGGAGCGGGAGCAGTGAGGTGACGAGCAGGGGCGGGGTGGCCTCGGGCGCCTCCACCACGAAGACCTGCCGTTCGTCCGCCACCCGCCACAACTCCGGGCGCGCCGCGTCGATCAGCCGCTGGTCGGGGATCAGCCACTGCTCGTCATAGGGCGCGAGCAGGACGCGCTCCGGCTCCGGGCAGGGCCCCGAGGCGCGTGTCAGCTTCTCCGTGCCGCTGCCGCTCCGGCCGGGCAGCTGACCGACCGCTGTGTGCAACGTACGCGAGCGGGTCGGCTCGAACAGGGCCTCGCGGTCGGGCCCCTCGGCCTTCACCAAGGCGTCCCAGCGTGCCTTCAGGGACGCCGCGTCGGGCGCCGCCGGCCAGCCCCGGCCGAGCCGCGGCGGTGCGACGGACCACGGCATGAGGTCCGCCAGCGGCGGAGCGTCGTCGTGCGTCACGCTCGGCATCGTACGACCTGCCGGTGACACGCGGGTCAGGTGGCGTCCAGGGTCACCGTGAAGGAGAACCGGTCCCCCCGGTAGTGGATGACGGCCACGTCCAGGGGCCGCCCCCCGGCGTCGTACGTCACGCCCGTGTAGTGCAGGATCGGGCTCAGCAGGGGCACATGGAGCAGCCTCGAGGTCTCCGGGTCGGCGAGCCGCGCCTCCACCGTGTCCGTGATGCGGCTGATGTCCGCCCCCACCACGTCCCGCAGCACCTTGGTCATGGGCCATCGGACGAGGTCGTCCAGGTCGATCCGCGCGGCCAGTTCGGGGCGCACGTAGTTACGGGCGTGGTTCGTCGGCTCACCGGTCTTCTCGTCGCTCCGCAGCCGGTGATACGTCGAGACCTCCCGCACGTCCGGGAAGAACTCGGCGAGTTCGCCCGGCACGGGCCCGCTGCCGTGTTCCAGCAGCTCGGTCGTCATGCCGGACTGCTGGGCCACGATCGTGTCGACCGAGCCGAGCAGGCGCACCGGGGAGCCCCGGCGCGCGTGCGGCTCGATGAAGGTGCCCCGCCTGCGGTGGCGCGTGATCAGTCCCTCGTCCTCCAGCTCCTTGAGTGCCTGCCGCATCGTCAGCACGCTCACGCCGTAGTGCCCGGCCAGCTGCTCCTCGGTGGGCAGGCGGAGCGGGTCCTGGGGCGAGCGGCCGAGGATCGAGGCGCGCAGCGACTGCGACACCTGGTACCAGAGCGGCAGCTTGCGGTTCAGGACGATGGAGTCCGGGGCGAAGGAGGTCACGGGCCATCCGTACCGCTAGGAAATGATCAGTGCAAGGGGGCTTCTGACGGATCTCCGTAGAAGAAGGAGCGGCGTTCGGTGCGTGCTCTCGGCGTGCCGGGCGTCGCGACGCCGCGGAGTTCCGTCAGAGGCCCCCCTAGGGGCGGAAGTGCCGCTCCAGGCCCTGCCAGACGTCGTCGTAGCGCTGCTGGAGGTGTTCCGCGCGGGCCGCGTGCGGGGTGAGGGTGAGAGGCCAGCGCGTCTCGAACATGAAGGCCAGGCCGTCGTCGATCTTCTGCGGCTTCAGCTCGGCGGCGCTCGCGCGGTCGAACGTCTCCCGGTCCGGGCCGTGCGCCGACATCATGTTGTGCAGCGAGCCGCCGCCCGGCACGAAGCCTTCCGCCTTCGCGTCGTACGCCCCCTCGATCAGGCCCATGTACTCGCTCATCACGTTCCGGTGGAAGTACGGCGGCCGGAAGGTGTCCTCGCCCACCAGCCAGCGCGGCGCGAACACCACGAAGTCGACACCGGCCAGCCCCGGGGTGTCCGACGGGGACGTCAGCACCGTGAAGATCGACGGGTCCGGGTGGTCGTAGGTGATGGTGCCGAGCACATTGAAGCGGCGCAGGTCGTAGACGTACGGCACATGGTTGCCGTGCCAGGCGACCACGTCGAGGGGGGAGTGGTCGTAGGTGGCCGTCCACAGGTTGCCGCAGAACTTGTTCACCACCTCCACCGGGCCCTCGACGTCCTCGTACGCCGCGACCGGGGCGTGGAAGTCCCGGGGGTTGGCGAGCCCGTTGGCGCCGATCGGGCCCAGGTCGGGAAGGCGGAAGGGCGCACCGTAGTTCTCGCACACATAGCCGCGTGCCGACTCGTCCAGCAGTTCCACACGGAAGCGGACCCCACGCGGAACCAGCGCCACATGGCCCGGCTCCACATGCAGCAGACCGAACTCCGTGCGCAGCAGCAGCCCGCCGCGCTCCGGGACGATCAGCAGCTCGCCGTCGGCGTCGCTGAACACCCGGTCCATGGAGGCGTTGGCCGTGTAGAGGTGCACGGCGATGCCGGTGCGCTGGGTGGCGTCGCCGTTGCCGCCCAGGGTCCACAGGCCCGCCAGGAAGTCGGTCTCGGGCGCCGGGTCGGGCAGCGGGTTCCAGCGCAGCCGGTTGGGGTCGGGCACGGTCTGGGTGAAGGGGGCGGTGCGGACCGAGCCGTTGTGGGTCCGGGTGAACGCCGGGTGCGCGGCCGACGGGCGGATCCGGTACAGCCACGAGCGGCGGTTGTGCGCCCGCGGCTCGGTGAACGCCGAACCGCTCAGCTGCTCCGCGTACAGCCCGAGCGGGGCCCGCTGGGGCGAGTTGCGGCCCTCGGGCAGTGCGCCCGGGACGGCCTGCGAGCTGTGCTCGTTGCCGAAGCCGGAGAGATAGGTCAGTCCTTCGGCGGTCTTCCGCGCTCCCCCGCGCTCGAACCCGCTCGCGCGGGTGGTACCCCCATCGCCCATGATCGGTGCTCCCTTGCCGTCCGATTCCTATGCAGTACCATAGGATTGCGATTTCCCCGACGCAAGAGGGGCGCGCCGCCTCCTCTCGACGGATGACCTGAACCCGACTTGAGGACGATCCGCCGGGCCGGACGCGTGTTCTACGCTCCCGAACATGACGTGGACACGGAGACCTCCTGCCGCGCTCGCGCTCTGTGTCCTCCTCCTGGCCGGATCCGCGGGCTGCGGTTCCGGCGATGCCCGGGAGGGCGGCGCGTCGCCCACGCCGGTGGGCGAGGTCCTGGAGAGCCGGGACCAGGAGGGGCGGCCCTACCGTGAGGTCGGGCCGGAGGGCGCCCCCGACGTCGGGATCGAGGTGCAGCCCGGCGCCGCGGGCGGCTGGGACGTACGCCTGACCCTGCGGAACTTCCGCTTCTCACCGGCCGGTGCGGCAGCCCGCGCGGTGGCCGGGCGGGGCCTCGTGCGCCTCTTCGTCGACGGCCGTCCCGTCGCCCGGCTCCGCGCCCCCGCCCACCGGCTGGACACCCGCCTCGTGCCGCGCGGCACGCACCGTGTCACAGCCCGCCTCTACGCCGACGACGGCACCGTGTGGGCGGTGGACGGCGAGCCCGTGGAGAGCACGGCCGACATCACCGCGTCGGAGCCAGGCCCGGGGGTGACGCCGGACGCGTCCTCCCGGCGCAAGGCCCGGACGCAGGGCGCGGACACCGGGGGGCGAGGTTCACCGGGCCGCGCCCTGGGGGCATCATGAAGTCCGTGCCTCACGTGACATCGCTTCGTCGTGCGCCCGTGCAGCGGCGCAGCGCCGAACGCCTGACCAGGATCCTCGACGCCTGCGCCGACCTCCTCGACGAGGTCGGCTACGACGCCCTGAGCACCCGTGCCGTCGCCCAGCGGGCCTCGGTCCCGATCGGCTCGGTCTACCGCTTCTTCGGCAACAAACGCCAGATGGCCGACGCGCTGGCGCAGCGCAACCTCGAGCGGTACTCCGAGCGCGTCACCCAGCGCCTGCGGCAGGCTGGTGAGGCCGGGGGCTGGCGCACGGCCATGGACGCCGTGCTCGACGAGTACCTGGACATGAAGCGCACCGCGCCCGGCTTCTCCCTCGTCGACTTCGGCAACCAGATCCCGGTCGGTTCCCGTCAGGCCGAACCCAACCACCGTGTCGCCGACCGCCTCACCGAACTCCTCTCCGGCCATCTCGGCCGTGAACCCGACGAGGACCTGCGACGCGTCTTCCTCATCGCCGTCGAGACGGCCGACACCCTCGTGCACCTGGCGTTCCGGGTCGCACCGGAGGGGGACGAGCGGATCATCGACGAGGCGCGGGAGCTGCTGCGGGCCTATCTGGCCCGGGCCCTCGACTGACACCGGTCCCGCCAGGACCTTTCCGTCAGGACCTCCCCACCGTTCATACCGGTCGGTATGCTCGGGCGCGTCAGCGTAGCCGCCGCCCCGGGAGGACCCGTGTCCCGCACCGCCCTGCGTATCTGCCCCCTGTGCGAGGCCACCTGCGGCCTGACCCTCACCATCGAGGGGACGCGCGTCACCCACGCCCGCGGTGACCGCGAGGACGTGTTCAGCCAGGGGTTCATCTGCCCCAAGGGCGCCTCCTTCGGGGCCGTCGACTCCGACCCGGACCGGTTGCGCACGCCGCTCGTACGGCGGGACGGCGAGCTGCGCGAGGCCACCTGGGAGGAGGCCTTCGACGCGGTCGCCGCCGGCATCCGGCCCGTGGTGGAGCGCCACGGCCCGAACTCGGTTGGCGTCGTCCTCGGCAACCCCAACGTGCACACCATGGCCGGTGCCCTCTACCCGCCCGTCCTGCTCGCCGGGCTCGGCACCCGCAGCGTCTTCACCGCCTCCACGGTCGACCAGATGCCGAAGCACGTCTCCAGCGGCCTCCTCTTCGGCGACGCGAACGCCATCCCCGTGCCCGACCTCGACCGCACCGACCACCTGCTCCTGATCGGCGCCAACCCGCTGGAGTCCAACGGCAGTCTGTGCACCGCCCCCGACTTCCCGGGCAAGCTCAAGGCCCTCAAGGCGCGGGGCGGCACCCTCGTCGTGATCGACCCGCGGCGCACCCGCACCGCGAAGCTCGCCGACCGGCACATCGCCGTCCGGCCGGGCACCGACGCGCTGCTGCTGGCGGCGATGGCCCGGGTGCTCTTCGACGAGGGCCTCGTCGAACCGACCCCGCACGTCCAGGGCGTCGAGGAACTGGCCGCGGAACTGGAGGAGCTCACGCCCGAAGCGGTCGCCGGGGCCTGCGACGTCGAGGCCGGCGTCATCCGCGCCCTCGCCCGCGACCTGGCCGCCGCCCCGACCGCCGCCGTATACGGCCGCATCGGCAGCTGCACCGTCCCGCACGGCACCCTGGCCAGCTGGCTCGTCGACGTCCTGAACATCCTCACCGGTAATCTCGACCGGCCGGGCGGCGCGCTCTTCCCGCAGGCCGCCACCGACAAGACCCCGCGCCCCGCCGGACCCGGCCGGGGCTTCGCCCTCGGACGCTGGCACTCCCGGGTGAGCCGGCACCCCGAGGCGAAGGGCGAACTGCCCCTCTCCGCCCTCGCGGAGGAGATCGACACCGCCACCGAGGAGGGCGAGCCGGTGCGCGCGCTGATCGTCGTCGCCGCCAACCCCGTGCTGTCCGCGCCCGACGGCGACCGGCTCGACACGGCGCTCGACTCGCTCGGTTTCATGGTCAGCGTCGATCCGTACCTCAACGAGACCTCGCGCCACGCCGACGTCGTACTGCCCCCGCCCCCGCCCTCCCAGAGCCCGCACCACGACTTCGCCTTCAACACCCTCGCCGTGCGCAACCAGGTCCGCTACACCCGCCCGGCCGTCCCGCTGGAGCCGGGCCGCATGGCGGAGACGGAGATCCTGGCGCGGCTGGTCCTGGCCGTCACCGGCATGCAGGGGGCCGATCCGGCCGCCGTCGACCAGATGGTCATCGACCAGACCCTCGGCAAGGCGGTGGAGGAGCCGCACTCCCCGGTCCACGGCCGTGACCCCCGTGAGCTCGCCGCGCAGCTCACCGGCGGCACCGGCCCCGAGCGCCGGCTCGACATGATGCTGCGCCTCGGCCCCTACGGCGACGGCTTCGGCGCACGACCGGACGGCCTCGGCCTGGAGAAGCTGCTCGCGCACCCGCACGGCATCGACCTCGGCCCGCTCGAACCCCGCCTGCCGCAGCCCCTGAAGACCCGCAGCGGCCAGGTGGAGCTGCTGCCCGGCCCGATCGTGGACGACCTGCCCCGCCTGCGCGCGGCCCTGGCGCAGCGCCCCGAGGGGCTCGTCCTGGTCGGCCGCCGCCATCTGCGCTCGAACAACAGCTGGATGCACAACGTGCCCGCCCTCACCGGCGGATCCAACCGCTGCACCCTGCACATCCACCCCGAGGACGCGGAGCGGCTGGGCGTCGAGGACGGAGCCGCCGTGCGCGTGACGGGCGCCGGGGGAGAGGTGACCGCACCGGCCGAGGTCACGGACACGGTTCGCCGGGGCGTGGTGAGCCTGCCGCACGGCTGGGGCCACAACCGTCCCGGCATCCGCCTCAGCCATGCCTCGACCGACCCCGGCGTCAACGTCAACCAGCTCCTCGACGGCCGTCAGCTCGATCCGCTGTCGGGCAACGCGGTCCTCAACGGAGTGCCGGTCGAGGTGGCCCCCGAGACGGCCCCGGGAGCGGCCTCCGCGACCGAAAAGCTCACCGCTCTGACCTGAGCAAAGCTGTGACCAGCAGTTTTGCGCTTATTGCTCGCACGTCAACGTCTTGTTAACGCTGCTTGACGGCACCTAACGTCTCGGACACCGCCGGCCCTGGTGGGATGTTCAAGGGCGAACGTTAGGTATCCACTCATGCTGACCATCCTCGGCTTCGCCATGATCGCGACCTTCCTGGTCCTGATCATGATGAAGAAGATGTCGCCGATCGCGGCGCTCGTGCTGATTCCCGCGCTGTTCTGCGTGTTCGTCGGCGAGGGCGCCAAGCTCGGCGACTACGTCCTCGACGGCGTGACCGACCTCGCCCCCACCGCGGCGATGCTCATGTTCGCGATCGTCTACTTCGGTGTGATGATCGACGTCGGTCTCTTCGACCCGATCGTCCGGGGCATCCTCAAATTCTGTAAAGCCGACCCGATGCGGATCGTCGTGGGCACCGCCCTGCTCGCGGCGATCGTCTCGCTGGACGGCGACGGCTCCACCACCTTCATGATCACCGTCTCGGCGATGTACCCGCTGTACAAGCGCCTGAAGATGAGCCTGGTCGTGATGACCGGTGTCGCCGCCATGGCCAACGGTGTGATGAACACCCTCCCCTGGGGTGGCCCGACCGCCCGCGCCGCGACCGCGCTGAAGGTCGACGCCAGTGACATCTTCGTCCCGATGATCCCGGCCCTCCTGGTGGGCCTGGCCTTCGTCTTCGTCCTCTCGTACGTCCTCGGCGTGCGCGAGCGCCGGCGGCTGGGCGTGCTGACGCTGGACGACATGCTGGAGGAGGAGACGGAGACCGAGACGGTCCTCGTCGGCTCCGGCGGCTCCGGCGACGGCAAGGTCTCGATGCGCAAGGCCGGCACCGCCGGTGCGGGCGCCGCGGGGGGCACTGGCTCCGGCGCGGACGCTCCCGGGGAAGGCACGGCCTCCGCGGCCTCCGGGGACGAGGACGGCTTCCAGGGCCTCGACCCGAACCGGTCGACCCTGCGCCCCAAGCTCTACTGGTTCAACGCGCTGCTCACGGTCGGCCTGCTCACCGCCATGATCATGGAGTGGCTGCCGATCCCGGTGCTGTTCCTGATCGGCGCCGCGCTCGTCCTCTCGGTGAACTTCCCGCACATCCCCGACCAGAAGGCCCGCCTGGCCGCCCACGCCGACAACGTCCTGAACGTCTCCGGCATGGTCTTCGCCGCCGCCGTCTTCACCGGAGTCCTCCAGGGCACCGGCATGGTCGACCACATGGCCAAGTGGATGGTGGACGTCATCCCCGCCGGCATGGGGCCGCACATGGCCCTCGTCACCGGCATCCTGAGCCTGCCGCTCACCTACTTCATGTCGAACGACGGCTTCTACTTCGGTGTCCTGCCCGTCCTGGCCGAGGCGGGTGCCGCGCACGGGGTCACCCCGCTGGAGATGGCCCGCGCCTCCCTGGTCGGCCAGCCGCTGCACATGTCCAGCCCGCTCGTCCCGGCCGTCTACGTCCTGGTCGGCATGGCCAGGGTGGAGTTCGGCGACCACACCAAGTTCGTCGTGAAGTGGGCCGCCCTCACCTGTCTGGTCATCCTCGGCGCGGGCATGCTGTTCGGGATCATCTGAACCACTCCATGGAGGACGTCGTCGTGAGGCCCGGTGGGAACCGCGGCTGGCTGCTCCGCCTCGTCATCGCCTTCAGCTTCGCGCAGGGCGCGGTGTCGATGGCCCGGCCCGCCGTCTCCTACCGGGCCCTCGCGCTGGGCGCGGACGAGCGCGCGATCGGTGTGATCGCCGGTGTGTACGCGCTGCTGCCGCTGTTCGCCGCCGTGCCCCTGGGCCGCCGCACCGACCACGGCCGCTGTGCGCCCCTGCTGCCGGTCGGCGTGGTGCTCATCTCCGGCGGCTGCGCCCTCAGCGGCGTCGCCGGCTCCTTGTGGACGATGGCCCTGTGGAGCGGGGTGATGGGCCTCGGGCACCTCTGCTTCGTCATCGGTTCCCAGTCCCTCGTCGCCCGCCAGTCCGCACCGCACGAACAGGACCGCAACTTCGGCCACTTCACCATCGGCGCCGCCCTCGGCCAGCTGGTCGGCCCGGTCGCCGCGGGCGCGCTGATCGGCGGCGAGGACATGGCCGGCAGCAGCGCGCTCGCCCTGATCGTGGCGGGCGCGACCGCGGCCGTCGCGTTCACCTCGCTGTGGCGCATCGAGCATCGCCGTACGGCGGCCACGTCCCGCCCGGACAAGGGCGACCGGATCCCGGTCCGGGGCATCCTGCGCACCCGGGGGGTACCGGCGGGCATCTTCATCAGCCTTGCCGTGCTGTCCGCGACGGACATCCTGACCGCGTACCTGCCGGTGGTCGGCGAGCACCGGGGCATCGCGCCGGCCGTGATCGGCATCCTGCTCAGCCTGCGCGCGGCGGCGACGATCGCCTGCCGTCTGGTCCTCACGCCCCTGCTGCGGCTGCTGGGCAGGACCCTGCTGCTGACCCTCACCTGTCTGCTGGCGGCCCTGCTGTGCACGGGCATCGCGCTGCCGGTGCCGGTGTGGGCGCTCGGACTGCTGCTGGCCGCGCTGGGCTTCTGTCTCGGGGTCGGGCAGCCGCTGTCGATGACGACGGTCGTCCAGGCCGCCCCCGACGACGCCCGTTCCACCGCCCTGGCCCTGCGCCTGACCGGCAACCGGCTCGGCCAGGCCGCCGCGCCCGCCGCGGCCGGGCTGATCGCCGGAGTCGCGGGTGTGGCGGCGCCGTTCGTGATGCTGGGAGCGCTGTTGCTGCTGTCGTCCGGGGTCGCCGTCCGGTCCCGGTCCCCGCGGGAGCAGGAGCCGGAGGAGCAGCCGGAGGGGCCGGACGAGTCGGACCTGGTGGTCGGGCCGGAGGCGGGCGGCGAGGGCCGCGCAGCGGGAAGGGGGCGCGGGCGTGGGGTGCCGCTGCGCCGGAAGAGCGATATCTGACGCGTCGTAGGGCGGTGCTGCGCCCTTTTCGGCAGTGAGGTGACAGACAGTCAGGTGACGAGGTGTTTGTATGTAAATCATCTGACTTGGAGGCATGTTCATGCCCGTCGTACCCCTCGCGCGTCGTGCCGGCACCCGTACCGCCGTCGTCGCCGCCCTCACCCTCGCAGGGACCACCCTGAGCGGGGTGTCCGCCGTCGCCGCTCCCGTCCCGGGGGACAACGGAGACGTCAAGGTCCACGCCAGCACGACGGCCTCGGACAATCAGCGCAACGACCCGAAGGTCTGCGACTTCTACCTCGCCGCGTTCAACTTCGACTCGGGCGAGAAGGTCAACTGGACCATCCAGACCCAGCCCGAGGTTCCGGGCGGGGCCACGCGCACCGGCAGCTTCACGGCCGATCCGACCGGCAAGGGCCGCACCGCGGCCGTCGACCTGCCCAACGGGCAGTACAAGCTGACATGGCTCACCGACCAGGCCCACGGCGCCGGCAAGTTCAAGGTGTTCAAGGTCGACTGCCCCACGTCCAAGCCCACGACGCCGGTCGGCGGCCCGCCCGCGGGCGGTGGTGGCATCGCCCGCGGTGAGGCCTTCACGCCGGTCACCGGCGCGGCCGCGGTCGGCCTGGCCGCCGTCGCCGGGACGGTGTGGTTCCGGCTCCGTCGCCGCCCTGATGGCGCCGCGTAGGCCACGTTCCGCGGATCGCTCCGCCCGGCTGGGGCAGGCCGGGGGCGCGCTCGGGCCCGATGCCGGGCGGGTGAGGCGGCGTGGAGGCGGTGCCGGGTCCGGCGCCGCCTCGGCGGTTCGGCGTGGCGCTGGTTCCGGTTCCGCAGCCGCGCCGTCGGGGCGGCGCGGCGGCGGAACCGGGGCTGCCGCGGTTCCTCCGGGGCGGCGGGGCGCTGCCGCCGACTCCGGGACCCGGCCCGGCCCCGGATCTGCTGCCGCTCCGGTGGGACGGCGCGGGGGTGGGTCCGGCTCTTCCCGCGTGTCGTCGGGGCGGCGCGGGGCCGGCGCTGCCGAGGGCCCGGGGTTCCGGCGTGGGACCGGGTCCGCCGCGGCCCCGGTGGTCCGGCGCGGTTCCGGTTCCGGCGCCGTCCCGGCGGAGCGGTACGCAGCGGCCCCGGACGCCCCCGGCGCGTGGTCCCGGCGGCCCCGTAGACCCTGGCACCGGACGCGTGCCTACCGGCTGACGCGGACGATCGTGGTGGCCCTCTCGCTGGTCCTGGTCGTCGGCGTGTGCTGGGACCGTGGCGAAGAGCCCGGCAGCACGGTCACGGCCCTCCCGCCGGACTTCACCACGGCCGCCCACCCGGCCGGCTCCGGCACCGGCACCGCAGCCCTGCCGGCCGACTCCGCCATCCCCGGCTCCCGCACCGGCCCACCCCCCGCACCCGCATCCCCCACAGCCGCGGCCCGTACCGAAGGGCCCCGCACCCCCGGGCGCGCCACCCAGGGGCCCCGGGTCCCCGAGGCCTCCACCCCCGGGCCCCGCGAAGGCAGGCCCGCCGCGCCCCACGACCGCCCCGCAGCCGCCGCCCGGCGCCCCGCTCCCCAGCCCGCCGCTCCCGCCCCGGCCACCCGGAAGCCGCGCCCCCCGGTCGGCCCCCGCCCCCTGCCCCGTTCCCGGGCCACCCGCCTCCTCATCCCCTACCTCCGCCTGGACGCCCCGGTCATGGACCTCGGCCTCGACCGCGACCGGCGCCTCACCGCGCCGCCGGACGACGATCCCGAGCTCGTCGGCTGGTACCGGCACGGCGCCTCGCCCGGTGAGCAGGGCACCGCCGTGGCCGTGGGGCATCTGGACACGGACAGCGGACCCGCCGTCTTCGCGGGGCTGACCGAGCTGAAGCGGGGCCGGACCGTCAAAGCCCGCCGCGCCGACGGGCGGATCGCCGTCTACACGGTCGACAAGATCAAGTCGTACGAGAAGTCCCACTTCCCGAGCCAGGAGGTGTACGGCGCCCGGGGCCGCCCCGAGTTGCGTCTGATCACCTGTGGCGGCAGCTACGACCGCAGGAAGGGCTACTCCGGGAACGTGGTCGTCTTCGCCCACCTCACCGGCATCCGCTGACCCGGACCGGCCCGGCCCGCCGGCCGAGACCGGGCCGTCCGCCTTCTCACCAGATGGACCGAAGCCCCCGATCTCGCCCGATGTCTTCCCTCGGACACGCACATTCCGTTAACTTCCGTGACCCACAGCCCCGTACGACCCGCACGGGGCTTCCGACCGCGGAGCACCAGCGCCCTGATGACCCCTCGGGGGCACCCCATGACACGCGCCATCTCCCTGCACGACGTGAGCAAGGCCTACACGCGGGGCGCCCGCGTGGTGGACCGGCTGTCGCTGGACATCTCGCCGGGCGAGTTCCTCGTGCTGCTCGGCCCGTCCGGCTGCGGAAAGTCGACCGTGCTCAGAATGATCGCCGGGCTGGAGGAGATCGACGAGGGCCGACTGCTGCTCGACGGCGAGTACGCCAACGACCTGCCGCCGTCCGGCCGGGACATGGCGATGGTCTTCCAGAACTTCGCCCTCTACCCGAACATGACCAGCCGCGACAACATCGGCTTCCCGCTGCGTATCGAGGACCCGGGCACGGACCCCCGCCCCCGCGTCGACACCACGGCCCGCATGCTCGGCATCGAGGACCTCCTCGACCGCCTGCCCGGCCAGCTCTCCGGCGGCGAACGCCAGCGGGTCGCCATGGGCCGGGCCATCGCCCGGCACCCCTCCGCCTTCCTCATGGACGAGCCGCTGTCCAACCTCGACGCCAAGCTCCGTACCCATCTGCGGGCCGAGATCTCCCGGCTCACCCAGGAGCTGGGCGTCACCACGATCTACGTCACCCACGACCAGGCCGAGGCCATGTCGCTCGGCGACCGGGTCGCCGTGCTGCGCGGCGGTGTGCTCCAGCAGGTCGACAGCCCGCGTGTGGTCTACGCCCTGCCCAGCAACGTGTTCGTCGCCGCCTTCATCGGCACCCCGCGCATCAACCTGCTGCGCGGCTTGGTGCGCGCTCCGCTCGACGGGGCGATGACCATCAGTCTGGGCAAGCAGTTCCTGCGCCTGCCCGAGCCGCTCTCCCTGGACCACCAGCTGCTGCGCGTCCAGCAGGGCCGCGAGGTGATCGTCGGGCTGCGCTCCGAGGCCGTCCGCATCGCCAAGCACAGCGCGGCCCGCCCCGGCGAGGTGCCGATCACCGGCCTGGTCGAGCACGTGGAGTTCCAGGGGCACGAGATCCTCGTCCACTTCGACACCGGCTCCAGCCCTGCCGTCGTCCCTGAACTGGAAGCTCCGCGTCCCCGCCCCGGCCGCCCGGCCCGGCGCCGTCGCCGTGACGGCTCGGTCCTCACCCGGCTGCGGGAGCGGTCCGCAGCCGGGCGCGCGGGATCCGTGATCGCCCTGGACCACCCCGAGGACACGCAGAGCACCGCGACCGCCGAACCCCGCCTGCCGGGAGACCTCATCGTCCGCACGACCCCGGACCTGGCCCTGCGTCACGGCATGCAGGTGCCGCTGCTGGTCGACCTCGCCCACCTCTTCGTGTTCGACCAGCAGGGCGACCGCATCTGCCCGCATCCGGCGCGCCTGCCCGACCTGGGGGAGTGAGGAGACGCACACCCGGGCGGGACCCGAGCCGTGCTGTGATGGCCCGGGATCCGGGGCCCGGCACCCCGGGACGTCTGGCGTCAGAAAACTATCGTCGCTAGTTTATGTGTCGGACGACGACGCCCCGCCCCGGAGGAAGCGCGATGAAGGTACACGACGGCATGTACATCGGGGGCGCCTGGCGCCCCGCCGCCGGCCAGGACGTGATCGAGGTCGTGAACCCGGTCGACGAGCAGGTCATCGGCACGGTCCCGGCGGGCACGGCCGAGGACGTCGACACCGCCGTACGGGCCGCCCGCGCCGCCCTCGCGGACTGGGCCGCGACCCCGCCCGCCGAGCGCGCGGCGCGTCTGGCCGCCCTGCGGGACGTGCTCGTGGCCCGCGCGGACGAGGTCGCCGAGACCGTCACGGCCGAGCTCGGCTCGCCGCTGAAGTTCTCGCAGGCCGTCCACGCGGGTGTGCCGATCGCGGTCGCGGGCTCCTACGCCGAGCTGGCGGCGACGTACGCCTTCGAGGAGAAGACCGGCAACTCGGTGGTCCACCACGAGCCGGTCGGTGTCGTGGCCGCGATCACGCCCTGGAACTACCCCCTGCACCAGATCGTCGCCAAGGTCGCCCCGGCCCTCGCGGCAGGCTGCACGGTCGTGGTGAAGCCCGCCGAGGACACCCCGCTGGTCGCCCGCCTCTTCGCCGGCGCCGTGCACGAGGCCGGGCTCCCGGCGGGCGTCTTCAACCTGGTCACCGGTCTCGGCCCGGTCGCCGGCCAGGCCCTCGCCGAGCACCCCGGCGTCGACCTGGTCTCCTTCACCGGCTCCACCGCCGTCGGCCGGCGGATCGCCGCGATCGCCGCCGGGCAGGTCAAGAAGGTCGCCCTCGAACTGGGCGGCAAGTCCGCCAACGTCATCCTTCCGAGCGCCGACCTGGCCAAGGCGGTCAACGTCGGAGTCGCCAACGTCATGTCCAACTCCGGGCAGACGTGCAGCGCCTGGACGCGGATGCTGGTCCACCGCGACCAGTACGACGAGGCGGTCGGGCTCGCCGCTGCTGCCGCCGCCAAGTACGGCGACCGCATCGGCCCGGTCGTCAACGCCAAGCAGCAGGACCGGGTGCGCGGCTACATCGAGAAGGGCGTCGCGGAAGGTGCCCGCCTGGTCGCCGGCGGACCCGAAGCCCCGCGCGAGCAGGGCTACTTCGTCAGCCCGACCGTCTTCGCGGACGTCACCCCGGACATGACCATCGCGCAGGAGGAGATCTTCGGCCCGGTCCTGTCGATCCTCCGCTACGAGGACGAGGAGGACGCCCTGCGCATCGCCAACGGCACGGTGTACGGCCTGGCCGGCGCCGTGTGGGCCGGTGACGAGGCCGAGGCGGTGGCCTTCGCCCGCCGGATGGAGACCGGCCAGGTCGACATCAACGGCGGCCGCTTCAACCCCCTCGCCCCCTTCGGCGGCTGCAAGCAGTCCGGCGTGGGCCGCGAACTCGGCGTGCACGGCCTGGCCGAGTACCTCCAGACCAAGTCCCTCCAGTTCTAGTGCCGCGACAGGCAACGTTCGCCCCGTCGCGACGCCCGGCACGCTCCCCCAAGCTCTTCGAGCAGGGGGGACCCCCACTCGCCGCACCGGCCGAAAGCCCGAGTACAACCAGTACGAGGACTTCCGGCCGGCACGCCGAGAGCACGCACCGGACGCCGCTCCTTGACGGGCAGACGTTGCCTGCCGCGGCACTAGGCCCTGTCGTTTGGATCACGCCGCAGACGCGGGGTATGGCACGCACGCCTGCCGCGTTGTCGTCGGTCGCCGACTCCCCCCAGCTCTCGACTTCGCTCGAGCAGGGGGGACCCCACCGCGTCGACGCCCTCCTCCGCCTTGCAGCTGCACGCACCAGACCCCGCTCACCGGCACCGACCAGCACCGTCAGTTTCCTGCGGCCTGATCCGAACGACAGGCCCCAACCCCAGGGGAGTCCCTTCCGTCATGGCTGTCCGCGCCGCCGTCCTGCCCGCCATCGGCTCCCCGCTGGAGATCACCGGCATCGACCTGCCCGACCCCGGACCCGGACAGGTTCGCGTCCGGCTCGCCGCCGCAGGGGTCTGCCACTCCGACCTGTCCCTGTCCGACGGCACCATGCGCGTGCCCGTGCCCGCCGTCCTCGGCCACGAGGGTGCCGGCACGGTCGTGGCCGCTGGTGAGGACGTCACCCATGTCGCCCCCGGCGACGGCGTCGTGCTCAACTGGGCCCCGTCCTGCGGCTCCTGCCACGCCTGCTCGCTCGGCGAGGTCTGGCTGTGCGCCAACGCCCTCAGCGGCGCCGCCGACGTCTACGCCCGCACCGCCGAGGGCACCGGCCTCCACCCCGGTCTGAACGTCGCCGCGTTCGCGGAGGAGACGGTCGTCTCCGCATCCTGCGTCCTGCCCGTCCCGGACGGCGTTCCGCTCACCGACGCGGCCCTGCTCGGCTGCGCCGTCCTCACCGGCTACGGCGCCGTCCACCACTCGGCCCGGGTCCGGCAGGGCGAGACGGTCGCGGTGTTCGGCGTCGGGGGAGTGGGCCTTTCCGCACTCCAGGCCGCCCGGATCGCGGGCGCCTCGAAGATCGTCGCGGTGGACGTGTCCGCCGAGAAGGAGGAACTGGCCAGGGCGGCCGGCGCCACCGACTACGTCGTCGCCTCCGACACCACCGCCCGTGAGATCCGCGGCCTCACCGGCAAGCAGGGCGTCGACGTCGCCGTGGAGTGCGCCGGCCGCGCGGTCAGCATCCGCACGGCCTGGGACTCCACCCGCCGCGGCGGCCGCACCACGGTCGTCGGCATCGGCGGCAAGGACCAGCAGGTCACCTTCAACGCCCTGGAGATCTTTCACTGGGGCCGCACTCTCTCCGGCTGCGTGTACGGCAACTCCAACCCGGCGGAAGACCTCCCCGTCCTGGCCGAACACATCCGGGCCGGCCGCCTCGACCTGAGCGCACTGGTGACGGAACGCATCTCCCTGGACGGCATTCCGGCGGCCTTCGGGAACATGCTGGCGGGCAAGGGCGGCCGGGCCCTGGTCGTCTTCTAGTACCCCTGTCGGGGCACTAGCCCGAACGCTCCGGTACCCCCGGCCTCCCCGCGAGGCCGGGGCCTTCGGCGTGCCTGGGCCCGCGGTCGATGCCGAGTACAGGCAAAAGTCCTGGTGCACGACCCGTTGACGCACATACCGTCCGGTCAGTACGTTCCCCGGAACTCGAGCCACCCCCCCGTTCCGTCCCCGCACCCCCGGAGCGTGCACCGCATGGACACGGCACCTTCCGCTCAGCCCGACACGACCACGCCCGCCGTCGGCAACCGCCGACGCGTGGCCACCGCGGCGGCGCTCGCCTCGGCCGTCGAGTGGTACGACTACTTCGTCTTCGGCATCGCCGCCGCCCTCGTGCTCGGCGACCTCTACTTCCCCGCCGGCAGCGCCACGGCAGGCGTCCTCGCCTCGTTCGCGACCTTCGCCGTCGGCTTCCTCGCCCGGCCCGTCGGCGGCATCGTCGCGGGCCACCTCGGCGACAAGCGCGGCCGCAAGCCGATGCTCGTCCTCGCACTCACCCTGATGGGTGTGGCCACCACAGGCATCGGCCTGCTGCCCACGTACGACACGATCGGCGTGGCCGCCCCGATCCTGCTCGTCCTGCTCCGCGTCGCCCAGGGCGTCGCCGTCGGCGCCCAGTGGGGCGGCGCGATGCTCCTGGCCACCGAGTACGCCCCGGAGGGCAAGCGCGGTGTCTACGGCAGCGTCGTCCAGCTCGGCGTCCCCATCGGCGTGGTCACCGCCAACACGGTCTTCCTGCTGGCCGGCGCCCTCACCACCGACTCGGCGTTCGCGGCCTGGGGCTGGCGCGTGCCGTTCCTGGTCGGCCTGCTGGTCCTCGCCCTCGCCTGGTACATCCACACGCGCGTCGAGGAGACCCCGGCGTTCCGGGAGGCCGAACGGGCGCTCGCCGAGAAGGAGAAGTCCGAGCAGAACTCGCCGCTGCGCACGATCCTGCGCGGCCACCTGGGCACGGTGTTCCTGGCCGGCGGCTCCTTCGCCGTGAACACCGCCACCTTCTACATCCTCATCACCGGCGTCCTCGACTACACGACCCGCGAGCTGGACATGAAGAAGGGCGCGGTGCTCACCGTCTCGCTCTGCGTCAGCCTCACCCAGCTCGTGCTGATCCCAGCCGCCGCCGCACTGTCCGACCGCGTCGGCCGCATCCGGATCTACGCCTTCGGCGCGGCCGGCATCGCCCTGTGGGCCGTACCGCTCTTCCTGCTGATCGACACCGGCTCGCTGCTGTGGCTCGCGGTCGGCACGTTCGTCGCCAGCTGCTTCCTGAGCATCATGTACGGACCCCAGGCCGCCCTGTTCGCCGAGCTGTTCACGCCCGAGATGCGCTACACCGGCGCCTCCCTCGGCTACCAGATCGCGGCCGTCGCGGGCGGCGGGCTCGCGCCCTTCATGATGGTGCTGCTGCTGGAGGCGACGGGCACGTCGATGGCCGTGTCCGGGTACATCATCGCGCTCTCGGTGATCGCCCTGGTGTCGATCAAGATCCTCGCGGACCGGGCACGTGCGGCGGAAGCGCAGGCCGAGCCGGAGACGCAGGCCGAGTCAGCGGGCTGAGTCCGTGGCCTCCTCGGGCCGCTGCCCCGGAACCGCTCCCGGAGCCGCGGCCCGAGCGGCCACCGTCCCCGACCTCGACCGGGACACCGCCACACCCGCCAGGCACAGCACACCTCCCATCAGCGTGAGCAGCCCCGGGACCTCGCCGAGGAAGAGCCAGGACATCAGGACGACCAGGGCGGGCGCCGCGTACGTCGTCGCGCCCATCCTGCTCGCGGTCGTCCGGGACAGCGCGTACGCCCACGTCGTGAAGGCGAGGGCGGTCGGGAAGACGCCCAGATAGACCATGTTGAGCGTCGCCGAGGCGGGCGCCCCGGCGGCCTCCTGGACGAGCTGCCCCGCGAACGGCAGGCACACCACCGCGCCGACCAGGCAGCCGAACGTCGTCACCTGCAGCGGGGTCGCGGTGCCCAGCGCCGGCTTCTGCGCCACGACACCACCGGCGTACGCGATCGCCGCCAGCAGGCACAGTGCCACCCCGAGCACCGAGGAGCCGCCCTCGCCCGACATCGAAAGCCCGACCGTCACGGCACCCGCGAACGACACGGCCATCCCCGCCAGCAGCCGCGGCGGCATCGGGTCGCCGAGCAGCCGGGCCCCGAGCAGCGCGATCAGGATCGGCCCGGTGTTCACGACCAGGGCGGCCGTACCCGCGTCGACCTGCTGCTCGCCCCAGTTGAGGGCGACCATGTAGAAGCCGAACCACAGCAGCCCCGATATCGCGATCCCGCGCCAGGCCGAGCGCGGCGGCAGCCCCTCTCGCCGCAGGATGCAGATCACGCCCAATGTCAGCGCCCCGGCCAGCAGCCGCCCGAGCGCCAGCGCGCCCGGCGAGTACGCGTCACCCGCGCTGCGGATCGAGACGAAGGCGGACGCCCACAGCACGACGGTGACCGCGGCCGCGCCCGTGGCCAGCAGCTCAGCCCGGCGGGCGGGACGGGACGGGGCGGTGTTCGACATCATGCTCCAGAGGCTAGGAGAGGGAGGGGGCCGGAAGCTCGCGGATTTCGGACGGGGCGCCGGACATGGCCACCGCAGGGCCGCCGCTTCCGCCCCAGTGGGCTGGAGGGGGCGGGTTCGTGGAGGGGGTAGGGGCGGCTGCCGCAGCGCCGCCGCTTTCGCCCCCAGTGGGCTGGAGGAGGCGGGTTCGTGGAGGGTGGGACTGGACGTGGCTACCGCAGCGCCGCCGCCTCCACGCCCAGCAGGTCGAGGAGGGCGCGTTCGCCGGCCGCGGTCACCTTCACGGCCCGCTCCGAGCCGATGCGCACGCACCACCCGGTGTCCAGCGCGTGCCGGCACAGGGCGGCGCCGGCGACGCCCGCGAGATGAGGGCGGCGTTCGGTCCAGTCGAGACAGGCCCTGGCGAGGGGGCGCCGGCCCCGCCGTTCGAGGCCGATACCGGTCGACGCGAACCATGCCAGTCCCGCGTCGGTGAGCGCGAACCCCGTCTCCTGCTGCAGCAGCCCGCGCGCCGTCAGCGCGTCGGTGACCGCGATGCCGAGCCGCCCGGCGAGATGGTCGTAACACGTGCGGCCCCGGGACATGGCCGAGCCGGCGCTCGACTCCCGCAGGTTCCGCGGCCGTACAGCCGTGCCCGGCGAGACCTGGGCGGTCAGGTCCTCCACGAGGTGGGCGACCCGGGCGTCTGCCAGCCGGACGTACCGGTGCCGGACCTGCCGCTCCTCGGTGAGCAGCCCGCCCGCGACGAGCCGGCCCAGGTGCTCGCTCAGCGTCGACGCGGCCACACCCGCGTGCCGCGCCAGTTCGCCCGCGGTCCAGGCCCGCCCGTCGAGCAGCGCCAGCAGACAGGCGGCCCGGGTCTCGTCCGCGAAGAGCGCGGCGAGCCGGGCGAGGGCTGTCGCCTGCGGGTCCCTCGTCGTCATGCCCCCAGCATGGAACACGGACGCTTCGGCGGTCGCCGAAGCGTCGCTACCCCGTGCGCCGCACCTGTTCGTACTGCCGCTCCAGCCCGTCCAGCAGTGCCGTCAGCCCGGTCTCGAAGGCGCGCTCGTCGATCTTCTCCTGCTGCTCGGCGAGGAGGTGAGCCTGCTGGAGATGGGGGTAGTCGGCGGGGTCGTAGGCGCTCGCGTCGTCCACGAAGCCCCCGGCGAAGGAACCGAGCGCGGATCCCGTCACGAAGTACCGCATGAGCGCGCCGATGGACGTGGCCTGCGCCGGGGGCCAGCCCGCGGCGACCATCGCGCCGTAGACGGCGTCCGCGAGGCGCAGCCCGGCCGGGCGGCGGCCGGGGCCGCGGGCCAGCACCGGGACGATGTTCGGGTGGTCGCGCAGCGCGGCCCGGTAGGAGACGGCCCAGTCGTGCAGCGCGGTCCGCCAGTCCAGGCCGTCCTGGAACATCGACAGGTCCACCTGGCCGCTCACGGAGTCGGCGACCGCCTCCAGGATCTCGTCCTTGGTGCGGAAGTGGTTGTACAGCGAGGGCCCGCTGACCCCCAGTTCGGCCGCGAGCCGCCGCGTGGAGACGGCGGCCAGCCCTTCCGCGTCCACGAGCGCACGGGCCGTCTCGACGATCCGGTCGGTGCTGAGCAGGGGCTTGCGCGGTCGGGCCATGGCGCACATAGTAGGGCTGGGCGCAAAACTAGCAGTGCTAATTTAAATGTACACTTTCAAATGGGGTGACTCGTGGTGAATCTGGAGCTCAGCGAGGAGCAGAGCGCGGTCCGACAGCTCGCGCGGGACTTCGTGGAGCGCGAGATCACCCCGCACGTCGTCGCCTGGGACCGCGCCGAGGAGGTCGACCGGGCGATCGTCGAGAAGCTCGGCGAGGTCGGCTTCCTCGGCCTGACGATCGGCGAGGAGTACGGCGGCTCCGGCGGCGACCACCTCGCGTACTGCCTGGTCACGGAGGAACTGGGCCGGGGCGACTCGTCCGTGCGCGGCATCGTCTCGGTCTCCCTCGGACTGGTCGCCAAGACCGTCGCCGCCTGGGGGAGCGAGGAGCAGAAGCGGCGCTGGCTGCCCGGGCTGACCTCCGGCGCGTCGATCGGCTGCTTCGGCCTGACCGAACCGGGCACGGGCTCGGACGCGGGCAGTCTCGCGACCCGGGCGGTCCGGGACGGAGGCGACTACGTCCTGAACGGCACCAAGATGTTCATCACCAACGGCACCTGGGCCGACGTCGTCCTGCTCTTCGCCCGCTCCACGGACGCCCCCGGCCACAAGGGCGTCTCCGCCTTCCTCGTCCCCACCGGCACGCCCGGTCTGACCCGCCGCACCATCCACGGCAAGCTCGGGCTGCGCGGCCAGGCCACCGCCGAACTCGTCCTGGAGGACGTGCGCGTACCGGCCTCCGCCCTGCTCGGGGAGGAGGGCAAGGGTTTCTCCGTCGCCATGTCCGCTCTGGCCAAGGGCCGGATGTCGGTCGCCGCGGGCTGCGTCGGCATCGCCCAGGCCGCCCTCGACGCGGCCGTGCGCTACGCGGGGGAGCGCGAGCAGTTCGGCAGGACCATCGCCCACCACCAGCTGGTCCAGGAGCTGATCAGCGACATCGCCCTGGACGTCGACGCCGCCCGGCTGCTGACCTGGCGGGTCGCCGACCTGATCGACCGGGGGCAGCCGTTCGCCGTCGAGTCGTCCAAGGCCAAGCTGTTCGCCTCGGAGGCCGCCGTCCGCGCCGCCAGCAACGCGCTCCAGGTGTTCGGCGGCTACGGCTACATCGACGAGTACCCGGCGGGCAAGCTGCTGCGGGACGCCCGCGTGATGACCCTCTACGAGGGCACGAGCCAGATCCAGAAGCTGGTCATCGGGCGAGCGCTGACGGGGGTCTCGGCGTTCTGAGTACGCACCTGAGTACTTCGGCGGATGTGGCGCGGGCCACCTCCGCCGATGCTGTTCCCCATGAGTGACACACCGGGCAAGCAGCAGAACACGGCCGCCTTCTACGGCCAGGCCGTCGCCTCCTTCGCCGTCGCCATGGCGGCCACCGCCATCGGCATCTACCAGCTGAGCGCCGACGCCTGGGTGCGGGCCTTCCTCGCCATCGCCGTCCTGTACCTGGTCACCTCCTCCTTCACCCTGGCCAAGGTGATCCGGGACCGGCAGGACGGGGCGGCCTCCTCGTACGCCCCCGCGGCCCCCTCGTACACCCCCTTCGAGAAGCACTGAGGGGCCACGCTAAGCGCCCGCTCACCTTCGGCGGTATGGTGTTGCTCCTGCCAGTGGAGAGGGGCGCGTGATGAGTACGGCGGAGGAGACAGCCGGCGGCGAGGCGCAGGCGTGGGGCGAGGTCACCCCCGACGCGGCGCGGCGGCTGCTGGTCGCCGCGGTGGAGGCCTTCGCCGAGCGCGGCTACCACGCCACGACGACCCGTGACATCGCGGGCCGCGCCGGGATGAGCCCGGCCGCGCTCTACATCCACTACAAGACCAAGGAAGAACTGCTGCACCGCATCAGCAGGATCGGGCACGAGAAGGCCCTGGAGATCCTGCGGACGGCGTCCCGCCGCGAGGGCAGCCCCACCGAGCGGCTCGCCGACGCGGTGAGTTCCTTCGTGCGCTGGCACGCGGGCGGGCGTACCACCGCGCGGGTCGTGCAGTACGAACTCGAATCGCTCGGGCCCGACGCCCGCGCCGAGATCCTCGCGCTGCGGCGCCAGGTCGACGGGGAAGTGCGCGGGATCATCGAGGAGGGCGCGCGGTCGGGCGAGTTCGAGGTCATCGACGTGCACGGCACGACGCTGGCCGTGCTGTCGCTCTGCATCGACGTGGCGCGGTGGTTCAACGTCGACGGGCCCCGGACGCCGGAGCAGGTCGGCGAGTTGTACGCCGACCTGGTGCTGCGGATGGTCGGGGCCCAGGGCCCGGCGGTCTGAGGTTCGGGTGCCGGTGCCTCAGAAGTAGTAGCGCGCCACGGACTCCGCGACGCAGACCGGCTTGTCGCCGCCCTCGCGTTCGACGCTGAAGGCGACGGTCACCTGGACGCCGCCCGGCACCTCGTCGACGGCGCTGATCGTCGCGGTGGCGCGCAGGCGGGAGCCGACGGGGACCGGGGCGGGGAAACGCACCTTGTTCGTGCCGTAGTTGACGCCCATCTTCACACCCTCGACGGCGATCAGCTGCGGTCCGAACAGGGGCAGCAGCGACAGGGTCAGGTAACCGTGCGCGATGGTGGTGCCGAAGGGGCCCGCGGCGGCCTTCTCCGGGTCGACGTGGATCCACTGGTGGTCGCCTGTGGCCTCCGCGAAGAGGTCGATCCGCTTCTGGTCGATGTCGAGCCAGTCGGTGTACCCCAGTTGTTCGCCCACCGCCGACTTCAGGTCGTCGACGGACGTGAAGATCCTCGGCTCTGCCATGTCTTCCAGGCCTCTCGTGTGCAGGGGGGCTGCGCGCTCAATCTCTAAGCGACTGCTTAGCATGGTCGGCCGCAGGGTCTGTGTCAACGGACTCGGTAGGGTTCGAGGGGTGCCCCAGATCCCAGAGAAGATCCATGAGCTCACGGTCGGCCAGCTCGCGGCGCGGAGCGGCGCCGCCGTCTCCGCCCTGCACTTCTACGAGTCCAAAGGCCTGATCAGCAGTCGCCGGACCTCGGGCAACCAGCGCCGCTACTCCCGTGACACGCTCCGCCGGGTCGCCTTCATCCGGGCCGCTCAACGGGTCGGCATCCCCCTGGCGACGATCCGCGACGCGCTCGCGGAACTCCCCGAGGAGCGCACCCCCACCCGTGAGGACTGGGCGCACCTCTCCGAGGTCTGGCGCACCGAACTGGAAGAACGCATCAAGCAGCTGAACCGCCTCAGGGATCACCTCACCGACTGCATCGGCTGCGGCTGCCTCTCCCTCGACACCTGCGTGCTGTCCAATCCGGACGACGTCTTCGGTGAACGCCTCACGGGTTCCCGCCTGATGGTCGACCGGGGCGGTCGCGGGTAGCGCCTGCCCGGCTCGCCCCGTACTCCGTCAGCCCGGCCGCGACCAGTTCCCCGTTCGACCTCGCCCGCTCCCCGCCCGGCAGGAGCAGGACGTCCTCCAGCCCGACCCGCGTGGCAAGGCCCAGCCGCCCCGCGAGCCGCAGCACCGGCCAGGCGCCCCCGTCCTCGCCGTGCAGCAGGACCGGGCGTCCGTGGGCGGCCCCGAGGCCGGACAGCAGCGCCCGCGCGGAGGAGACGGCGCTGAGCGGGTCCGTGTCCGTCACCTCCGCCAGGACCCTCAGCACCTTCGGCCCGAGCGGCGAGGCGGCGAACCGCTCCGCGCCGTCCGTCCCGGACCAGATGCCGGCCTCCACGCCCACCCCGAGCTCCATGAGCAGGGCGGCCGTCTCCTCCGCCCCCGGCTCGTGCCAGTTGACCGAGGCGTGGTCGGGCAGCACCGTCCACTCGCGTATCCGCTCCAGCCGGGCGGCAGGGTCGGGCTCCGCCCACGCGCCGGTGGTCACACCGACCGGCACCGGCACCCGCGCCCGGATCGCCGACAGCGTCATCGCGAGCACCCGCGGCGACAACGTGTCCCGTCCGCAGGGCGTCTTGGGGTGGACATGGATGTCCCCCGCACCGGCGGCCACGGCCCCGGCGGCCGAGTCGGCCGTCGACTCGGGTGTCAGTGGCACGGCCACACCGTCAGCGGCCGTCCGCGATCCGTTCAGGCACACCTGCATCATGCCGACGATGGTGCCGGTCACCACCGACAGTGGGGGTGCGGCATCCCCGGCGCACCCCCCGCGCACCTGCATCCGTCAAGCCGACACCAACAGCCTCGCCCGCCTGGCGTACGCCAGGGACTCGGGCGTGAGCACGGGACGCGGCACCAGGATTCCGCAGTCCGTGCAGACCGGACCGGACGAGGGTTCGTGGTCCAGGTCGTACCTCCAGACGAGCTGCTCCCCGCCGCACACCGGGCACTCCGAGCCCGGCTCGCGCTCCAGCGCGGCGATCAGTCGGCGCAGCACCTCGGCCAGCGGTTCACGGGGATGGACCGCCGGATCGTCGCACCACGCCACGCCGAAACCGCCCCAGGTCAGCCGGTGCCAGTCGTCCACGCTGCCCGGCCTGCGCAGTCCGTCGTGCTTCTCCTTCTTGCGGCGCTCGGCGAACTCGACCTCGTAGGCCAGCCAGACCGCCCGCGCCTCCTCCAGTTCGTCCAGTGCGGCCACGAGCCGCACTGGATCCGGGGAGCGGTCCTCGGGACCGAACCCGGCCCGGGAGCACAGATGGTCCCAGGTCGCCCTGTGTCCGTAAGGCGCGAACCTCTCAAGGCACTTGCGCAGCGAATACCGCCGCAAGGCCAGATCGCACCGCGGATCGCGGACCTGTCTCGCCAGACTCCGGAAACCGGCCATCGTCCTGCACCTCCGTCACACCTGCACCTGTAATCCGGTCACTTCGGCGTCGTCGTACGGACGTCGTCGAATAGACGTATCGACAAGCGAATCGGCTCCATCCGATTCCAAATGGCCTCCATAAGCGGCCCGAAGAGGCTCGCGAGTCGACTGCCGTGGTCCGTGTGCCTGTTGTGCTCACTCGAAAAGTGATGCTTGTTCATCTTCAGGACGGGGGATACCGGCGGTAACATCCGGCCCACCCCCGTCGGGAGGAGCCCCCCATGCCACGGCGTGCCCCACGCACCGTTCTCGACAGACTGAGAACTCCCAGCGGAATCCCCGGGTTCCTGAAGACAGCATCGGTATGCGCCCTGATCGCAGGTCTCTTGTCGCCGCTTGCCCCGGCCGCCGCCTCGGAAACAGCGGCCGCGCAGGTCACGGCCGCCGCGAACGACCACTGCGGCAACCAGTGTTCGGACATCCTCCCGCCCGGCCAGAACGGCAACGCCACCCTCGCCCAGATCCTCCTCAACCAGGCCTTCGGCACCCAGCCCGAGCACGCAGAGGACCAGCTCGGGCCCTATGCCGGCCTCGCCAAGGGCTACCCCGGCCTCACCAACGACAAGATCAACACCTTCTTCAACGACGCGTCCTTCGGGGTCCCGGCCGACCAGGTCGCCTCCAGCGTCAGACCCGCCGGACGCAGTGACGTGACGATCGTCCGGGACAAGAAGACCGGCGTGCCGCACATCACCGGTACCACCAGATACGGCACGGAGTTCGGCGCCGGCTACGCGGCAGCCCAGGACCGGCTGTGGCTGATGGACGTCTTCCGGCACGTCGGGCGCGGTCAGCTGACCTCCTTCGCGGGCGGTGCGCCCTCCAACCAGGGCCTCGAGCAGCAGTTCTGGCGGCACGCCCCGTACACCGAGGCCGATCTGCAGGCACAGATCGACAACGCCGTCGCCACCAACGGCGAACGCGGACGGCAGGCCCTCGCCGACGTCAGGGCCTACCTCGACGGCATCAACTCCTACATCGACGCCTCCGACCGCGGGCGCTTCTTCCCCGGTGAGTACGTACTCACCGGCCACAAGGACTCAGTCACCAACGCAGGCACGATCGAGCACTTCAAGATCACCGACCTGGTCGCGCTGGCCTCCGTCATCGGCGCCCTGTTCGGCTCCGGCGGGGGAGGAGAGGTCAACAACGCCCTCTCGCTGCTGGCCGCCCAGGAGAAGTACGGCGTCACCGAGGGGACCAGGGTCTGGGAGTCCTTCCGGATGCGCAACGACCCCGACGCCGTCCTCACCCAGCACGACGGCAGCTTCCCGTACGGCACCAAGCCCGACGACCCCCAGGGCACGGCCCTGCCCGACGCCGGCTCGGTGGAGCCCGAGCCGCTGGTGTACGACCGCACCGGCAGCGCCACCACGGCCGGTGCGACCGGCGCCTCCGGCGAAGCCGCGAAGACCGCCACGTCGTCCGCCAAGCGCGGCATGTCCAACGCCCTCGTCGTCAGCGGCAAGCACACCGCGAGCGGCCACCCCGTCGCCGTGTTCGGCCCGCAGACCGGCTACTTCGCTCCCCAGCTGCTCCTGCTCCAGGAGATCCAGGGCCCGGGCATCAGCGCCCGCGGTGCCTCCTTCGCCGGCTTGAGCATGTACGTCGAGCTCGGCCGCGGCCAGGACTACGCGTGGAGCGCCACGACCTCCGGCCAGGACATCATCGACTCCTACGCCGTCGAACTGTGCCAGGACGACTACCACTACCTGTACCGCGGCACCTGCACGCCTATGGAGAAGGTCGAGCGGAAGAACGCCTGGAAACCCACGGTCGCCGACGGCACCGCCGCCGGCTCGTACACCATGCGCGTCTGGCGCACGAAGTACGGCCCCGTCGAGTACCGCGCGACGGTCGGCGGCAAGCGGGTCGCCTACACCACCCTGCGCTCGTCCTTCCTGCACGAGGCCGACTCCATCATCGGCTTCCAGATGCTGAACGACCCGGACTTCGTCAAGGGCCCGGAGTCCTTCCAGAAGGCCGTGCAGCACATCAACTACACCTTCAACTGGTTCTACGCCGACTCCGAGCACACCGCGTACTACAACAGCGGCGACAATCCGGTGCGCGCGAGCGGCGTCGACGCCGAGTTCCCGGCGTGGGCGCGGCCGGCCTACGAGTGGCGCGGCTGGGACCCGGGGACCAACACGGCCGACTACACCCCGCCCTCCGCCCACCCGAACTCCATCGACCAGGACTACTACGTCTCCTGGAACAACAAGCAGGCCAGGGACTACACGACCGCGCCCTGGGGCAACGGCTCCGTGCACCGCGGCAACCTCCTCGAGGACCGGGTGAAGGAGCTGGTCCGGCAGGGCGGGGTGACCCGCGCCGCCCTGGTGAAGGCCATGGCCGACGCCGGACTCGCCGACCTCCGGGCGGAGGACGTGCTGCCCAGGCTCCTGAAGGCCGTCACCAGCGCGCCGGTCACCGACCCCGCCGCCGCGGCCGCCGTGAGCAAGCTCCAGGTCTGGGTCGCCGTGGGTGGCAAGCGCACCGAGACGGCCGCCGGCTCGAAGAAGTACGCCGACGCCGACGCGATCCGCATCCTGGACGCCTGGTGGCCGCTGCTGGTGAAGGCCGAGTTCGAACCGGGCCTCGGCAGCGAGCTGTACGCGGCCGTCACGGCCAACCTCCCCGTCGACGAGTCTCCGTCGGCCTCGCACGGCCCGACCGGCTCGCACGCGGGCAGCTCCTTCCAGTACGGCTGGTGGAGCTACGTCGACAAGGACATCCGGTCCGTCCTCGGTGAACAGGTGAGGGGGCCGCTGGCCCGGAAGTACTGCGGTGACGGAAGCCTCGGCGCCTGCCGGGACATCCTCGTCAGCACCCTGAAGGAGGCGGCCGGCAGAACCGCCGCCCAGGTCTACCCCGGCGACGAGGTGTGCGCGGCGGGCGACCAGTGGTGCGCCGACTCGATCAACCACCGCACCCTCGGCGGCATCAAGCACGGCAAGATCGGCTGGCAGAACCGGCCGACCTACCAGCAGGTCGTGGAGTTCACCTCACACCGGTGACACACCGCCCGGCGGCGGGTCAGCGCACGCGGCCCGCCGCCAGGACCAGCCGGGCCAGTTCCGCGTGCAGGATGTCGCTGTGCGCGCCGGCCGGTGGCCCGCCGCGTCTGACCACCGC
Organism: Streptomyces sp. NPDC057424; assembly: GCF_042803315.1. NCBI lineage: Bacteria > Bacillati > Actinomycetota > Actinomycetes > Kitasatosporales > Streptomycetaceae > Streptomyces > Streptomyces sp. NPDC057424. Next base: position 82,341 of record NZ_JBHVCP010000024.1, read on the forward strand.
CGCCGCGTCGACATTCACGCATCCCGAGACGGGCAGTGTCGCCTCCAGGGCCTCGGCGAGGGTGTACGCGCGTGTGCCGGGCACCGCCCGCACCCCGCCGTGGCCCATCGCTCCCCACTTGGCGCCCAGAGCCCGCCCCAGGTCCGGTCCGCCGGCCGACCGGCTGTCGCCCGCCATCCGCGAGGCCAGCGGGTACATGGTGCCCAGGGCGGCGTCGTGCCGGGAGTGGCAGCACACCAGGGGCCCGTCGACGCGGTTCTGCTGCCCCTGGAGCACCCCTCCGGCCCGGGCGTCGTGCGGTAGCCGCGCCGCGAACGCGTAGTGGGAGAAAGCCCCTTGGAGCAGCGTCACCGACTTCACCGTGCGCACGCCCTCGGGGAGGCCCCGCAGCGCGAACGACACCAGCCGCGCGCCGAAGCTGTGCCCGACCAGGTGCACCCGCACACCCGGGGCCGCCTTCGCGAGCTGCCCGACGACCCTGCCCAGACCCCGCTCCCCGACGGTTCCCGCGCGCCGCTTCATCGCGTAGTACGTGGCCTGCCGCAGTAGTTCGTGAGCACCGTCCCACGGGCCGGGGATCCTGAACCCCTGCCGCGTCCCGGCCGCCTCGAGCTCCGCCAGCGCCCGCGTGAACTCCTCGCAGGCCGCCGCCGACGACCCCGCGAACATCTCCGGCTCGCTCTGCGGCACGCCCTCCGCCACCGTGTCCGCCGCGAACAGAGCCTGCGGCCCGGGCGCCACCACCTCCACCAGCGTCCGCACCAGCCGCCCGAACTCCTCCAGCTCGGCCTCCTCCGGCGGCTGCTGCTCCAGCAGCCGGGCGATCTGGTCGACCAGGATCGCCCGGCCCGGGAAGGTCTCCAGCAGCGCGTGCCGGGTGTCCTTGTCCAGCACCGGGCGCCTTGGCGGCTCGGTCGCCACCGCACGCGGGAAGTCCGGGACCGGCTCGTCGGAGAACCGCATCGCCGGCCACAGCACGCCGACGTACCCGACCCGGGCCGCCGGTGCCAGCCGTGGCACGGGCGCGAAGAAGCGGTCGTAGAGGCGGGTCGCGCCCGAGCGGTCGTTGTTCCAGCCGTGCGCGAAGAGGATCAGGTCGCGCACGCCGCGCTCGGTCACCCCGGCGAGCAGCCGGTCGCGCCGGCGGCCCTCCGGGTCTCCGTCCGCGTCGAAGGCCAGCTCCCAGTAGGGAGTCACACTCATCGCCGGATCCGCCATGACAGGCCCCCTGGTCCCCCGGTGACGCCACGATGTGGGCGCATCGTCCTGCCAACGGGGGAGCTTGGCCATACGCCACGGGCGCATTCGGGCTCAGCGGTAGAGGAGGTACTTCCGCCGCATCCGGCGGAACGCCGCCAGGTCCTCCCGCCACCCGGCCACCACCTCGTCGGTGTCCGCACCCGCGTCGATCATCGTCCGTACACGCGTGGAACCGGTGAGCTTGTCGATCCAGTTGTCCGGGCGCCAGGCGAAACCGCTCCAGACCTGCTTGGCGGTGACCAGCAGGGCGATCCCCGTCCGTACGGGATCGAACGCCGCCCGGTCGTGTACGTGCACCTGCACACCGCCGATCGTCCTTCCCTGGAACTTCGAGAAGGTGGGCGCGAAGTACGCCTCCCTGAACCGCACCCCGGGCAGGGCGAGTTCGTTCGCCGCTGCCGCCCAGCGCCGGTCGACGCCCTCCGCGCCGAGCAGCTCGAACGGCCGGGTCGTGCCGCGCCCCTCCGACAGGTTCGTACCCTCGAACAGACACGTTCCCGAGTACACCAGGGCTGTCTCCGGCGTCGGCATGTTCGGGCTCGGCGGCACCCAGGGCAGTCCTGAGGCGTCGAAGAACTCCGAGCGCCTCCAGCCCGACATCGGCACGGTCTCCAGCGGTACGGGCTCGGTCAGGAACTCCTCGTTGAACAGCCGCGCCAGCTCGGCGACGGTCATCCCGTGGGCCTGGGCGATGGGCTGCCGCCCGACGAACGTGGCGAACTCCTTGTGCAGCACCGGGCCGAGGGCCGTTCTGCCGGTCACCGGGTTCGGCCGGTCCAGGACCACGAACCGTTTGCCGGCGAGCTGGGCGGCCTCCATGCAGTCGTACAGCGTCCAGATGTACGTGTAGAAGCGGGCGCCGACGTCCTGGATGTCGAAGACGACCGTGTCGACGCCGGACGCGGTGAAGACGTCCGCGAGCGGCCGGCCGCTCTTGAGGTACGTGTCGTAGACGGGCAGGCCGGTCGCCGGGTCGTCGTAGCGGCCCTCGGAGCCGCCGGCCTGGGCGGTGCCGCGGAAGCCGTGCTCCGGCCCGAAGACGGCGGTGAGGCCGACGCGGTCGTCGGCGTGCATGACGTCGACGATGTGGCGGGCGTCGCGGGTGATGCCGGTGGGGTTGGTGACGATGCCGGCCTTCTGACCGTCGAGCAGGGCGTAGCCGTCGCGGGCGAGGCGTTCGAAGCCGGTGCGTAATTCTCTGTGGCGCTGGGCTGCTGCTGCGGTGGGTGCGGCTGAGAGGGCCGCCGCCGTGGTCGCTGTGAGTACGGCTCGTCTGGAAGGGCGCATGCGGTGACCTCCGTGGTCCGTTGTGTGCCGCTTCGCTGTGGCTGGTCGTGCAGTTCCCCCGCGCCCCTAGGGTGCTGCTCCACCCTCTTCCTTGAAACATACCGACCGGTTAGTCTGGTGCTGTTGCTGAGCCGCGTCCAAGGAGACCGATGGTGGGAGCCTTTCAAGGGGCTGGAGTCGTTGTCACGGGGGCCGGTGGGGGTATCGGAGCCGCGCTTGCCCGACGCTTCGCCGCCGAGGGGGCCCGGGTCGTCGTCAACGACCTGGACGCCGAGCGGGCCAAGCACGTCGCGGACGAGGTCGGGGGGATCGCCGTGCCCGGTGACGCCTCGGCGATCGTCGGGGACGCCCGGGACGCGCTCGGTGGGACCGTCGACGTGTACTGCGCCAACGCCGGTGTCGCCTTCGACGGCGTCGATTCCGGTCAGGCGTTGGACGAGAAGGCGTGGGCGACCTCCTGGGACGTCAACGTCATGGCTCATGTCCGGGCCGCCGAGGAGCTGCTGCCGAGCTGGCTGGAGCGCGGCAGCGGCCGGTTCGTCTCCACCGTGTCCGCAGCCGGGCTGCTCACCATGATCGGGGCCGCGCCCTACGCCGTCACCAAGCACGGCGCGCTCGCTTTCGCCGAATGGCTGTCGCTGACCTACCGGCACCGCGGCGTGAAGGTCCACGCCATCTGCCCGCAGGGCGTCCGCACCGACATGCTGGCCGCCACCGGCAGCGCGGGTGACCTGGTGCTCCAGCCGACCGCGATCGAGCCGGAGGCCGTGGCGGACGCGCTGCTCCAGGGCGTCGCGGAGGACCGCTTCCTGATCCTGCCGCACCCCGAGGTCGCCGCCTACTACCAGGCCCGGGCCGGTGACCCCGACCGGTGGCTGTCCGGCATGAACCGCATCCAGCAGCAGTGGGAGGAGGCCCCGTGACCGAGTCCCGCTACGCTGCCAAACCCTGGCTCGACCTGCTCAGTGACGCCCAGAAGGGCGCTATCAGCCCGGCCGGCTCCCTCGTGCACGCCCTGCGCGCTGCCGTGGCCGAGACGCCCGGCGGCGACTTCCTGGCCTACTTCGACGGCCGTCTGACCTACCGGGAGGCCGACGAGCTCAGCGACTCCGTCGCCGGGCACCTCGCGGCGCGCGGCCTCCGGCGCGGCGACCGGGTCGCGGTGCTGCTGCAGAACTCCCCGCACTTCGTGCTCGCCGTGCTGGGCGCGTGGAAGGCCGGCGCGGTCGTCGTGCCCGTCAACCCGATGTACAAGTCGGGCGAGGTGGCCCACGTCCTGCGGGACGGCGAGGTGGCCGCGCTGATCTGCTCGGACCGGGCCTGGGAGTCGTATCTGCGCGAGACGGCCGCCGACTCGCCCGTGCGGATCGTGCTCACGGGCTGCGAGCTGGACTTCCAGAGCCGTGGCGACGCGCGCGTGCTGACCTTCGAGCGCCTGCCGCAGGCCCCGGACACCGACGACCTGACCGCCGTGGCACGGGCCGGGCACAGGCCGCCCGAGGACCGGGACCCCGGCCCCGGCGACATCGCGCTGATCAGCTACACCTCGGGCACGAGCGGCACACCCAAGGGCGCCACCAACACGCACGGCAACATCATGTACAACGCCGAGCGGCAGCGGACCGGGCTCGGCCTGCCCGAGCGGCCCGTGTACTTCGCGCTGGCGCCGCTGTTCCACATCACCGGCATGGTCTGCCAGTTCGGAGCCTGCCTGAACAGCGGGGGCACGCTCGTGCTGGCCTACCGCTTCGAGTCGGGCGTGGTGCTGGACGCGTTCGCCGAGCACCGCCCGCACTACACCGTCGGGCCGTCCACGGCCTTCATGGCGCTGGCGGCCCACCCCTCCGTCACCCGTGACCACTTCTCCTCCTTCCGGGTGATCTCCTCCGGCGGTGCCCCGCTGCCGCCCGCGCTGGTGGAGAAGTTCCGGGCCGGGTTCGGGCCCTACATTCGCAACGGCTACGGGCTGACCGAGTGCACCGCGCCCTGCGCCTCGGTGCCGCCGGGTCTGGAGGCACCGGTCGACCTGGGATCCGGAACCCTCGCCGTGGGGCTGCCGGGCCCCGACACGGTCGTACGGATCGTCGACGACGCAGGCGAGGAAGTCCCCTTCGGCGAGCAGGGCGAGATCGTCGTCGCCGGCCCGCAGGTCGTGCCCGGCTACTGGCGCCTCCCCGACGCCACCGCCGCCACGTTCCCGGGCGCCGAACTGCGCACCGGCGACATCGGCTTCATGGACGAGCAGGGCTGGCTCTACGTCGTCGACCGCAAGAAGGACATGATCAACGCGTCCGGCTTCAAGGTGTGGCCGCGCGAGGTCGAGGACGTCCTCTACACGCACCCGGCCGTGCGCGAGGCCGCCGTGGTCGGCGTGCCCGACGGGTATCGCGGGGAGACGGTCAAGGCGTACATCAGCCTGCGTCCGGACGCCGACACGGACCCGGATGCACTCGCCGCCCACTGCAAGGAGAGACTGGCCGCCTACAAATACCCGCGCCAGGTGGAGATCCTGCCGGACTTGCCGAAGACGGCCAGTGGGAAGATCCTCCGTCGGGAACTTCGTTCCCGTACGCAAGGCAACTGACAGCAGAACGGAAAGGCAGGTGGCGGCAGTGCCCAGGACCACGGACTCGGACGGCACGCCCGTGCCTCAGCGGCTCCTGGCCGCCGCCACCCGGCTCTTCGCCGAGCAGGGCTACGACCGCACCTCGGTGCAGGAGATCGTCGAGGCGGCCGGCGTCACCAAGGGGGCCCTGTACCACTACTTCGGTTCCAAGGACGACCTGCTGCACGAGGTGTACGCACGCGTGCTGCGCATCCAGCAGGAGAGACTGGATGCCGTGGCGGGCGCCGACGAGCCGGTCGAGAAGCGGCTGCGGGCCGCGGCCGCGGACGTCGTGGTGACGACCATCGACAACCTCGACGACGCGATGATCTTCTGGCGCTCCATGCACCACCTCAGCCCCGAGAAGAACAAGCAGGTCCGCGCCGAACGCCGCCGCTACCACGAACGCTTCCGCGCGCTCGTGGAGGAGGGCCAGGAGTCGGGCGTCTTCTCCAGGGCGACCCCGGCGGACCTGGTGGTCGACTACCACTTCGGCTCGGTGCACCACTTGTCGACGTGGTACCGCCCCGACGGCCCCCTCACACCCCAGCAGGTCGCGGACCACCTGGCCGACCTGCTGCTGCGCGCCCTGCGCCCGTAGCAGCCGTCCCACCCCCAGCGTCTCCGGGTCAGAGGCGGGCGGTGAGCGCGGTGCGCCCGGCACCGGAGAGCCGGCGGGCGCGGGGGAAGTCGTGCAGCTGCTCCTCCACCACCGGACGCGTCCCCGGCCCGACGACGTACGGATCCGGGGCGCTACTCCCTCGGAAACCGTCTCCCTGCCCCGACGGCCGGTCACGAGACCGTGCGGACTTTCCCATCTCGCCCGCAACCCGGCGGCCGCATCCGCCCTGCCGGAACGCCAAGGGCAGATGGGAGCGCACAGGGCGGAGGGACGCGCGCGGCGGCGGGGCGGGAACCCCACCGCCGCTCCGCGTCACATGTACCGCTTCAACTCCCGCCGCGCCAGCGACCGCTGATGGACCTCGTCCGGCCCGTCCGCGATCATCAGCGTCCGCGCGCCGGCATACAGCTCCGCCAGCGGGAAGTCCTGGCTCACCCCGCCGGCACCGTGCAGCTGGATCGCCCGGTCGAGGATGTCCACCACCGCCCGGGGCGTGGCGATCTTGATGGACTGGATCTCGGTGTGCGCACCGCGGTTGCCCACCGTGTCCATCAGCCACGCGGTCTTCAGCACGAGCAGCCGCAACTGCTCCACCGTCACCCGCGCGTCCGCGATCCAGTTGTGCACCACACCCTGCTGCGCCAGCGCCTTCCCGAACGCGGTCCGCGACACGGCCCGCCGGCACATGAGCTCGATCGCCCGCTCCGCCATGCCGATCAGCCGCATGCAGTGGTGGATCCGCCCGGGCCCGAGGCGCGCCTGCGCGATGGCGAAACCGCCGCCCTCCTCGCCGACCAGGTTCGACACCGGCACCCGTGCCTGGTCGAAGATCACCTCGGCGTGCCCGCCGTGGTAGTGGTCCTCGTACCCGAACACCTGCATGGCCCGCTTGATGGTGACGCCCGGGGTGTCGCGCGGCACCAGCACCATGGACTGCTGGCGGCGGATGTCCTCCCCGTCCGGGTCGGTCTTGCCCATCACGATGAAGATCTTGCAGTCGGGGTGCATCGCCCCGGAGATGTACCACTTGCGGCCGGTGATGACGTACTCGTCTGTGCCATCGGAGGCTCGCTCGATGTGCGTGGTGATGTTCGTGGCGTCCGAGGAGGCCACCTCCGGCTCGGTCATCGCGAACGCCGAGCGGATCTCCCCGGCCAGCAGCGGCTCCAGCCACTGCTTGCGCTGCTGCTCGTCGCCGAACTGGGTGAGCACCTCCATGTTCCCGGTGTCGGGCGCCGCGCAGTTCGTCACCGTCGGCGCCAGCTGCGGGGAGCGGCCCATGATCTCGGCGAGCGGCGCGTACTGGAGGTTGGTGAGCCCGGCCCCGTACTCGGAGTCCGGCAGGAAGAGGTTCCACAGGCCCTGCCTGCGGGCCTCGGCCTTGAGCTCCTCGACCACGGGCACGGTCTCCCACGGCGAGGCGAGCCGCTCGCGCTGCTCGTCCGCGACGGCCTCGGCCGGGTAGACGTACTCGTCCATGAAGGCGAGGAGTTTGGCGCGCAGCTCTTCGGTGCGCGCGTCGAAAGCGAAGTCCATACGGATCAGCCCTCCTGGAGGCCTTCGTGAAGCGTGGTCAGTCCGTGCCGGACGAAGACGGGCACGAGGTCGCCGATGCGGTCGAAGCCGCGCCCGACCGTCTGGCCCAGCGTGTAGCGGTAGTGGATGCCCTCGAGGATCACGGCGAGCTTGAACCAGGCGAACGCCGTGTACCAGGAGACGGCGGAGACGTCGCGCCCCGAGCGCGCGGCGTACCGCTCGATGAGTTCGGACGGCGCCGGATGTCCGGGAGCCTCGGCGGTCGTCGAGACGGGCGATTCGGGCATGCCGAGCGGCATGCTGTACATCACCAGCAGGCCGAGGTCGGTGAGCGGGTCGCCCAGCGTCGACATCTCCCAGTCGAGGATCGCCCGGATCGAGTCGTCCTCGCCGATCAGTACGTTGTCGAGCCGGTAGTCGCCGTGCACGACGGCAGGGGCGGGGGAGCGGGGCAGCTCGCGCCCGAGGGCGGCGTGCAGCTCGTCGATGCCGTCCAGGTCGCGGTTGCGGGAGGCGTCCAGCTGCTTGCCCCAGCGCCGCAGCTGCCGGTCCAGGAAGCCCTCGGGCCGGCCGAAGTCCGCCAGCCCCACCTCGCCCGGGTCGACCGCGTGCAGCTCCACCAGCGTGTCGACCAGGTTCAGCACCGCGCCCCGGGTCCGCTCGGGACCGATCGGGACGAGCTGGTCTGCGGTGCGGTAGGGGGTGCCGTCGACGAACTCCATGACGTAGAACGGCGACCCGAGGACCTCCTCGTCCTCGCACAGCAGCACCGGATCCGGAACCGGCACGGCGGTCGGGTGCAGGGCACTGATCACCCGGTGCTCGCGCTTCATGTCGTGCGCGGTGGCCAGGACATGGCCGAGCGGGGGCCGGCGTACGACCCACCGGGAGGTACCGTCGGAGACCGCGTAGGTGAGGTTCGACCGTCCGCCCTCGATCAGCCGGCCGGACAGCGGGCCGTTCACCAGGCCGGGCCGCTCACGGTCGAGCAGGCCGCGCAACCGGTCGAGATCGAGTCCGGGCGGGTGGTCGGGGCTCATGCGTCGCTCCTACGGGCAGGTGGACAGTTCCCGACTCATGATGCCGACCGGTCGGTATGTCGTCCAGGGCGGGGCCGAAACGTGATCGGGGCCACCATAGGCCGACGGCTCCTCCCGCGGGGCGAACAGGGAGGTTTCGGCCGCTTCGTTCAGGCCATCCGGCTTGCGAGCCCCGCGACGAGCCCGGAAGGTCAAAGCCATGAAGGCCATCAGCTACTCACGGTACGGCGGACCCGAAGTGCTGGCGTTCGGGGAGGTCCGCGATCCCAAGGTCGGCCCGGACGCGGTGCTGGTGAAGGTGCGGGCGGCGGCCGTGAATCCCGTCGACTGGAAGGCCCGTGAGGGACACCTCGACGGGATCCTCGCCCCTGTCTTCCCCGTGGTGCCCGGCTGGGACGTCTCCGGCGTCGTCGTCCGGCCCGGGGTGGCCGTCTCGGAGTTCGACGTCGGGGACGAGGTCATCGGATACGTGCGCGAGGACTTCCTCTCCCGCGGCACCTTCGCCGAGTACGTGGCCGCGCCCCTGCGCACCCTCGCCCGCAAGCCGCGCAACCTCTCCTTCGAGGAGGCGGCCGGGCTGCCTCTGGTCGGGCTCACGGCCTGGCAGGTGCTGACCAGGGTGCTCCAGGTGAAGCGGGGCGAGACCGTCCTGGTGCATGCCGCGGCCGGGGGCGTCGGCTCGATCGCCGTGCAGCTCGGCATCCACCTGGGTGCCCGGGTGATCGGTACGGCGAGCGAGTCCAACCACGCCTTCGTGCGGGGGCTCGGCGGGGAGCCGGTGGTGTACGGCGAGGGCCTGGGCGAGCGGGTGCGCGGACTGGCCCCGGAGGGCGTGGACGCGGTGTTCGACACCGTGGGCGGGGACGCGCTGAAGGTGTCGGCGAACCTGCTGGCCCCCGAGGGCCGCCTGGTGTCGATCGCCGACAACGACGTCGTGAACTACGGCGGCCGCTACTACTTCGTCCGCCCCGACGCGCAGGACCTCCAGCGTCTGGCCGACCTGGCGGAGCAGGGCGTGGTGAGCGTGCACGTCGACGAGACGTTCCCCCTGGAGCGTGCGGCGGACGCGCACCGGCTGAACCAGGAGGGCCGCACCCGCGGCAAGATCGTCGTGACGGTGGACTGGGAGAGCGACGGCGACTGAGGGGCGGGGCTCCTGGAGGTCTCCTGGGGCCTCCTAGAGAACGAGGGCGGCCCCGCACACCGCCAGCGCCACCGTGCACAGCACCGCGGCCGCCGCGTGCCGGGGCGCGAACGCCGCAGGGCTCGCGGCCGCCGCGAGGGCACGGATACGCCGGTGGGCGACACCCAGGAAGCCCAGCCAGAGCACACAGCACAGAGCGCACACGAGGATCCCGGCCGCCGACGCCCCGCCGTGCAGCACGGTCCTCACCGCGAGCAGCGCGACGACCGTGCCGGACAGCGTCGTACGCCGCCACGCGAGCCGGGTCCGCTCGGGCTGCAGCCCGGGGTCGCGGTCGGGGTCCTGCCGCCGGGTGGGTGGGACGGTCACCCCTCCCACCCCACGAGCACCACCACGACCATGGCGACGGCCACGACCGCGACGACGAGGCTCAGCAGCGCCGGGAACCGTGACACCGGCAGATCCTCGCCCCGGCGCATGGCCCGCTCGCAGCGCACCCAGTGGTTGACGGCCCGCAGCGAGCACAGCACGCCCGCGGCCAGCAGCGCGAGTGCCAGCCCGACCCGCCAGGCCCAGCGCAGGTCCGGCAGGAACTGGTCCACGGCGAAGCCGCCGCCGATCAGTGCGAGCGCGGTGCGCAGCCAGGCCAGGAAGGTGCGTTCGTTCGCCAGCGAGAACCGGTAGTCGGGCGTCTCGCCGTCCTCCCGGGCCTCCGCGGGCGCGAACCACAACCGGACGTTCCGTACGAACTCGATCACGTGCGCGACCCTACCCGGGTGCCCGGTCCGGCTCCGCGTCAGCCGGCCGACCGGAACGCCTTGAGCCGCTCGTACGCCGCCAGCCCGTCCGGCACCCACTCCCAGGTGCCGAGGCGTCGCTCGACCTCGGCGTCGGACAGGAAGGCGTGCCAGGCCACCTCCTCGGCCTGAGGCCGCACGGGGAGCTCACAGCGGACCTCGTAGACCGCCGACCACCAGGACCGGCCGGCGCCGTTGTCGTAGAGGAACGTGAAGAGATGCCGCGGCTGCGGCAGGCCGCACACGCCCAGTTCCTCCTCGGCCTCGCGCAGGGCCGCCGTGTCGTAGGACTCGCCAGCGCCGACGACCCCGCCGACGAACATGTCGTAGAGGGAGGGGAAGACCAGCTTGGCCGGGGTGCGCCGGTGCACGAAGACGCGGCTCTCGGCGTCCCGGGCCTGGATGAACACGCAGCGGTGGCGCAGGCCCCGGGCGTAGACCTCGCCGCGGGGTGACTGCCCGATGACCTGGTCGTTCTCGTCGACGATGTCGAGGATCTCGTCAGCAGCGCTCATGCCCTCATCCAAGCAGGGCACGCGTCCCCGGACCGGGCGGGGACCGTCAGGACGAGGCCGGGCTCACCGCGGGAGCGGCCACCCGTGTCCGCTCGGCGGCCCCCTGCGGCATGGCCGGGTGCAGCCCCAGCAGCACGATCCCGGTGACGACGGCCAGCAGGCCACCGGCCTCCCAGCTCAGGGCCACCGCGTCGGTGCGCAGCCGGTCGCCCAGGAAACCGATGCCGCAGACGATCCCGGCGAGCGGCTGCGCCGCGGTCAGGGCGGGTAGTGACTTGCGCAGGGACGCGGTCTCGAACGCGCTCTGCACGAGGACCAGCCCCGTGACGCCCAGCGCGAGCACCGCGTACGGCTCCCAGCCGGTGAGCAACTCCGCGAAGCCGCCTTCGGAGACCTTCTGCCCGCTGACCCGGGTCAGCGCGTCCTGCACGCCGTAGAGCAGCCCGGCGGCCAGCGCCAGCAGCACCGGGCCCGAACTCAGCCGGGACCGTTTGCCGTGCGTCGTGAGCAGCAGGGCGAGCCCGATCATGGCGCCGATGATCAGCCACTGCCGCACCGGATCGGCCGTCGCGGCGCCGCCCTCCGGCTGACCGGCCACGATGAACGCGGTCACGCCACCCGCCAGCAGGAAGAGGCCCGCCCAGCCCTGGCGGCCCAGCGGCTGCCGGGTCTGCTTGCGGGAGAGTGCGAGCGCGAAGAGCAGGTTCGTGGCCAGCAGCGGCTCCACCAGCGACAGCTCGCCCTGGCCGAGTGCGGCGGCGCCCAGCCCCATGCCGACCACCATCAGCGCGATGCCGCCGAGCCAGCGCGGCACCTTCATGAGATCGATCAGCAGCCGGAAGGAGAGGAAGTCGCTCAGGGGGGCCCGCTGAGCTGCGTTCTGCTGGAGGACGAAGCCGAAGCCCAGACAGCAGGCGGCACCCAGAGCGAGCGCCAGAACTGGAACCGACACGCGGTGTACCTCGATCGTCAGGTCGGGTTCACGGTTGCGTAGGGGCCGACTGTACCGGCCGGCTCCGCCCGGCGCGCCCGTACGTCATGCCATCGTCGAGGGCGGCGGCAACCCACGCTATGACGTACGTCACAAAGGGCGAAACGGAAAAATCGGATGCCGGTCACACCTGTCTCTGCTGCCCCCTGAATCACAAGATCCGCGCAAGTAACGGAAGTTGACGCGTGTAACGCCCAGGCGGCCCTTGACGCCCACCCTTGGCTGGGGGTTTGCTGTGTGTGATCAGTTCATGGCGGTGCGCACATCCGCGCTCCCTCTGCCGCCGTGAGCCGAAACACCAGAAGAGCGCGTGAGGAAGTTCCGCGGTGTCCCCACCCCCGCCTCCCCTCGGCCGTGGCCGCAGACGTGCGGCGCAGGCCTTCGACGAGGCCCTCGACGACGCCGATCTCGTGGCCGCGCGCGCCGCACTGGCGCAGGGCCGCTGGCAGAACGCCCGTTCCCTGCTGGTGCGCACCGGGGACGACTGGGACCGGCGCGGCCACCGCGTCACCGTCCTCGCGCGGGAGTCCTACTGTGCTGCCTGGGCCCGGGACTGGCTGCTCGCCGAACCCGAGTCCGCCGACGCCCGCGTGCTGCTCGCCGTCGCCGAGGTCCGGCGCGCCCTGCACGGCAAGGCCGAACCGGCCCGTGCCCGCGAGGTCTGCCGGGCCGCCGCGGCCCGTGCCCCCGCCGACCCCACCCCCTTGCTCGGCCTGCTCATGCTGGAGTGCGCGGTCGGCACCGACCAGGACGCGGTCCGCAGCTTCGAGGCGGTCCGCGGTCGCTACGCCGACCACCACCACGCCCACCATCTGATGGTCGCCCGGCTCGCCGGCCGCCGCACCGAGGCCGGCCCGGACCCGCTGCACGAGGTCTACGACTTCGCCAACTGGGCCGCCGAACAGGCACCCGCCGACTCCCCGCTCGCGATCCTGCCGGTCATCGCGCACGCCGAGCGCTACCGCGTCCTGGCCGCAGCCGGTCACGAACCCGCCGATCCGGCCGCCTCCGGCCACTGGACGGGCCGCCGTGCCCGGCAGGTCATGAAGGCCGCCTTCGACTGGTGGCTGGAGTGGGACCTGGAGGGGCACCCGCGGCGGCTGATCGACCTGAACTTCCTCGCCCACGCCAAGTTCTGCGAGGGGCGGGGAGCCGAGGCCGCCGCCCTGTTCCACCGGATCGGCCGCCACGCCACCCCGGCGCCCTGGTCGTACCCGGACCGCGACCCGCACACCGCCTTCGCCGCCGCCCGCGCCGGGGCGCTCGGCACGGCCTGACACCCCCGACCCGAAGAGTGAGGACGCTCTCCCGATGACCACGGACAGTTCGAGAACGAGCACATCCGCCTCCGGCGGCATCAGTACGTTCAAGGGGCAGGAGCGCGCCCTGCGCGCCGACCGGCTCGGCACCGGGGGGCTGCTGCTGTCCGTCCTCGCCGCGACCGCCCCGCTCATGGTCGTCGCGGGTGTCATGCCCACCACATTCGCGGTGATGGGCATCGTCGGCCAGCCGCTGCTCTTCGTCCTCCTCGGCATCGTCCTGATCCTGTTCAGCGTCGGATACGCCGAGATGAGCCGCCACGTCCACAACGCGGGCGCCTTCTACGCCTACATCTCCCGGGGCCTCGGAGGAACCGCCGGCGCGGGCGCCGCCCTGGTGGCCCTCGTCGCCTACAACGCGCTCCAGGTCGGCATCTACGGCATCTTCGGCTTCGAGGTCTCCGGGCTCCTCGCCACCTACGCCGACGTGGAGATCGCCTGGTGGATACCGTCACTCGTGGCCGCGCTCGCCGTCGGGCTGCTGGGCTGGCTCAAGATCGACGTCAACGCCCGCGTGCTCGGCGTGCTGCTGGTCATCGAGGTGCTCCTGGTCGTCGTCTTCGACGTGGCCGCCCTCGCCGACCCCGGGAAGGAGGGCCTGTCGCTGCACGCCTTCAACCCCGACACCCTCACCGGCGCCGGTGTCGGCACCGCGCTGTGCTTCTGCATCGCCGCGTTCCTCGGCTTCGAGCAGGCCCCGGTGTACGCCGAGGAGACCAGCCGCCCGCACGTGCTGGTGCCGCGCGTGATGTTCCTCGCCGTCGGCGGGGTCGCCGTCTTCTTCGCGCTGAGCAGCTGGGCCCTCACCGTGGCCACCGGCCCCTCCGCCGTCGTCGGCACGGCCCAGAAGCAGAGCGCCGGGCTGCTGTTCTTCCTCACCGAGTCCCGCCTCGGCGGCACCTTCACGGACGTCCTGCACGTCCTGTTCGTCACCGGCATGTTCGCCGCGCTGCTCAGCTTCCACAACGTCGTCGCCCGCTACGCCTTCGCCATGGGCCGCGAGGGCCTGCTGCCCGCCGCCTTCGGCCGCACCAGCGGCAGCAGCGGCGCCCCGGGCACCGGCTCGCTGCTCCAGACCGTCGTGGCCGTGGTGGTCGTGGCCGCCTTCGCGATCGCCGACGACAAGCCGGCCGGCGACCCGACCGCGCCCGTCCTGCAGCTGTTCACCTGGTTCGGCAACATCGGCGCCCTCGGCGTGATCGTGCTGATGGCGGCGGCGTCCCTGTCCGTCGTCGTCTTCTTCCTCCGCCGCGGCGCCGCGGGCGCCCAGGCCTGGCGGCTGGTCACGTCCGCGCTGGCGGGCATCGCCCTGCTGGTGATCGCCGGCTACACGGTGAAGGACTTCGAGGTGCTGGTCGGCGCCGGACCCGACTCCTCGCTGAGCTGGGTGCTGCCCGGCATCATCGGCCTCGCCGCGCTCGCCGGCGTGGTCCTCGGCCTCGTACTGCGCGCCCGCGCCCCCGAGAAGCACGCCCGGATCGGCCTCGGCAACGAGGCGTTCCAACTGGACAAGGCGGCCTCCTCCTGAGGCGGCCCGCGCAAGAAGTGGTTACGGAAGTCTGACGAGCACCCGCGATCCCTGTCCTGCCGGGGCCGCGGGTGTTCGAATGAGTACGTGAACGAGGACGTATCCAAGGGTGTGAGCGACGAGCACCCCGAAGAGCGGGGCACCCCGGTCGGCCGCCGCGTCTTCCTCGGCACCCTCGCCCTGGGCGCCGTCGGCGTGGCCGCCGCGCCGACGCTGCAACGCGGCCTGGAGGGCTTCCTCGGCGGCGCGGCCGACAAGGACCCCACCGGCCTGACCGGTCTGCTCCCCAACGGCGGTGGCTTCCGCTACTACTCGGTCGCCTCGTCCGTCCCGCGCCAGAACGCCGGCAGCTACCGCCTCACCGTGGACGGCCTGGTCGACCGCCCCACGACCTACACCCTCGGTGACCTCAGGGCCCTGCCCCAGACCCGCATGGTCCGCGACGTCCAGTGCGTCACGGGCTGGCGCGTCCCCGACACCCCCTTCGAGGGGGTCCGCCTGTCCCGGCTCCTGGACGCCGCCCGGGTCCGCCCCGCGGCCAAGGCCATCCGATTCACCTGCTTCGACGGCACGTACACCGAGAGCCTCACCCTCACCCAGGCCCGCCGCGCGGACGTCCTGGTCGCCCTGCGCATGCAGGACAAGGACCTCGGCCACTCCCACGGCGGTCCGGTCCGCCTCTACGTGGCGCCCATGTACTTCTACAAGTCCGCCAAGTGGCTCTCCGGCATCACCGTCACCGACGAGGTCCGGCCGGGCTACTGGGAGGAGCGCGGCTACGACGTGGACGCCTGGGTGGGCCGCTCGAACGGACGCGACGATGAGCCTACGAGCTGACGCACCGCCGGCCACGGCCGAAGTGCGCCGCTTCACCACGCCGCAGCGCTGGATCCACCGCACCACGGCCGCGCTGATGGGCATCTGCGTCCTCACGGCGGCCTGCCTCTACATCCCCCAGCTCGCCGAACTCGTCGGCCGCCGCGCCCTGGTCGTCACCCTGCACCAGTGGTCGGGCCTCGCCCTGCCGGTCCCCGTCCTGGCCGGTCTCGCCTCCCGGGCCTTCCGCGCCGACCTCGGCCGCCTCAACCGCTTCGGCCCGCACGACCGGACCTGGCTGCGCGCCACCCTGCACCGCGACAAACGCCCGTCGTCCCGCCCCGCGGCCAAGTTCAACGCCGGCCAGAAGCTCTACGCGGCCTGGATCGCCGGCGCCACGCTGGTCATGCTCGCCACGGGCCTGATGATGTGGTTCACCCACCTCACCCCCCTGCTCTGGCGCACCAGCGCCACCTTCGTCCACGACTGGCTGGCCCTCACCATCGGCATCGTCCTGGCAGGCCACATCGGCATGGCCCTGGCGGACCCGGAATCCAGAAGGGGCATGCGCACGGGCAGGGTGAGCAGACAGTGGGCCGACCGGGAGCACCCCTTGTGGCGCGAGTAGGCCCGGCACCTCAGGGGCGGGGAACTGCGCGACAAGCCACGACGCACCCGCGGACGCGCAACGGCAGGACCCGTTACGGCGACCGGGCGAAATCCAGCAGCACCTTGCACGACCGACTCCGATCAGCGGCCAGCGCGAACTCGGACTCGGCGACCCCCACGGGGACCACCGCACTGATCAGCCCGTCCAGAGCCGGCTCCACAGCCAGCAACGCCAACGCCTCGTCGAACTCACCGTGGAAGCGAAACGCCCCCGCAGCTCGTGATCTTCCCGTGGCCGCGTTCCGTCATCCGGCGCGCCGCCTCACGGCCGACCAGGAAGGCGCTGGTCAGATTGGTGTCCAGGATCCGGTGCCAGTCGGACTCGCCGAACTCCAGCAGCGGGGCGCGCAGTTGCATGCCCGCGTTGTTGACGAGGATGTCGAGCGGGCCCACCCGCTCCTCGACCTCGGCGACCCCCGAGGCCACCGATGTCGAGGAGGGGGTGAGCCGTCATCGCCGCGGCACTAGATCACGAGGGACAACAGCAGGACGATGCCGCCGGCGACCACCGAGATGATCGTCTCCATGACCGACCAGGTCTTGATGTTCTGACCGACACTCAGACCGAAGTACTCCTTCACCATCCAGAACCCGGCGTCGTTGACGTGGCTGAAGAAGAGCGAACCGGCGCCGATGGCCAGCACGAGCAGGGCGGTGTGCGTGGTCGACATGTCGGCGGCGAGCGGGGCGACGAGACCGGCCGCCGAGACCGTGGCCACCGTCGCCGAGCCTGTCGCGAGCCGGATCACCACCGCGATCAGCCAGGCCAGCAGCAGCGCGGGAATGGCCCAGTCCTCGGAGATGTCCAGGACCATCTGGCCCACGCCCGTGTCGATCAGCGTCTGCTTGAAACCACCGCCCGCGCCGACGATCAGCAGGATGCCCGCGATCGGCATGAGGCTCTTCTCGACGAGCGGTGAGATCCGCTCCTTGGAGAACCCGGCGGGCCGCAGCAGAGTGAAGACGCCGACCAGCACCGAGGCGAGCAGGGCGATCATCGGGGCGCCGACGACGTCGAAGACGCGCTGGACAGCGTTCTCGGGGTCGTCCACGACGATGTCGACCAGCGCCTTGGCGAGCATGAGGATCACTGGGAGCAGCACCGTGAAGAGGGTGGCACCGAAGCCGGGGCGCCTGTCGAGCTCGTCGGAGGCCCGCTGCGGGATCATCTTCTCGGGGGGCGGGACGTCCACCCAGCGGGCCGCGTACTTCGAGAACACCGGACCGGCGATGATCACCGTGGGTATGGCGACGAGGACACCGAGGGCCAGCGTGATGCCGAGGTCGGCCCCGACCGCGTCGATCGCGACCAGCGGGCCGGGGTGCGGAGGCACCAGGCCGTGCATCACGGACAGACCCGCGAGGGCCGGGATGCCGATGCGCATGAGCGAGTAGTTGCCGCGCTTGGCGACCATCAGCACGACCGGGATCAGCAGCACGATGCCGACCTCGAAGAACAGCGGCAGCCCGATCACGGAGGCGATCAGCACCATCGCCCACGGCATCGACCGTCCGCCGGCCTTGGCGAGGATGGTGTCGACGATCTGGTCGGCGCCGCCGGAGTCGGCGAGCATCTTGCCGAGGATCGCCCCGAGGGCGATCAGCACACCGACGCCGGCGACCGTGGAGCCGAGTCCGGTGCTGAAGCTGAGGAGGACCTTGTCCAGGGGCGCCCCGGCGATCGCGCCGAGCGCCAGCGACCCGATGGTCAGGGACAGGAAGGCGTGCAGCTTGAACTTCGTGATGAGCAGGACGATGACGGCGATGCCCGCCAGGACGGCGATGCCCAGCTGAGCGTGTCCGGCCGAGGTGATCGGCTCGGGTGCGTCCGCTGCCAGCATCTCGACACTGAGTCTGGTCACGGTGGGTTCCCTTGCGTTGGGGAGAAGGGGGTAGGGGAAACCGCCGGGGCTACCGGACGGGCTCGGGGAGGTCCCGCAGGGCGTGCGCCGCCCGCTCGGTGATCTCCTCCGGGCCGCCCGCGACGTCCACCCCGACCCCCGCCTCGTCCGCCGCGAGGGGCTGGAGCGCGGCGAACTGGGAGTCGAGCAGCGCCGAGGGCATGAAGTGCCCCTGCCGGTGCGACATCCGGTCCTCGATCAGCGCGCGGTCACCGGTGAGGTGTACGAAGACCACGCCGGGCGCGGCGGCCCGCAGCCGGTCGCGGTACGACCGCTTCAGCGCCGAGCAGCTGACCACCCCGCCGATCCCGGCCCGCCCCTGCGCCCACGCGCCGATGGCGTCGAGCCAGGGCAGGCGGTCCTCGTCGGTGAGCGGGGTGCCGGCCGACATCTTGGCGATGTTGGCGGGCGGGTGGAAGTCGTCGCCCTCGGCGTACGGAACGCCGAGTCGGGCTGCGAGCAGGGGACCGATGGTGGTCTTGCCGGTGCCCGATACGCCCATGACCACGACGACGTGGGGGGTGTTCATCGCTGCCTCACTGTCTGCTGCCCGAGGTCGACACGTGATGTCGACGCAACTGAAACCCATTAGGTACGACGAATTCAAGAGGTCGTCCTTAATAAGTCTGACTTTTTGTCTCCGTGATCTACCCCGTACGCTGAGTGCATGAGCACACCGGGCCGGGGGCTGCACGGCCACGTACTGGACACCCTCGGCCCCGAGATCACGGCGGGTGAGTACCCGCCGGGGAGCGTCCTGCGCACGGACGAACTCGCCCAGCGTTTCGACGTGTCGCGCTCCGTGATGCGCGAGGCGGTCCGCGTCCTGGAGTCCATGTACCTGGTCGAGTCCCGCCGCCGCGTCGGCGTGACGGTCCGCCCGAAGTCCGAGTGGAACGTCTACGACCCGCAGGTCATCCGCTGGCGTCTGGCCGGCGCCGACCGCCCCCGGCAGCTGCGGTCCCTCACGGTGCTGCGCTCGGCGATCGAACCCGTCGCGGCCGGCCTCGCCGCCCGGCATGCCACGTCCGAGCAGTGCGCCGAACTCACCGAGTGCGCGCTCGGCATGGTCGCCCACTCACGCGGCCACAGACTGGAGGGGTACCTCCTGCACGACGTCGCGTTCCACCGCGTCATCCTGGACGCTTCCGGCAACGAGATGTTCGCCCGCCTCGGGGACGTCGTCGCCGAGGTCCTGACCGGCCGCACCCAGCACGACGTGATGTTCGAGGACCCCGACCCGGCCGCCGTCACCCTGCACGTCCAGGTCGCCGAGGCGGTCCGCGCGGGCGACGCCGCCCGGGCGGAGGCGTTGACCCGGGAGATCACGGTCGGCGCCCTCCAGGAACTCGACATCCTGGCGCCGTAGCACCGGCTACGCCGGAAAGTCACCGTCGACGTAGACCCAGGCCCCGTCGACCCGCTCGAACCGGCTCCGCTCGTGCAGAGACCCGCCCCGGTGCGAGGCCCGGAACTCCACGGTTCCGGTGGAGTGGAACGCGGACCCCTCGCTCGTCCCCAGGATCTCCAGGCCGATCCACCGCATCCCCGGATCCAGCTCCAGCCGGGCCGGCCGGGTCCGCGGATGCCAGGTCCGCAGCAGGTACCCGGCGTCCCCCCTCACGAAGGCGCAGTACCGCGACCGCATCAACGCCTCGGCGGTCGGTGCGGCAGCGGCTCCGGAGTGGAAACGGCCGCAGCAGGCCTCGTAGGCATGAGGGAGCCCGCAGGGGCAGGAGTGCCTGGTCATGGTCACCTTTCTGCGGCAACGCCTGAGGGCCGTGACCTCGCGGTCACGGCCCTCAGCTGCAAGTGTCCGAGGGGGGACTTGAACCCCCACGCCCGATAAAGGGCACTAGCACCTCAAGCTAGCGCGTCTGCCATTCCGCCACCCGGACAAGGTGTCTGTCGCGCGGGTTCTCCCCGCGGCGACGACGTAAACATTACCAGGCTTTCCGGGGTGGCCGATCACCCCCGTCCGCACCCCGGCGGGGCGTGAACGGCGTGTGACGGGCCGGGAGCGCTCTTGGGGTGCGGGCCGGGGAGAGGGAGGATGAGGGGGACCCACCAGCAGTGACACCGGGAGGAAGCACGTGAGCGAGACGGACACGGCCAGGAGCGTCACCGGCGAGGACGAGGTCGTGGACCTCTGCCGCGAGCTGATCCAGATCGACACCAGCAACTACGGCGACCACTCGGGTCCGGGCGAGCGCAAGGCGGCCGAGTACGTCGCCGAGAAGCTCGCGGAGGTCGGGCTCGAGCCGCAGATCTTCGAGTCCCACCCGGGCCGCGCCTCCACGGTGGCCCGGATCGAGGGCGAGGACCCCTCCCGGCCCGCGCTGCTCATCCACGGCCACACCGACGTCGTACCGGCCAACGCGGACGACTGGACCCACCACCCCTTCTCCGGGGAGGTCGCCGACGGCTGCGTGTGGGGCCGCGGGGCCGTCGACATGAAGGACATGGACGCGATGACCCTCGCGGTCGTCCGTGACCGGCTGCGCAGCGGGCGCAAGCCGCCGCGCGACATCGTCCTCGCGTTCCTCGCCGACGAGGAGGCCGGCGGCACGTACGGCGCCAAGCACCTCGTGCGCCACCACCCCGACCTGTTCGAGGGCGTCACCGAGGCGATCAGCGAGGTGGGCGGGTTCTCGTTCACCGTGAGCGAGCAGCGGCGGCTCTATCTGATCCAGACGGCCGAGAAGGGCATGCACTGGATGAAGCTCACCGTGGCCGGCACGGCCGGGCACGGGTCGATGATCCACCGGGACAACGCGATCACCGAGCTGTCGGAGGCCGTCGCGCGCCTGGGGCGGCACACGTTCCCGGTGCGGGTCACCAAGACCACCCGTGCCTTCCTCGACGAGCTCGGTGACGCGCTCGGTACCGAGCTCGACCCGGAGGACATGGAGTCGACCCTGGCGAAGCTCGGCGGCATCGCCAAACTCATCGGCGCGACCCTGAGCAACACGGCCAACCCCACGCAGCTCGGTGCCGGTTACAAGGTCAACGTCATCCCGGGCGAGGCGACCGCCCATGTCGACGGACGGTTCCTGCCCGGATACGAGGAGGAGTTCCTCGCCGACCTCGACCGGATCCTCGGCCCGAAGGTGCGGCGCGAGGACGTCCACGCCGACAAGGCCGTCGAGACCACCTTCGACGGGGCGCTCGTGGCGGCGATGCAGTCCGCGCTGCTGGCCGAGGACCCGACCGCCAAGGCGGTCCCCTACATGCTCTCCGGCGGGACGGATGCGAAGTCCTTCGACGACCTGGGCATCCGCGGCTTCGGCTTCGTGCCGCTGAAGCTGCCGCCGGAGCTGGACTTCGCCGGCATGTTCCACGGCGTGGACGAGCGGGTGCCGGTGGAGGGCCTGCAGTTCGGCGTGCGGGTGCTCGACCGCTTCATCGACGCGTCCTGAAACCAGCCCTGCGAGACGGTGGTATTCGGTCGCGCGTACGGAACCGACTGGGAAGAGTGAATGCGACCATAAGCTCGTAGCCTCATTACTCCCTCCTCGTTACAGGTAATGCGATCGCAAGATGGGTCGCTTTGCCAACTAGGAGGAATAATGATCAAGAAGGTCGTCGCTGCTGCGGCTGCCACCGGTGGGCTGGTTCTCGCGAGTGCGGGCCTGGCCGTCGCCGACTCGGGTGCCCAGGGTGCCGCCGTGCACTCCCCGGGTGTCCTGTCCGGCAACGTTGTTCAGGTGCCCGTTCACGTCCCGGTGAACGTCTGCGGCAACACGGTCTCCGTGATCGGGCTGCTGAACCCCGCCTTCGGCAACACCTGCATCAACAAGTGATGCTTCCCCCTCGCTGAGGGGAGTTCAAAGCCATCGGTCCCGGAGTGCGTGCCATGCGCTCCGGGACCGAACGCTTCTTTCGGGGAATTCGAGAAGAATTCGAGACAGGGTCGAAGGCAGGTATTCAGTAAATGCGACAGGTCACCCGCAAGGGTCTGATGACCGTGGCGGCCGCGACCGGCGTGATCGCCGCCGCGGGCGGCTCCGCTCACGCCGACTCGGGCGCCCAGGGTTCGGCAGCGGGCTCGCCCGGCGTGCTCTCCGGGAACTCGGTGCAGGCGCCGGTGCACGCGCCGGTCAACGTGTGCGGGAACACGGTCAACGTCGTCGGTCTGCTCAACCCGTCGATGGGCAACTCGTGCGCCGACAAGGGCGGTGGGTCGTCGTCGGGGGGATACGGCGAACACGGCGGTCACGGCGGCTCCCACGCGGGCGGCCACGCCACCGACTCACCCGGCGTCGGCTCGGGCAACCACGTCCAGGCGCCGGTCCACGTTCCGGTGAACGTCTGCGGCAACAGCGTCGACGTCATCGGCGTCGGCAACCCCAGCACGGGCAACGACTGCGCGAACGGGGGCGGCGGCCACGAGGAGCCGGGCCGGCCGGGCGACCCCGGCTATCCGGGGAACCCCGGTGACCCGGGCGAGCCGGGGGACCCCGGCAGTCCGGGCGGCCCGGGGAACCCTGGAAACCCGGGCGACCCTGGCCACCCCGGCAACCCGGGTGAGCCCGGTCACCCCGGCAACCCGGGTGAGCCCGGTCACCCCGGTACCACCCCGGGCACCCCGCCCTCCACCGGTGCCGAGACCCCGGGCGGCTCCGCGCACGGCAACAAGCCGGGCGGCCAGTTCGTCACCCAGCCCGACGGCGACTCCCAGCTCGCCAGCACCGGCAGCGACCTGCCGCTCGGCCTGGCCCTCCCGGCCGGCGCGGGCGCGCTGCTCGCGGGCGCGATCCTGTACCGCAAGGCGCGCGCCTCGGCCTGACATCCCCCCGGCACACGGAGCGGGCCCCGCCGAGGCGGGGCCCGCTCCGTCATGGGCCTTCTTCCGGTGCCCCGTCCCCGCTCACCACGTGGCCCGCGCCTGGCGGATGATCCGCCGACGCAACCGCACCTTGCGGCTGCCGTCGCGCAGCAGGCTCAGACGGTGCAACTCCCAGTGTCCGTACTCCGCGTGGTCCGTCAGCAGACGTGCCGTTTCCTTGCGGGAGACCCCGCGCGGTACGTACACGTCGACAAATTCGTATTCCGGCATCGCATCTATTGTGCGGGCTGGGGCCAGGTACGGATAGCGTCTGCACTATGTCTGATGCTGCGCAGCCCACCGCTGCCGAGGTACGCGCCGCCGCCGAGGCGGTCAAGACCGCGCTCGACCGCCACCTGGCCGCGGTCGAACGCAGGTCGGGAGAGGACGACCCGGCCGTCTACGAGGCGTTCAACCAGCTGGCCGCGGCCGCAGAGGTGTACGACGAACTGCTCTACGACCGCTACGACGAGGTCACGCCCTTCGAGATCCCCGGTACGGAGGACGCGCTGCCCCCGTACACGGGCCCCGAAGAACCGAACGCGCTGAGCGTACTGATCCGCCGCGACTACGCCGTCGCCGAGCCGCAGCGTCTGCTGGCGCACGCACAGCGGATCGAGACGGCTGACGGCGACGACGGCGCCCCGGCCTCCGGGACGGTGCACGGCGCGCTCGGGCTGCTCTTCGGCGAGTTCGAACCCGACGAGATCGCCTCCCGGCACAAGGAGTTCGGGCTGGAAGAGGGCGACTCCACGCTCTGGGTGACGGCGGCGGACGAACCGGCCGAGCCCGGCGAGTGGCTGGAGGCGCCGTTCGAACAGGTCGACCCGCAGCAGGTGGTCTGCCGCTTCGATGTCAGCGCCGTCTTCGACGACGAGATCGACGACATCGACGATGACGAGGACGACGAGGACGGTCTCGACGGAGATCCGGACGAGGACCTGGAGCCGCTGGACGCGGACCGCCGCTGAGCGCGCACACCGGCGACCACGGGGGTGGTGGTCATGGGCC
>NZ_JBHVCP010000025.1:0-104682 GCF_042803315.1 Streptomyces sp. NPDC057424
TACTATCCCCGACCAGCGGAAACGCACCGATCACGCCCGGAAAGACAACAGCTTCGCCTGCCGGACTCGATGGCGCCCGTCAAAGCGTCCCGTACCTGGTACGACTTCGCACGGGCGTACGTCGCCATGAAGTGGCCGCACGCGGCTCCGAACTCCCGCGACAGCCTGAACGAGACGATGACGCTCGTCACCACTCAGTTGTTGGGTGATCGCCCGGGGCGGCCAGCTGACGACGTCTTGCGCCGTGCGCTGCGGGGCTGGGCTTTCGTCGTCCAAGCCTCGGACGAGGAAGCTCCGCCGGTCGACATCGCGAACGCTCTTCGCTGGGTGGCCAAGGCTTCGCTGCCATTGGCGACGATCAAGAATCCGGCAGACATTCGCCGCATCCTCGACTCGCTCAAGCTCAAGCTGTCGGGCACTCCAGCGGCCGCAGAGACGGTACGGCGCAAGCGCGCGGTCCTCTTCAACGCCCTTGCCTATGCGGTCGAACTGGGGGAGCTTCCGGAGAACCCGGTCACGCTCGTGAAGTGGAAGCCTCCGAAGGTGACCAAGGAAGTCGACCGCCGGGTCGTGGTGAACCCTCGGCAGGCACGCGAACTCCTGGCCGCAGTCTCTTACGTCGGCGGCTACCGCAGAGCCCGTGGGCGGCGCCTGGTCGCGCTCTTCGCCTGCATGTACTTCGGCGGGCTTCGGTCGGCGGAAGCTGTGGCGCTGCGTCGTCCGGACTGCACGCTGCCGGAGACCGGGTGGGGTTCGCTGATCCTTGAGAAGACCCGCCCGACCGTCGGGAAGCGTTGGACCGGGACCGGGGAGGTTCATGACAACCGCGGCCTCAAGAATCGCCCCACGAATGAAACCCGCATCGTCCCGATCCCACCTCGCCTCGTCCGCATGCTCCTCGCCCACATCGAGGAGTTCGGCACCGCCAAGGACGGGCGGCTGTTCGCCAATGAACGTGGGGGAGTGGTCGCCTCCACTACGTACTGGCGCGTCTGGGACGAGGCTCGGCACCTGGCGCTCACGCCGGAACAGGTGGCCTCGCTGTTGGCCGCTCGACCGTACGACCTGAGGCACGCCGCGCTCTCCTCGTGGCTCAACGCCGGCGTCGACCCCACCGAGGTGGCGGAACGCGCGGGCAACAGCGTCGAAGTGCTGCTGAGCCGGTACGCGAAGTGTCTCGACGGCCGCCAGGACGTTGCCAACCGCCGGATCGCCGAGCTCCTCGGTGAGGACGACGGCCAGGAGGACGAGCCCAGCCACGGTGTGGCGGAGCACTCCACGCTTCCTAGTTGAGCCGGGGAAGACTGGCTGTTACGGCCGGGGCCTGCTTCGGACGGGCCCCGGCTGGTCGCGACCTTCGACGTCCTACAGGTGTCGCCCACCGGTCGGCAGCGTCACGCCCCGGTCCTCGGGATGCGGGTAGTAGATGGTCGTCTCCCCGGTGCGCGGATGATCCCGGAAGAGAGCGTGATCGAGGCTCGCTCGAGCCTGGTTGAGTGCTTGCTCGGCCGCCCTGAGCCTGCGATAGGGCTCGCTCTCGACGCCGCTCCTCGGGTAGGCGTTGGCGAGCTGAGTGACACGGTGGACGAGTTCGGTGTGGATGGCCGCGAGAGTGCGGCCGAGGTCCTCGTGTTCTTCGAGGGACAGGCGTGGCTTGGTCACGGTTTCTTTTTCATCCCGTTCGGCATGGCGCTGGCCTGTGTGGTGACGGTACGACCGGGGAGGGCGCTCCGTCCGGGAGTTGGATCAGGCGGCGGTGATGGTGATAGTGGGCGAGATGATCCAAAGGAAACGGCCTAACCCCGACACGCGCACCTGCGGCATGATGGCCCCTGGACTACGATCCAGGGGCCTCGGCGTTTTCCGGCCCTGACCTGCGAATTCCTGGCCTGCGGCCAGTCCACGGATAGTCCACAGCCCTCGACGTACAGCCGCTCCGGGCCGCACACGCCTGCACACACACGAAGACCCCGTCTCAGCGAAAGCGCTGATGGCGGGGTCTTTGGGCACCTAATCCAAGGTGCCCCCGGCAGGATTCGAACCTGCGCACACGGCTCCGGAGGCCGTTGCTCTATCCCCTGAGCTACGGGGGCGTGTCCGTCGCGTTGCTCGCGGCGACGGGTAGAACACTACCAGCTCCGTCGGGGTGGTCATGAACGGGTTTCCGCTGCCGGGGGCGGGGTTTCGGGACGTCCGTGCGGGGTGGAAGTGGGGAAAACCCGGACGCGATGGCCGGGTCCGACCTACTCTCGAGTTGTGCCAGGCGCGTCGGGCCGGGTGCTTGTTGTGGACGACAACAAGGTCATCCGGCAGTTGATCAGGGTCAACCTCGAGCTTGAGGGGCTGGAGGTCGTGACCGCGGCCGATGGTGCCGAGTGTCTTGAAGTCGTTCATCAGGTGCGGCCCGACGTCGTGACCCTCGACGTCGTCATGCCCCGGCTGGACGGGATCAGTACCGCCGCCCGGCTGCGGGCCGATCCCCGTACCCGGGACGTGCCCCTCGCCCTCGTCAGCGCCTGCGGTCATCACGAGGTCGAGGCCGGACTCGAGGCGGGTGTCGACGCCTTCCTCGCCAAGCCCTTCGAGCCCGCCGAACTGGTCCGCATGGTGCGCCAGTTGATCGAGCGGGCCCGGGCCGAGGGCCGGCAGCTGGGCGGTCCCGACGCCGACGGCGGGGGAGTCCCGATGAAGGACCAGGGGAAGGAACAGGCGAAGGAACAGGCGAGGGAAGTGGATCTGCCCGCTGTGCCGTAGGTGAGGGACTCGTGCGCAGCCGACCCTGGGCCGGGGGCCGCGTCCACATCCCGGACCGTACCGAAACCGGCTCGCATACCCACCCCCTTCCTCCCATACGCTTGTCCCGTGACCCCCGCCGAGCTCTCCCGCACCGTGCTGCACGCCGTGCGCCGCGCTGTCGACCGCGGCGAGCTCAGCGTGACCGTGCCGGAGCGGGCCGTGGTCGCTCCGCCGGGGCCCGGGGGCTGCGGCGACTACGCCACCAGCATCGCCCTCCAGCTGGCCCGTGCCGCGGGGGAGCCGCCGCAGCGCGTGGCCGAGATCCTGCGGGCGCGGCTCCTCGACGAGCAGCGGTTCGACGACGTCGTCGTCACCGGACCCGGCTTCCTCAACCTCAGTCTGCGGAGCACCGCCGCCGCCGGCCTCGTCGAGGAGGTCCTGCGGCGCGGGCGGCGGTACGGGCACGTGACGACCGGGTTCAGCGGGACCGCCGTCCGGCTCCGGTGCCCGGCAGACGTGCGGGCCGTCGTGGTCGCGGACGCCGTGGCCCGTGTGCTGCGCAGCCAGGGGGACTACGTCCGTGTCGAGTGCGACGGCCGGCCCGCCCCGGAGTGGGAGTCCGTCCTCGGCGCGGACGTCACCGCCCGGGGGCCGCGCCTCGCCGACCGGTCCTTCACCGTCCGGCCCGTCCCCGCTCCCGCCGACCCCCTGCCCCTCGGCCGGGACGCCGCCCGCTGGGCGCTGCTGCACCCCGCCGCCCACGACCGTCCCCGGATCCCCGGCGACCACCTCGTCCAGCGGGAGAGCAACCCCCTCTTCCGCGTCCGGTACGCCCACGCCCGCACCCGGGCCCTCCTGCGCAACGCCGCCGACCTCGGCTTCCACCCCGAGCCCGGTCCCGTGAGCGAAGCGGAAGCGCTGCTCGCCGCACTCGGCGACCACCCCCGCGTCCTCGCCGCCACCGCCACGCAGTACACCCCCGACCGCCTGGCCCGGCACCTCATCGCCGTCGCCGATGCCGCGATGCCCCTGCTCCCCGCCGTGCTGCCCCTCGGTGAGGAGAAACCCTCGGCCGCCCACCGTGCCCGGCTGGCGCTCGCCGAAGCCGCCGGGACGGTGCTGGCCGGCGGCCTGTCCCTGCTCGGCATCGACGCACCCGACCATCTCTGAGAGACACGAACAGATCATGAGCCGTTCCGCACACCCCGCCGGGCCCCGTCACGCCGATGTCCTCCCCGAGGGCCACTACTCCGCT
This sequence comes from Streptomyces sp. NPDC057424, assembly GCF_042803315.1. Lineage (NCBI taxonomy): Bacteria > Bacillati > Actinomycetota > Actinomycetes > Kitasatosporales > Streptomycetaceae > Streptomyces > Streptomyces sp. NPDC057424. Next base: position 3,992 of record NZ_JBHVCP010000025.1, read on the forward strand.
CCGCCCGCCGACCTCAACGCGCTGGACCCCAAGGTGTGGGCCCAGACCGTGGCGCGTGACGAGGACGGGGTCGTGAGCGTCGGAGGCATCCCCGTCACCCGGCTCGCCGAGGAGTTCGGCACTCCTGCCTACGTCCTCGACGAGGCCGACTTCCGGGCCCGCGCGCGTGCCTGGCGCACCGCCTTCGGGGCCGAGGCCGACGTCTTCTACGCCGGCAAGGCGTTCCTCTCCCGCGCCGTCGTACGCTGGCTCGACGAGGAGGGACTGAACGTCGACGTCTGCTCCGGCGGCGAGCTGGCCACCGCCCTGTCCGCGGGCATGCCCGCCGACCGCATCGCCTTCCACGGCAACAACAAGTCCGTCGACGAGATCACCAGGGCCGTCGAGGCCGGCGTCGGGCACATCGTCCTCGACTCCTTCCAGGAGATCGTCCGCGTCGCCCACATCGCGCAGGGCCTCGGGAAGCGGCAGAAGGTCCTCATCCGCATCACCGTCGGCGTCGAGGCCCACACCCACGAGTTCATCGCCACGGCCCACGAGGACCAGAAGTTCGGCATCCCGCTGGCCGGCGGCCAGGCCGCCGAGGCCGTACGCCGGGCCCTGCAGCTCGACGGGCTGGAACTGGTCGGCATCCACAGCCACATCGGCTCGCAGATCTTCGACATGTCCGGGTTCGAGGTCGCCGCCCACCGGGTCGTCTCGCTCCTGAAGGCCGTCCGCGACGAGCACGGCGTCGAGCTGCCCGAGATCGACCTCGGCGGCGGCCTCGGCATCGCGTACACCAGCGACGACGACCCCCGCGAGCCGCACGAGATCGCCAAGGCGCTCACCGAGATCGTCACGAGGGAGTGCGAGGCCGCCAAGCTCCGCACGCCCCGCATCTCCGTCGAGCCGGGCCGCGCCATCGTCGGCCCGACCGCCTTCACGCTCTACGAGGTCGGCACCATCAAGCCCCTCGACGGGCTGCGGACGTACGTCTCCGTGGACGGCGGCATGTCGGACAACATCCGCACCGCGCTGTACGACGCCGAGTACAGCGTCGCGCTGGTCTCCCGCACCTCCGACGCCCAGCCGATGCTCGCCCGGGTCGTCGGCAAGCACTGCGAGAGCGGTGACATCGTGGTCAAGGACGCGTTCCTGCCGGCCGACCTGGCACCGGGTGACCTCATCGCCGTCCCGGCCACCGGCGCCTACTGCCGGTCCATGGCCAGCAACTACAACCACGTGCTCCGCCCGCCGGTCGTCGCCGTCGACGGCGGTGAGGCGCGGGTGATCGTCCGCCGCGAGACGGAGGAGGACCTGCTGCGTCTCGACGTCGGCTGAGAAGGGTCGGCTGAGAAAGACCGGCTGAGAAGAAGCGAACTGCGGGCCGCGGCAGGCGGCGGAAGATCTCCTGTCTGCCGCCCCCGCGAAAATGAAATGGACGTCTCACGATCCGGACCGGGGGCAGAAACTCCCGTCCGGTGAGTGAGACTGGTTCCACCGTAGACGGTAAAGAGGAAACGAGGTCGGATGATGCGTACGCGTCCGCTGAAGGTGGCGCTGCTGGGCTGTGGAGTGGTCGGCTCAGAGGTGGCGCGCATCATGACGACGCACGCCGACGACCTCACGGCCCGCATCGGGGCCCCGGTGGAGCTCGCGGGCGTGGCCGTGCGGCGGCCCGACAAGGTGCGTGAGGGCATCGCTCCCGAGCTCGTCACCACCGACGCCACCGCCCTCGTCAAACGCGGCGACATCGACGTGGTGGTCGAGGTCATCGGTGGCATCGAGCCCGCGCGCGGTCTCATCACCGCCGCCTTCGAGCACGGGGCTTCCGTCGTCTCCGCCAACAAGGCGCTGCTCGCCCAGGACGGGGCCGCCCTGCACGCCGTCGCCGAGCAGCACGACAAGGACCTCTACTACGAGGCCGCCGTCGCCGGTGCCATCCCGCTGATCCGGCCGCTGCGCGAGTCCCTCGCCGGCGACAAGATCAACCGGGTGATGGGCATCGTCAACGGCACGACGAACTTCATCCTCGACAAGATGGACTCCACCGGCGCCGGCTACCAGGAGGCCCTCGACGAGGCCACCGCCCTGGGCTACGCGGAGGCCGACCCGACCGCCGACGTCGAGGGCTTCGACGCCGCCGCCAAGGCCGCGATCCTCGCCGGCATCGCCTTCCACACGCGCGTACGCCTCGACGACGTCTACCGCGAGGGCATGACCGAGGTGACCGCGGCCGACTTCGCCTCCGCGAAGGAGATGGGCTGCACCATCAAACTGCTCGCCATCTGCGAGCGGGCCGCGGACGGGGCGTCGGTCACCGCGCGTGTGCACCCGGCCATGATCCCGCTGAGCCACCCGCTGGCCTCCGTCCGCGGCGCCTACAACGCCGTGTTCGTCGAGTCCGACGCCGCCGGGCAGCTCATGTTCTACGGCCCCGGAGCGGGCGGTTCCCCCACCGCCTCCGCCGTGCTCGGCGATCTCGTCGCCGTCTGCCGCAACCGGCTCAGCGGCTCGACCGGACCGGGCGATTCTGCCTACGCCGCGCTGCCGGTGTCCCCGATGGGCGACGTCGTCACGCGCTACCACATCAGCCTCGACGTGGCCGACAAACCGGGTGTTCTCGCCCAGGTCGCGACCGTCTTCGCCGAGCACGGAGTCTCGATCGATACGGTTCGCCAGTCGGGGAAGGACGGCGAGGCCTCCCTCGTCGTCGTCACGCACCGTGCGTCCGACGCCGCCCTCACCGGGACCGTCGAGGCGTTGCGCAAGCTCGACACCGTGCGTGGTGTCGCCAGCATCATGCGGGTTGAAGGAGAGTAACCAGCAATGACCCACCAGTGGCGCGGAATCATCGAGGAGTACCGGGACCGGCTGCCCGTCTCCGACAGCACGCCGGTCGTGACGCTCCGTGAGGGCGGCACGCCCCTCGTGCCCGCGCAGGTGCTCTCCGAGCGCACGGGCTGCGAGGTCCACCTCAAGGTGGAGGGCGCGAATCCGACCGGTTCCTTCAAGGACCGGGGCATGACCATGGCCATCACCCGGGCGAAGGAGGAGGGCGCGCAAGCCGTCATCTGCGCCTCCACCGGCAACACGTCGGCGTCCGCCGCCGCGTACGCCGTGCGGGCCGGGATGGTCTGCGCCGTGCTCGTGCCGCAGGGCAAGATCGCGCTCGGCAAGATGGGCCAGGCCCTCGTGCACGGCGCGAAGATCCTGCAGGTCGAAGGCAACTTCGACGACTGCCTCACGCTGGCGCGCGGCCTGAGCGACAACTACCCCGTGGCGTTGGTGAATTCGGTCAACCCGGTACGTATCGAGGGCCAGAAGACGGCCGCGTTCGAGATCGTGGACATGCTCGGCGACGCGCCCGACATTCACGTCCTGCCGGTGGGCAACGCGGGCAACATCACGGCCTATTGGAAGGGCTACACGGAGTACGCCGCCGACGGTGTGGCGACCCGGACCCCGCGGATGTGGGGCTTCCAGGCCTCCGGCAGCGCCCCGATCGTGCGCGGCGAGGTCGTCAAGGACCCGTCGACCATCGCCACGGCCATCCGAATCGGCAATCCGGCCTCGTGGCAGTTCGCGCTCGCCGCGCGGGACGAGTCGGGCGGTTTCATCGACGAGGTGACGGACCGTGAGATCCTGCGCGCCTACCGGCTGTTGGCTTCACAGGAGGGCGTCTTCGTCGAGCCGGCGTCCGCCGCGTCCGTCGCCGGTCTGCTGAAGGCCGCCGAGCAGGGCAAGGTCGACCCGGGGCAGCGGATCGTCTGCACCGTCACGGGCAACGGCCTGAAGGACCCCGACTGGGCCGTCGCCGGTGCCCCGCAGCCGGTCACCGTGCCCGTCGACGCGGCGGCCGCGGCGGAGCGCCTGGGCCTCGCCTGACGTGCGGGTATGCATCGAGCGCCGGTGCAACGCCCGGCAAGGTCCGGCGTAAGACGGCGCTTGCCCGGGGAGGTTCCCTACGGGGGGTGCACAGGGGGCTTACGACACGCATCGTGCGCCTCCTGTGCGCCCTATGTCGCCACAGAACCTTCCTTCGATAGGCTGTACTGAACCCGCCCGCCGCATATGCCTCCGCAGGGAGCACGGTGCCGTGCCGTCTCCGCGGCCGGGACAGCGGCCGGCCCTCGCGGCCGGCGGCGGCCCCCAGGGTTCTCGTACGCCATCGAATGTCCACTGAACGTCATTCGACAATCACCGCAGCTCAAGGAGAGTCATCGAGCGATGGCCGGTCCAGCGTTCCGCGCCGCCGCCGTCCGGGTGCGCGTCCCCGCCACCAGCGCCAACCTCGGCCCGGGCTTCGACGCCCTCGGCCTCGCGCTGGGGTTGTACGACGACGTGGTCGTCCGGGTGGCCGACTCCGGGCTGCACATCGACATCGCGGGTGAGGGAAGCGAGACGCTCCCGCGCGATGAGCGGCACCTTCTCGTGCGTTCCCTGCGCACCGCCTTCGACCTGCTCGGCGGACAGCCGCGCGGCCTGGAGATCGTCTGCGCCAACCGCATTCCGCACGGCCGGGGACTCGGCTCCTCCTCGGCGGCCATCTGCGCCGGGATCGTCGCCGCCCGCGCTGTGACCATAGGGGCCGACGCCAAGCTCGACGACACCGCGCTGCTGGAGCTCGCCACCGAGATCGAGGGCCACCCCGACAACGTCGCGGCGTGTCTGCTGGGTGGCTTCACGCTGTCCTGGATGGAGGGCGGTGCGGCCCGTGCGATCAGGATGGAGCCCGCGGATTCCATCGTTCCGGTGGTTTTCGTACCCGGAAAGCCGGTTCTCACGGAAACCGCGCGCGGCCTGCTCCCGCGCACCGTTCCGCACGTCGACGCGGCCGCCAACGCGGGCCGGGCCGCCCTGCTCGTCGAGGCCCTGACGCGCCGCCCCGAACTGCTGCTGCCCGCCACCGAGGACCGCCTGCACCAGGAGTACCGCGCGCCGGCCATGCCCGAGAGCACGGCGCTGGTGGAGCGGCTGCGGGGCGACGGCATCCCCGCGGTCATCTCCGGAGCCGGACCCACGGTCATGGCGCTGGCCGACGCCGAGACCGCCGACAAGGTCGAGGCACTGGCGGGCGCGGACTGGGCCGCGAACCGGCTGCGCCTCGATCAGCAGGGCGCGAGCGTGCTGCCGCTCGCGGCCCCCGGTGACATCTGAAAGCGCGCGGTTGCCGGATTTCGAGAGGGGGAATGTTTGTTGGATCCGGTAGTGTTAACCTCAAGTCTGCACCCGACCCCACCATGGCGAGGTGCCTCGTGTCCCCGTCCGGGACAGACATTCTTCCGGGAGCCCCCCAAGCCGCACTGTGTCCCGTACGTCGGACCGTACGCCGTACAAGGACACTGAGCGGGGCGCAGGGCACGCTCCGGAACCGGTGCGACCACGCCGCGTGACACTGACACTGGGTGCCACGGCTCAAGGAAGCGCCATCACCAGATTCCCCCGCCGCTTAGGCGGACCACCGCCCCGGCACGGTTCACACCACACGGACCGAAGTCGGACAGCACAACCGGTCGCCGAGCCAGACAGGCCGACGTCCGCTCCAGGGAAGGACCCTTCGTGAGCGACACCACCGATCTGATGGGCGCACGTGTCGAGGAGACCGCTGCCGCGCCCGCCACGGACGCCTCCGCGCCTGCCACCGGTGCCGGCTCCCGGCGGCGCCGCGGTACCGGCCTCGAGGGCATGGTGCTGGCCGAGCTGCAGCAGGTCGCATCCGGCCTCGGTATCAGGGGCACCGCGCGTATGCGCAAGAGCCAGCTGATCGAGGTCATCAAGGAGGCGCAGGCGTCCGGCGGCGCCGCTCCGGCCGCGAAGGCCGACGCCCCCGCCGAGACCAAGCCCAAGCGCCGCGCCACCTCGCGGACCCGTACGGGCGACAACGCCGAGAAGGCGGACAAGAAGGCGGACGCGAAGGAGGCCTCGCAGGCCCCCGCGGACAAGGCGGACAAGGCCGGCAAGGCCGTGGCCCAGCAGCAGATCGAGATCCCCGGCCAGCCGGCCGGCGGCCCCTCCCGCGACGGGGGAGACGAGGCGCCCGAGCGCCGTCGTCGCCGGGCCACCGCCGAGGCCGGAGCCCCGGCTTCCGCCACGGAGACCATCGTCGCCGAGGCGAAGAACGACGCCAAGGCCGAGACGCCGGCGCAGCAGCAGTCGCAGAACAACGACGCCAAGTCCGACGCGGGTGACGGCGGCGAGGGCCGTCGTCGCGACCGCCGTGACCGTGGCCGGGACCGGGACCGCGACCGCCGCGGTGGCAAGGGCGACGACCAGCAGGGCGGTCAGCGCGGCCAGCAGCAGAACCAGGGCGGCGGCCGTCAGGACCGCGGCCAGCAGCAGGACGACGACGACTTCGAGGGCGGCCGTCGTGGCCGTCGCGGGCGCTACCGCGACCGCCGGGGCCGTCGTGGCCGCGACGACATCGCCTCCGAGCCGCAGATCAACGAGGACGACGTCCTGATCCCCGTCGCGGGCATCCTGGACATCCTCGACAACTACGCCTTCATCCGTACGTCCGGCTACCTGCCCGGCCCGAACGACGTGTACGTCTCCCTCGCCCAGGTCCGCAAGAACGGCCTGCGCAAGGGCGACCACATCACCGGTGCCGTGCGCCAGCCCAAGGAAGGCGAGCGGCGCGAGAAGTTCAACGCGCTGGTGCGCCTGGATTCCGTCAACGGCATGGCGCCCGAATCCGGGCGCGGGCGGCCCGAGTTCAACAAGCTGACGCCGCTGTACCCGCAGGACCGCCTCCGCCTGGAGACCGACCCCGGTGTCCTCACCACCCGCATCATCGACCTCGTGTCGCCGATCGGTAAGGGCCAGCGTGGTCTGATCGTGGCCCCGCCGAAGACCGGCAAGACCATGATCATGCAGGCGATCGCCAACGCGATCACGCACAACAACCCCGAGTGCCACCTGATGGTCGTCCTCGTCGACGAGCGTCCGGAAGAGGTCACCGACATGCAGCGGTCGGTGAAGGGCGAGGTCATCTCCTCGACCTTCGACCGCCCGGCCGAGGACCACACCACCGTCGCCGAGCTGGCCATCGAGCGCGCAAAGCGCCTGGTGGAGCTGGGTCACGACGTGGTCGTGCTGCTCGACTCGATCACCCGTCTGGGCCGTGCGTACAACCTCGCCGCCCCGGCCTCCGGCCGCATCCTGTCCGGTGGTGTCGACTCGACGGCGCTGTACCCGCCGAAGCGCTTCTTCGGTGCGGCCCGCAACATCGAGGACGGCGGTTCGCTGACCATCCTCGCCACCGCCCTGGTGGACACCGGGTCCCGCATGGACGAGGTGATCTTCGAGGAGTTCAAGGGCACGGGCAACGCCGAGCTGAAGCTCGACCGGAAGCTCGCCGACAAGCGCATCTTCCCGGCGGTGGACGTCGACGCGTCCGGTACCCGTAAGGAAGAGATCCTGCTCGCCCCCGACGAGCTGGGCATCGTCTGGAAGCTGCGCCGGGTGCTGCACGCCCTCGACCAGCAGCAGGCGGTCGAGCTGCTCCTCGACAAGATGAAGCAGACGAAGTCGAACGCCGAGTTCCTGATGCAGATCCAGAAGACGACGCCGACGCCCGGCAACGGCGACTGAGTCATCACCGCACAAGAGGGCCGCTTCCCGTAAGGGGGCGGCCCTTTGTGGTGTTCATGTAGAGGTAGGATCACGCTCTCTTCGAACTTGTGATCCCAAGGGGGGACATTCGTGGGTACACCCATGCCCGGGGGCGGTCGGCACAGACGCCGGATACGCATCGCGCTGCCCGTCGCCGCGGCCGGTGTCGCCGCCGCCGTGGCCGGCGCGCTGCTGACGACGTCCGCCGGTGCGGCCACCCCGCTGCCGCAGCCGAAGGTCAAGCCCGCCACCAGCTCGCCGTCGCTCGCCGAGCTGGAGAAGCGTGTCGCGGGTGCCATGGCCGGGGACGACGTCGCCGGCAAGACGAGCAAGGCCGCGCTCAGCGCCGGCACCACCACGAGCCGGATCGACCCCAAGGTCATCGGCGGCAACGAGACCAGCATCAGCACGGCCCCGTGGATGGCGCAGCTCCACTACTACGACGACCGGGGCACCGCGGGCACCAGCGACGACATCGGCTTCTTCTGCGGCGGCGCCGTCGTCGCGCCGACGAAGATCCTCACCGCCGCGCACTGCGTCAAGGGCTACGACTGGAACGGCAACGGCGCCGTCGTCACCGGCACCGCGCAGCTGCCCTCCGCCGATGGCACCGACCTGCACGGCGGCACCGTCACCGGCGTCTGGCGGCAGTGGAACCACCCGTCGTACAACGCGACCACCATCGACAACGACATCGCGGTGCTCACCCTGCCCGTCCCGGTCAAGGCCAGCCCGATCCGCATGACGACGTCCGGTGACACCACGTCGTACAAGGCCGGCACCAGCGCCAAGGTCTACGGCTGGGGCCGCACCAGCTCCACCAGCGACGACGTCTCCGAGACGCTGAAGACGGCCACACTGCCCGTACAGTCCGACACCACCTGCGCGGGCTACTACGGCCGGGACTTCGTCAAGGGCCACATGGTCTGCGCGGGCAAGCCCGCCACCGGCAGCGACACCGGCACCGTCTCCGCCTGCAACGGCGACTCCGGCGGCCCGCTGGTCGTGAACAACCGGATCGTCGGTGTCGTGTCCTGGGGCGTGACGGACTGCGTCGCCAAGGGCGCCTACAGCGTCTTCAGCAAGGTGAGTTCGTACGTCGGCGCCGCCTACCCGCGCCTAGACGACACCAACATCAGCGGCGACCACAAGGCCGACCTGTGGGTGCGCAAGTCCTCCACCAAGACGGGCTACTCCAAGGACTCCAAGGGCACGTCGTTCGCCGCCCGGGTGTCCTGGGGCAACTGGAACGGCGTCAACGTCGTCCTGCAGACCGATCTCGACCGCGACGGCCACCAGGATCTGGTCTACCGGCGCAGCAGCGACGGCGACCTGTTCTGGACCCACTACGTGATCTCCAGCGGCACCTGGTCCACCAAGAAGCTCGCCGACAACTGGAAGACCCGCACCCGCGTCATCACCCCCGGTGACGTCACCGGCGACTACCTGCCCGACCTGCTCTCGGTCGACTCGGCGGGCGTCATGTGGATCTACCCGGGCAAGGGCAACGGCAGCTTCGCACCCCGCGTGAAGGTCGGCTCCGGCTGGAACCAGTACAACTCCGTGCGCGGCAAGGGCGACTTCAACGGGGACGGCAAGACCGACCTGATCGCCCGCAGCAAGTCGGGCAGCTACATCTACCTCTACAAGGGCACCGGCAAGTCCGGCTCGGGGGCCTTCTCGGCCCGGGTCAAGGTGCGTACGTGGGGCGGCTACAACGCCTTCGACGCGCCCGGCGACGTCACCGGTGACGGCAGGGCCGACTTCCTGGCCCGCACCCCCGGCGGCACGCTCTACCTGTACCCGGGCACCGGCAAGGGGACCAGCGAGATCTTCGCCACAAGGAAGTCCGTGGGCACGGATTTCAAGCAGTACGACATCTTCGGCTGAAATTGCAGGTGAGCGGGATTCACCCCCGCTGTGACGAACACGGACTGTGCCCACCGCCGCACGCGGTGGGCACAGTCCGTCGTGCAACCCTTTCCCGAGTTTCCCCGTCTGACCAGGTGGGGCGACGATAGTGCGAGGAAGGGTCTTCTCCGGCCACGCCTGGCATTGACCGCAGGGGGTAACCGACCGTAGAAGAGCTGAGGAGTGCATGTCCGCCGAGAGCACGCCGGATCCGGGTATACCGGGCGACACCGGCATCAACGGAGCCCGTCACCGCGGCAAGGGCCGACGCCGTAAGTCCCAGAGGCGTCACAAGGGTCTGATGATCACGGCCTGGACGGCCGCGGGCATCGTCGTGCTGGGCGGAGCCGGAACCGGGTACCTGTACTTCAAGCTCAACGGCAACCTCAAGAGCGTCGACATCGACCAGGCCCTCGGCACGGACCGGCCCAAGAAGGCCGACAACGGCTCGGAGAACATCCTCGTCCTCGGCTCCGACACCCGCGCCGGCGGCAACAAGAAGCTGGGCGGCGGCACCGACGACGGCAGCGCCCGCTCCGACACGGCGATGATCGTGCACGTCTACGAGGGCCACAAGAAGGCCAGTGTGGTCTCCATCCCGCGCGACACCCTCATCGACCGGCCCTCCTGCACGGACACCAAGGGCGACGAGCACCCCGCCGCCCACAGCGTGATGTTCAACTCCGCGTACTCCACCGGCGGGGCGGCCTGCACGGTGAAGACCGTCGAGTCGATCACCGACCTGCGCATGGACCACTATCTGGAGGTCGACTTCTCCGGCTTCCAGACGCTCATCGACGACCTCGGCGGCGTCGAGATCACCACCACCAAGAGCATCGACGACCCCGACAGCCATCTGAAGCTGAAGGCCGGCCCCCACACGCTCGACGGCAGGCAGGCCCTCGGCCTGGTCCGCACCAGACACGGCGTCGGCGACGGCTCAGACCTGGGCCGCATCCAGCTCCAGCAGGCCTTCATCAAGGCCCTGGTCAACCAGATCAAGGACGTCGGCGTCTTCTCGAACCCGAAGAAGCTGCTCGACCTCGCGGAAACCGCGACCAAGACGGTGACGACCGACTCCGACCTCGGCTCGGTCAACAAACTCGCGTCCTTCGCGAGCGGCCTCAAGGGCATCAGCCCGTCCAACATGCACATGATCACGATGCCGGTGGCCTACGACCCGGCCGACCCCAACCGTGTCCTCCTCCAGGAGAAGAAGGCCGACCAGATCTGGAAGGCCCTGGCGAACGACAGACCGATCCCGGCGAGCGCCACCAAGGGCACGGCGACCGGTGAGGCCAAGGGCGTGGTGTCGTCCTCCTAGGGGGCGCGGGGAACTGCGCGACAAGCCCTCACCGGCCCGCAGGGAACAAACGACGGCAACCCCCGGTTTTGGGAGTAGGCCCCAGTCCTGGCAGACTGGTACGTCGGCTCCGGTTCACGCTCTCGCACCCCGCGGCAGCGACCCGGCGCCCTCCCGAACCTAGGAGACACCTTGAAGCGCGACATCCACCCCGAGTACGTCGAGACGCAGGTCAGCTGCACCTGCGGCGCGTCGTTCACCACCCGCAGCACCATCGAGTCCGGCGCCATCCGCGCCGATGTCTGCTCCGAGTGCCACCCGTTCTACACGGGCAAGCAGAAGATCCTCGACACCGGTGGCCGTGTGGCCCGCTTCGAGGCCCGCTTCGGCAAGGCCGCCGGCTCCAAGAAGTAGCGAGCCTCCTAGGGCCTGCCCGGCGGATCCTGTCGGAGACGCGGGGCCTGGCACGCACATCTGCGGCGTTGTCGTCAGTCGCCGACGCTCCGCGTCGACTCTTTCCTCCGCCTTGCAGCTGCACGCACCAGGCCCCGCTCGTCGGCACTGACAGGTACGGCGGCTTTCCTCCGACCTGATCCGCCGGACAGGCCCTAGCGCCGGTCCACGGCCGCGCCCCCACCGAGGGCGCGCCTGGACCGGCGTTTTTGGTCGCCCGCCCTTCACCCCCGTCCGTTCACAGGAGCCCAAGATGTTCGAGGCCGTCGAGGAACTCGTCGCCGAGCACGCCGACCTGGAGAAGAAGCTCGCCGACCCGTCGGTCCACTCCGACCAGGCCAACGCGCGCAAGCTGAACAAGCGTTACGCCGAGCTCACCCCCATCGTCGCCACCTACCGCTCCTGGACGCAGACGGGCGACGACATCGAGACCGCGCGTGAACTGGGCGCCGACGACCCCGAGTTCGCCGCCGAGGTCAAGGAGCTGGAGAAGGCGCGCGAGGAGCTGACGGAGAAACTGCGTCTCCTCCTCGTCCCGCGCGACCCCAGCGACGACAAGGACGTCATCCTCGAGATCAAGGCGGGCGCGGGCGGCGACGAGTCGGCGCTGTTCGCCGGCGACCTGCTGCGCATGTACCTGCGCTACGCCGAGCGCGTCGGCTGGAAGACCGAGATCATCGACGCCACCGAGTCCGAGCTGGGCGGCTACAAGGACGTCCAGGTCGCCGTGAAGACCAAGGGCGGCCAGGGCGCCACCGAACCCGGTCAGGGCGTCTGGGCGCGGATGAAGTACGAGGGCGGCGTGCACCGCGTGCAGCGCGTGCCCGCGACGGAGTCCCAGGGCCGGATCCACACCTCCGCGGCCGGTGTGCTCGTCACGCCCGAGGCCGAGGAGGTCGACGTCGAGATCAACCCGAACGACCTGCGCATCGACGTCTACCGGTCCTCCGGGCCCGGCGGGCAGTCCGTCAACACCACCGACTCCGCCGTGCGCATCACGCACATCCCCACCGGAGTCGTCGCCTCCTGCCAGAACGAGAAGAGCCAGCTGCAGAACAAGGAGCAGGCACTGCGTATCCTGCGCTCGAGGCTGCTCGCAGCGGCGCAGGAGGAGGCGGAGCGGGAGGCCGCCGACGCCCGCCGCAGCCAGGTCCGCACCGTCGACCGCTCCGAGAAGATCCGCACGTACAACTTCCCGGAGAACCGCATCTCGGACCACCGTGTCGGCTTCAAGGCGTACAACCTGGACCAGGTCCTGGACGGCGACCTCGACGCGGTGATCCAGGCATGCGTCGACGCGGACTCGGCCGCGAAGCTGGCGGCGGCGTAAGGCACGTACGAGCAATACGGAGGACTTGCGTGAACCTGCTGCTCGCGGAGGTGGCCCAGGCCACCCAGCGGCTCGCCGACGCCGGCGTGCCCTCGCCGCGTACCGACGCGGAGGAACTCGCCGCGTTCGTGCACGGCGTCAAGCGCGGCGAGCTGCACTCCGTCAAGAACTCCGACTTCGACGCCCGCTACTGGGAGGTCATCGCCCGCCGCGAGGCCCGCGAACCGCTCCAGCACATCACCGGGCGAGCCTACTTCCGCTACCTGGAACTCCAGGTCGGCCCCGGGGTGTTCGTGCCGCGGCCCGAGACGGAGTCCGTGGTCGGCTGGGCCATAGACGCCGTACGGGCCATGGACGTCGTCGAGCCGTGCATCGTCGACCTGTGCACCGGCTCCGGCGCCATCGCGCTCGCCCTCGCCCAGGAGGTGCCGCGCTCGCGCGTGCACGCCGTGGAGTTGTCCGAGGACGCCCTCAAGTGGACCCGCAAGAACGTCCAGGGATCCAGGGTCGACCTGCGGCAGGGCAACGCCCTGACGGCCTTCCCGGACCTCGACGGCCAGGTCGACCTGGTCATCACCAATCCGCCGTACATCCCGCTCACCGAGTGGGAGTACGTCGCCCCCGAGGCCCGGGACTACGACCCCGGCCTGGCCCTCTTCTCCGGCGAGGACGGCCTCGACCTCATCCGCGGCCTGGAACGCACCGCACACCGGCTGCTGCGCCCGGGCGGTGTCGTCGTCGTCGAGCACGCGGACACCCAGGGCGGCCAGGTGCCGTGGATCTTCGCCGAGGACCGGGGCTGGACCGACGCGGCCGACCACCCGGACCTGAACAACCGCCCGCGGTTCGCCACGGCCCGCAAGGCACTGCCGTGAGCACACCGGGCACCCCGCGGTCTTCGCGGACTTCATCCCAGCAGCACGTGTACGAGGAGGCCAGCTAAAGATGGCACGGCGATACGACACCAACGACGCGACCGACCGCGTGACCGGTCTGCGCGAGGCAGCGTCCGCCGTCCGCCGTGGCGAGCTCGTGGTGCTGCCGACGGACACGGTGTACGGCATCGGCGCCGACGCGTTCTCCTCGGAGGCGGTCGCCGACCTGCTGGACGCGAAGGGCCGGGGCCGCAACATGCCCACCCCCGTCCTCATCGGCTCCCCGAACACGCTGCACGGCCTCGTCACGGACTTCTCCGAGCTGGCCTGGGAGCTGGTCGACGCGTTCTGGCCGGGCGCCCTGACGCTCGTCGCCCGGCACCAGCCGTCCCTCCAGTGGGACCTCGGGGACACCCGTGGCACCGTCGCCGTGCGCATGCCGCTGCACCCGGTCGCCATCGAGCTGCTGACCGAGGTCGGCCCCATGGCCGTCTCCTCCGCCAACCTGACCGGCCACCCGGCGCCGGAGGACTGCGACGCCGCGCAGGAGATGCTCGGCGACTCCGTCTCCGTCTACCTCGACGGCGGCCCGACCCCCGGCATCGTGCCGTCGTCGATCGTCGACGTGACCCGGGAGGTGCCGCTGCTCCTGCGCGCGGGTGCCATCTCGGCGGACGAGCTGCGCAAGGTCGTACCCGACCTCGAGGTGGCGAATTGACGGCCCCTGGATCGGGGCGTGGCATAGGCAACGGGGAAAGCGCGGCGGAGATCACGACGACCTTCGTGGGACTTCCGCGCGACAGCTTCCGCATCCTCCACGTCAGCACCGGAAACGTGTGCCGCTCGCCCATCACCGAGCGGCTGACCCGCCACTTCGTCAAGGAGCGGCTCGGCATCCTCGGCGGCGGGCTCGTCGTGGAGAGCGCGGGCACCTGGGGTCATGAGGGCGCGCCCATGGAGTCCCACGCGGAGACCGTCCTGGCCGACTTCGGCGCGGACGCCTCCGGCTTCACCGGGCGCGAGCTCCTCGACGAGCACGTGATCCGCGCCGACCTGGTGCTGACCGCCACCAGGGACCACCGGGCGCAGGTCATCTCCATGGGGCACTCCGCCGGCCTGCGCACCTTCACGCTCAAGGAGTTCACCCGCCTGGTCAAGGCCATCGACCCGGCGACCCTGCCGCCCCTGGAGGAGGGCGTGGTCGTGCGCGCACGCGCGCTGGTCCGCGCCTCGGCCGCTCTACGCGGGTGGCTGCTGGCGCCGACCGCCGAGGCGGACGAGGTCTACGACCCGTACGGCGCGCCCCTGACGTTCTTCCGGTCCATCGGGGACGAGATACACCAGGCACTCGATCCGGTGGTCACGGCCCTCACCGGCGTCCCCGCAAAGACGTAGCGACCGAGCGTTCCTCAGGCCCCGGGCCTACATTGGTCGTACGTCAGCGTCGACGCCCGGAGCCCACCATGACGGTCACCCCTGCCATCGAGACCGACGTCCTGCGCCGCCAGGACCCCGAGCTCGCCGACATCCTGCTCGGGGAGCGGGAGCGGCAGTCGACCACGCTCCAGCTGATCGCCGCCGAGAACTTCACCTCCCCGGCCGTGCTGGCCGCCCTCGGCTCACCGCTCGCCAACAAGTACGCCGAGGGCTACCCGGGGGCGCGGCACCACGGCGGCTGCGAGGTCGTCGACGTAGCCGAACGTGTCGCCGTCGAGCGGGCCCGGGCGCTGTTCGGCGCCGACCACGCCAACGTCCAGGCCCACTCGGGCTCCTCGGCGGTGCTGGCCGCCTATGCCGCCCTGCTCCGCCCCGGCGACACCGTCCTCGCGCTCGGCCTGCCCTACGGCGGGCACCTCACGCACGGCTCGCCCGCCAACTTCTCCGGCCGCTGGTTCGACTTCGTCGGGTACGGCGTCGAGGCCGAGTCCGGGCTCATCGACCACGAGCAGGTGCGCACCCTGGCCCGCACCCGCCGGCCCAAGGCGGTCGTGTGCGGCTCGATCGCCTACCCACGGCACCTCGACTACGCGTTCTTCCGCGAGGTCGCCGACGAGGTGGGCGCGTACCTCATCGCGGACGCCGCGCACCCCCTCGGACTGGTCGCCGGGGGAGCGGCCCCGAACCCCGTGCCGTACGCGGACATCGTCTGCGGGACCACCCACAAGGTGCTGCGGGGCCCGCGCGGCGGCCTGATCCTGTGCCGCTCGGAGCTGGCCGAGCGGGTCGACCGGGCCGTGTTCCCCTTCACACAGGGCGGTGCGCAGATGCACACCATCGCCGCCAAGGCGGTCGCGTTCGGTGAGGCGGCAACACCGGCGTTCGCCGCGTACGCCCATCAGGTGGTGGCGAATGCGCGGGTTCTGGCGGCCCGGCTGGCCGCGGCGGGCCTGGTCGTCACCACCGGCGGCACGGACACCCATCTGATCACCGCCGACCCGGCGCCGCTCGGTGTCGACGGACGCACCGCCCGGGGCCGTCTCGCCGCGGCAGGCCTGGTCATGGACTGCTGTGCGCTGCCGCACGGCGACGCCCGGGGGCTGAGGCTCGGCACGGCCGCGATCACCACGCAGGGGATGGGGGAGGCGGAGATGGTCCGGATCGCCGAACTGCTCACCGGAGTGCTCCGGGGCGTGACGGAGACCTCAAGAGCCCGTGAAGATGTACGGGAGCTGGCCGGTGGATTTCCGCCGTATCCCGCCTGAGCCGGGGTAGACGCACCAGGGTGCACAGCCACTCGTGCAACCATCGTCGCTACCCGGAAGTCCCCACTGGTATGCGCGCATCGCTAGGGTGTGGGGCTGAGATGGCCAGCGAGACCTGTGGGGAAGCCCGTGCGTGAATACCTCCTGACGCTCTGCGTCACGGCCGCGGTGACGTATCTGCTGACAGGGCCGGTACGGAAGTTCGCGATCGTGGCCGGAGCGATGCCGGAGATCCGGGCACGCGACGTGCACCGCGAACCCACTCCGCGCCTCGGCGGTATCGCGATGTTCTTCGGTCTGTGCGCGGGCCTGCTGGTCGCCGACCACCTGACCAACCTCAACCAGGTCTTCGAGACGTCGAACGAACCCCGGGCCCTGCTGTCCGGGGCGGCCCTGATCTGGCTGATCGGTGTGCTGGACGACAAGTTCGAGATCGACGCCCTGATCAAGCTGGGCGGCCAGATGATCGCCGCGGGCGTGATGGTCGTGCAGGGTCTGACGATCCTGTGGCTGCCGATCCCGGGTGTCGGCTCGGTCGCGCTCACCCAGTGGCAGGGCACCCTGCTCACGGTCGCGCTGGTCGTCATCACCATCAACGCGGTCAACTTCGTCGACGGCCTGGACGGCCTCGCGGCCGGCATGGTCTGCATCGCGGCCATGGCGTTCTTCCTGTACGCCTACCGCATCTGGTACTCGTACGGCATCGAGGCCGCCGCCCCGGCCACCCTCTTCGCGGCGATCCTGATGGGCATGTGTCTGGGCTTCCTGCCGCACAACATGCACCCGGCGCGGATCTTCATGGGCGACTCGGGCTCGATGCTGATCGGCCTGGTCCTGGCCGCGGGCGCGATCTCCGTCACCGGGCAGGTGGACCCCGATGCGCTGAAGCTGTTCGCCGGTTCCGAGAAGGAGGCGGTGCACCAGACGGTGCCGGTCTACATCCCGCTGCTGCTGCCGCTGACGATCATCGCGGTGCCGGCCGCCGACCTGATCCTGGCGATCGTGCGCCGCACCTGGCGCGGCCAGTCCCCGTTCGCCGCCGACCGCGGCCACCTGCACCACCGGCTGCTGGAGATCGGCCACTCGCACAGCCGCGCGGTGCTCATCATGTACTTCTGGTCGGCGCTGATCGCCTTCGGTGCGCTCGCCTACTCGGTCAACTCGGCGTCCATGTGGATCGTGCTGGGTGTGGTGTTCCTGAGCGCGATCGGTCTCCTCCTGCTTCTGCTGCCGCGCTTCACGCCGCGCGCCCCGCGCTGGATGGAGCGCTTCGTGCCGCCGCGCTACCGGCGCCGCGGCTCGGTCGCGGCCCTCTCACCCGAGGCCTCGACGCCAGCGTCCGCGGCGGACCAGCCCGCCCCGGCCGAGGACCGCACGCCCGTGGTGTCCGGCGTCGCCGGTGTCAACGGGGCGACCGCCATCGGCCCCCGCTCGCGTCTGTCCGACCGGCGCAAGGCGGGGACCAGGTAAGAATCTGACTAGAGCATTACCAAGTCGTGGGGTCACGATGGGGGTGCGAAGCGCCCCAATACCAGACATCTCGGCAAGGTTCTCGCTCAGACGCGCATCTTCACTCTCATGTGTGACAGTGCGCACACCCTCAGGTAAAGACTGCATCAAATAGTTTGTGATACGGTTCACGAGAACCCCCCGGATAGAGCCGAAGGACCGTAGTGCGACGGTCCATTGGTGTGAGGTCTCCACTCAGCCCGGGACTACGCTCGTCCATGACGACACCCCTGCCCCCTGCGAAAGCGGAGTTGCCGCCATGCCGTCCAATGACGCCCGGAACCTCTTGCAGTGCGCTGTGCCCACAGCCGCTGCCGGTGTGGTCGTGGTCGCCGTCAGCGGCGTGGTGGCCGGAGGCAAGGGAGCCATCGGAGCGGCCGTCGGCACCGTACTGGCCATCCTCTTCATGGGTATCGGTCTGTACGTTCTCCAGTGGACGGCAAAAACGCTCCCGCAGTTGTTCCAGGCCATGGGGCTGATGCTCTATGTCGCCCAGCTACTGCTTCTGCTGATCTTCGTCGCCCTCTTCAAGGACACCTCTCTCTTCAACGCGAAGGCGTTCGCCCTCGGGCTCGTCATCGCCACCGTCGTGTGGATGGCCGCGCAGGCTCGTGCGCATATGAAGGCCAAGATCTTCTACATCGACCCGGACTCCGAGAAGAGCGAGAAGCCCGAGAAGACCGGGTCGTCGTCGTGACGAGTAGGGGCGCGATAAAGGGCAGTAGGAACTCCTGCTATCGTCCGGTGCCAACTGCGGCATCGCGGGCGCGGGCATCTGAGCTGACGCCTGCTCGAACGCGAGGCTCGATGCCCCTCAGCCGCCCTCACATCCGTAACACCAGTCCCGTGCCGAACCGCGGCTGCGCGCCGCGCCGACACAACGAGGTTGCCGTACCTATGCGTCACGCCGAAGGAGCCCGCGGTGAGTGCTGACCAGACCCAGCTCGCCTTTGACTGGAGCTGTCGGATCATGTCCGACGGGTGTGGTTTTCCGGCACCGGGCCTGCACTCGTTCCTCTTCAAGCCGATTGCCACGGTTGGAGGGTTCGAGTTCAACAAGGTGATGCTGCTGGCCCTCATCACCACCATCCTCGTCATCGGCTTCTTCTACGCGGCCTTCGGCAAGGCCAAGGTCGTGCCGGGCAAGCTGCAGATGGTCGGTGAAGCGGGGTACGACTTCGTCCGCCGCGGCATCGTCTACGAGACCCTCGGAAAGAAGGAGGGCGAGAAGTACGTCCCTCTGATGGTCTCGCTCTTCTTCTTCATCTGGATCATGAACATCTGGTCCGTGATCCCGCTCGCGCAGTTCCCGGTCTCGTCGATCATCGCGTTCCCCGCGGTGCTGGCCGCGATCGTCTACGTGACCTGGGTCTCGCTGACCTTCAAGCGGCACGGCTTCGTCGGGTTCTTCAAGAACGTCACCGGCTACGACAAGTCGCTCGGCCCGGTGCTGCCGCTCGTGATGGTCATCGAGTTCTTCTCGAACCTGCTCGTCCGGCCGTTCACGCACGCGGTGCGACTGTTCGCGAACATGTTCGCCGGCCACCTGATGCTGGTCATGTTCACCGTCGCCTCCTGGTACCTGCTGAACAGCTGGATGATCCCGGCGGCCGGCATCTCCTTCGTCATGACCATGGTCATGATCCTCTTCGAGCTCTTCGTGCAGGCTGTCCAGGCGTACGTCTTCGTGCTCCTCGCCTGCACGTACATCCAGGGCGCTCTGGCCGAGCACCACTGAGCCCCACCCGCCCCCGCAAATCCCAAGAACGTCCGGTGGCCAACCCCCGCCGGTCCGTGAAAGAGAAGGAAGAAACAGCATGGCTGCCACTGAGACCCTCGCCGCTGTCTCCGGTTCGCTCGGCTCCATCGGCTACGGCCTCTCCGCCATCGGCCCCGGCATCGGCGTCGGCATCATCTTCGGTAACGGCACCCAGGCCCTGGCCCGTCAGCCCGAGGCCG
Source organism: Streptomyces sp. NPDC057424 (assembly GCF_042803315.1). Classification (NCBI taxonomy): domain Bacteria; kingdom Bacillati; phylum Actinomycetota; class Actinomycetes; order Kitasatosporales; family Streptomycetaceae; genus Streptomyces; species Streptomyces sp. NPDC057424. Next base: position 23,630 of record NZ_JBHVCP010000025.1, read on the forward strand.
CCGGCCTGATCCGTGCCAACCAGATCCTCGGCTTCGCTTTCTGTGAGGCGCTCGCCCTCATCGGCATCGTTATGCCGTTCGTGTTCGGTAAGTAATCACCGCTTACTGACACGCATCGACGAAAGGCACTGATGTGATCGCCAACCTGGTGCAGCTGGCGGCCGAGGAAGAGCAGAACCCGCTCGTTCCTCCGGGCCCCGAGCTGCTCGTCGGCACCATCGCCTTCGCCATCGTGTTCTTCTTCTTCTGGAAGAAGCTGCTTCCGAACATCAACAAGGTTCTGGAGGAGCGCCGCGCGGCGATCGAAGGCGGTATCGAAGAGGCCGAGACCATGAAGGTCGAGGCCCAGAGCGTCCTTGAGCAGTACAAGGCACAGCTCGCCGAGGCCCGGCACGAGGCCGCGCGTCTGCGCCAGGAGGCGCAGGAGCAGGGTGCCGCGCTCATCGCCGAGATGCGGGCCGAGGGCCAGCGTCAGCGCGAGGAGATCGTCGCCGCCGGTCACGCCCAGATCGAGGCCGACCGCAAGGCCGCCTCGTCCGCGCTCCGTCAGGACGTCGGCAAGCTCGCCACCGACCTGGCCGGCAAGCTCGTCGGCGAGTCCCTCGAGGACCACGCCCGTCAGAGCCGCGTGATCGACCGGTTCCTCGACGACCTCGAGGAGAAGGCCGAGGCCGGACGATGAACGGAGCGAGCCGCGATGCCCTGGCAGCCGCACGAGAGCGTCTCGACGCGCTGACGGACTCCACGTCCGCCGACGCGGCGCGGCTCGCCGACGAGCTGGCCGCCGTCACCGCGCTGCTCGACCGCGAGGTGTCGCTGCGTCGGGTCCTGACCGACCCGGCGCAGGCCGGCGAGGCCAAGGCCGAGCTGGCCCAGCGCCTGCTCGGCACCCAGGTCAGCGGCCCCGCCGTCGACCTGGTGGCCGGCATGGTCCGCTCCCGCTGGTCGCAGTCGCGCGACCTGGTGGACGCGCTCGAGGTGCTGGCCGGCACGGCGGACCTCACCGCCGCGCAGCAGGCCGGCAAGCTCGACGACGTCGAGGACGAGCTGTTCCGGTTCGGCCGGATCGTCTCCGGCAGCACCGAGCTGCGTGCCGCGCTGACCGATCGCAAGGCCACCACCTCGGCCAAGGGCGAGCTGCTGCGCAGCCTGCTCGGCGGCCGGGCGCAGTCAACCACCGAGCGTCTGGTCACGCGCCTTGTGACCGCGCCGCGGGGACGTAGCCTGGAGTCGGGACTCGAGTCCCTGTCCAAGCTCGCCGCCGACCGCCGGGACCGCATGGTGGCCATCGTCACGTCGGCGGTACCGCTGAGCGACCCGCAGAAGCAGCGCCTGGGTGCCGCCCTCGCGAAGCTCTACGGCCGCCGGATGCACCTCAACCTGGACGTGGACCCCGAGGTCCTCGGCGGAATCCGGGTGCAGGTCGGCGACGAGGTCATCAACGGCTCCCTCGCGGACCGCATCGAGGACGCCAGCCGCCGGCTCGCCGGCTGAGCAGCAACTCAATAGGCACAACGTACTTACGACGGCCCTGGTTGGGCCGTGCAGAAGAATCCTGGGGGTCGCCCCCAGACCCCCAAAGTGAAACTTCGGGCCCAACAAGGAGAGCAGGGAACCCAGATGGCGGAGCTCACGATCCGGCCGGAGGAGATCCGGGACGCGCTGGAGAACTTCGTCCAGGCGTACAAGCCGGACGCGGCCTCGCGCGAGGAGGTCGGTACGGTCACCTTCGCCGGCGACGGTATCGCGAAGGTCGAGGGTCTGCCCTCGGTCATGGCCAACGAGCTGCTGAAGTTCGAGGACGGCAGCCTCGGTCTCGCCCTCAACCTCGAGGAGCGCGAGATCGGCTGCGTCGTCCTCGGTGAGTTCAGCGGTATCGAGGAGGGTCAGCCGGTGCAGCGTACCGGTGAGGTTCTCTCCGTCGCGGTGGGCGAGGGCTACCTCGGCCGCGTGGTGGACCCCCTCGGCAACCCGATCGACGGCCTCGGCGAGATCGAGACCGAAGACCGTCGCGCCCTGGAGCTGCAGGCCCCGGGCGTCATGGTCCGTAAGTCGGTGCACGAGCCGATGGAGACGGGCTACAAGGCCGTCGACGCGATGACCCCCGTCGGCCGTGGCCAGCGTCAGCTGATCATCGGTGACCGCCAGACCGGCAAGACCGCCCTGGCCGTCGACACCATCATCAACCAGCGCGACAACTGGCGTACCGGCGACCCGAACAAGCAGGTCCGCTGCATCTACGTCGCCATCGGCCAGAAGGGCTCCACCATCGCCGGCGTGCGCGGCGCTCTGGAGGAGGCCGGCGCGCTGGAGTACACGACCATCGTCGCCGCCCCGGCGTCCGACCCGGCCGGCTTCAAGTACCTGGCGCCGTACACCGGTTCGGCCATCGGCCAGCACTGGATGTACCAGGGCAAGCACGTCCTGATCATCTTCGACGACCTGTCGAAGCAGGCCGACGCCTACCGCGCCGTGTCGCTGCTGCTGCGCCGCCCGCCGGGCCGTGAGGCCTACCCGGGTGACGTCTTCTACCTGCACTCCCGTCTGCTGGAGCGCTGCGCGAAGCTCTCCGACGAGATGGGTGCCGGCTCGATGACCGGTCTGCCGATCGTCGAGACGAAGGCCAACGACGTCTCGGCGTTCATCCCGACCAACGTCATCTCCATCACCGACGGCCAGTGCTTCCTGGAGTCGGACCTGTTCAACGCCGGTCAGCGCCCCGCGCTGAACGTCGGTATCTCTGTCTCCCGAGTCGGTGGTTCCGCCCAGCACAAGGCGATGAAGCAGGTTTCCGGCCGTCTGCGCGTGGACCTCGCCCAGTTCCGTGAGCTGGAGGCGTTCGCCGCCTTCGGTTCCGACCTGGACGCCGCGTCCAAGGCGCAGCTGGAGCGCGGTCAGCGCATGGTCGAGCTGCTCAAGCAGCCGCAGTACCAGCCGATGGCCACCGAGGACCAGGTCGTCTCCGTCTGGGCCGGCACCACCGGCAAGATGGACGACGTCCCCGTCGCAGACATCCGCCGCTTCGAGAAGGAGCTGCTGGACTACCTGCACCGCAAGGAGCAGGGTCTGATGACCTCCATTCGCGAGGGCGGCAAGATGTCCGACGACACCCTTCAGGCCGTCGCCGAGGCCATCGCGGAGTTCAAGAAGCAGTTCGAGACCTCCGACGGCAAGCTGCTCGGCGAGGACAGCCCGGCTGCCGGCAAGTGACGACGGAAGGGACCTGACTCATGGGAGCCCAGCTCCGGGTCTACAAGCGTCGCATCCGATCCGTCACCGCGACCAAGAAGATCACCAAGGCGATGGAGATGATCGCCGCCTCGCGCGTCGTCAAGGCGCAGCGCAAGGTGGCGGCCTCCACCCCGTACGCGACCGAGCTCACCCGGGCGGTCACGGCGGTCGCCACCGGCTCTAACACCAAGCACCCGCTGACGACGGAGGCGGAGAACCCGACCCGTGCCGCGGTCCTGCTCCTCACGAGCGACCGCGGTCTGGCCGGCGCCTTCAACGCCAACGCCATCAAGGCCGCGGAGCGGCTCACGGCGAAGCTGGAGGCCGAGGGCAAGGAGGTCGTCAGCTACATCGTCGGCCGCCGCGGTGTCGCCCACTACAACTTCCGCGAGCGCAAGATCGCGGAGTCGTTCACGGGCTTCACCGACGACCCGTCGTACGCGGACGCCAAGAAGGTCGCGGCCCCGCTGATCGAGGCGATCGAGACGGAGACCGCCGAGGGCGGCGTGGACGAGCTCCACATCGTCTACACCGAGTTCGTGTCGATGATGACGCAGACGGCGATCGAGGCACGGCTGCTGCCGCTCAGCCTCGACGAGGTCGCGGCGGAGGCGGCGCCCAAGGGCGAGCTCCTCCCGCTGTTCGACTTCGAGCCCTCGGCGGAGGACGTCCTGGACGCCCTGCTGCCGCGCTACGTCGAGAGCCGCATCTACAACGCGCTGCTCCAGTCGGCCGCCTCCAAGCACGCCGCCACGCGGCGCGCGATGAAGTCGGCCACCGACAACGCCGGAGAGCTCATCGAGACGCTCACCCGGCTTGCCAACCAGGCCCGCCAGGCCGAAATCACCCAGGAAATCAGCGAGATCGTCGGTGGCGCGAGTGCCCTGGCCGACGCGACCGCGGGGAGTGACCGATAAATGACCACCACTGTTGAGACGGCCACGGCGACGGGCCGCGTCGCGCGGGTCATCGGCCCGGTCGTCGACGTGGAGTTCCCCGTCGACGCGATGCCGGAGATCTACAACGCCCTTCACGTCGAGGTCGCCGACCCGGCGCTGGCGGGCGAGAAGAAGACGCTGACCCTCGAGGTCGCCCAGCACCTGGGCGACGGCCTGGTCCGCGCCATCTCGATGCAGCCCACCGACGGCCTGGTCCGCCAGGCCCCGGTGGTCGACACCGGCGCGGGCATCACCGTCCCGGTCGGCGACTTCACCAAGGGCAAGGTGTTCAACACCCTCGGTGAGGTGCTGAACAGCGACGAGGTCCACGAGGGCGAGCGCTGGTCCATCCACCGCAAGGCCCCCGCGTTCGACCAGCTCGAGTCGAAGACCGAGATGTTCGAGACGGGCCTGAAGGTCGTCGACCTGCTCACCCCGTACGTCAAGGGCGGCAAGATCGGTCTGTTCGGTGGTGCCGGTGTCGGCAAGACCGTGCTGATCCAGGAAATGATCATGCGTGTCGCCAACCTCCACGAGGGCGTCTCCGTCTTCGCGGGCGTCGGCGAGCGCACCCGTGAGGGCAACGACCTCATCGCGGAGATGGAAGAGTCCGGCGTTCTGGACAAGACCGCCCTGGTCTTCGGCCAGATGGACGAGCCCCCGGGCACCCGTCTGCGCGTGGCGCTGGCCGGCCTGACGATGGCGGAGTACTTCCGTGACGTCCAGAAGCAGGACGTGCTGTTCTTCATCGACAACATCTTCCGCTTCACCCAGGCCGGTTCCGAGGTGTCGACCCTGCTCGGCCGTATGCCCTCCGCGGTGGGCTACCAGCCGAACCTGGCCGACGAGATGGGCACCCTCCAGGAGCGCATCACCTCGACCCGTGGTCACTCGATCACCTCGATGCAGGCGATCTACGTCCCCGCGGACGACCTGACCGACCCGGCCCCGGCCACCACCTTCGCCCACCTCGACGCGACGACGGTGCTCTCCCGTCCGATCTCCGAGAAGGGCATCTACCCGGCCGTGGACCCGCTGGACTCGACGTCCCGCATCCTCGACCCGCGGTACATCTCGGCGGAGCACTACAACGCCGCGATGCGCGTGAAGAACATCCTGCAGAAGTACAAGGACCTGCAGGACATCATCGCGATCCTCGGTATCGACGAGCTCGGCGAGGAGGACAAGCTCGTCGTCCACCGTGCCCGTCGCGTGGAGCGCTTCCTGTCCCAGAACACCCACGCCGCCAAGCAGTTCACCGGTGTGGACGGTTCGGACGTGCCGCTGGACGAGTCGATCGCCGCGTTCAACGCGATCTGCGACGGCGAGTACGACCACTTCCCGGAGCAGGCGTTCTTCATGTGCGGTGGTCTCGAGGACCTGAAGAAGAACGCGAAGGAGCTGGGCGTCTCCTGACCCGGGCAGTGCTCGAGTCATGAGGGGGCGGGGTTCGTCCCGCCCCCTCATTCACGCCTACTAGACTTGTAACCAACACCCGGCACTCCCGCCGGGTGGTGACCCGAGGAGCCACCCTTGGCTGCTGAGCTGCACGTCGCGCTGGTCGCGGCCGACCGTGAGGTCTGGTCCGGCCAGGCCACCCTGGTCGTCGCGCGCACCACGTCCGGCGACATCGGCGTCATGCCCGGTCACCAGCCGCTGCTCGGTGTGCTGGAGTCGGGCCCGGTGACCATCCGTACGAGTGAAGGCGGGACGGTCGTCGCCGCGGTTCACGGCGGATTCATCTCGTTCGCGGACGACAAGCTCTCGCTGCTGGCCGAAGTCGCCGAGCTGTCGGACGAGATCGATGTCCAGCGCGCGGAGCAGGAGCTCGAGCGCGCGAAGGCGGAGGACGACGCGGAGGCCCGGCGCCGCGCGGACGCCCGTCTGCGGGCTGCCACGGCGGCGCGCTGACCCCGTCCGCCGTGTGATGACGTCACTCAGCCGCGGCTGGGTACCGGAGAGATCCGGACCCAGCCGCGGCTGAGGCGGATGTGGGTGATTTTTACGTTCCGTTACCTAGGAGACGAGGAGGTCGGTGTCGATGGTCCTCGCTCTGACTGTGTGCGGAATCGTGGTGGCCCTCGTGGTGGTGGGCCTGTTCGTCTTCGGCCTGCGCCGCCGGCTGATCCAGCGCTCGGGCGGCACCTTCGACGCCAGCCTGCGCTGGGACGCCCCGGCCGAGGGCGACACGAACGGCAAGGGCTGGGCGTACGGGGTGGCCCGGTACAACGGTGACCGGGTCGAGTGGTACCGCGTCTTCTCGTACTCGCCGCGGCCGCGCCGTGTCCTGGAGCGTTCCGCGATCGAGGTGGCCGGCCGCCGCGTCCCGGAGGGCGAGGAGGAGCTGGCGCTGCTCTCCGAGCATGTGATCCTGGCGTGTCTGCACCGGGGCACGCGTCTCGAACTCGCGATGAGCGAAGACGCGCTGACCGGTTTCCTCGCGTGGCTGGAGGCAGCCCCGCCCGGACAGCGAGTGAATGTGGCGTAGCCACACTCACTCGCTGGGTGGGGGTCCCCCCGGACGAAGTCTGGGGGGAGCGTCAATGTCGCCTGAGCCTTATGGCCCTTCGAACCTCTCTCTGATCCGGCCTACTTCAGGCCGCTGTCGATCGCGGTCACCAGCTCCCCGTTCCCGGTGTCGCCGCTGAACTCCCAGAAGAACGCTCCGCCGAGCCCCTGGGACTTCGCCCACGCCATCTTCGAGCCGATGGTGGCCGGAGTGTCGTACGACCACCAGTTGCTGCCGCAGTGCGCGTACGCCGTGCCGGCGATGGTGCCGGTGGCCGGGCAGGCGCTCTTCAGGACCTTGTAGTCCTCGATGCCCGCCTCGTACGTCCCCGGAGCCGCGCCGGTCGCCGATCCGCCCGGGGTGGACTGGGTGACGCCGGTCCAGCCGCGGCCGTAGAAGCCGATGCCGAGCAGGAGCTTGGCGGACGGGACGCCCTTCGCCGTGAGCTTGGCGATGGCGTCGGCCGAGTTGAAGCCCGCCTGCGGAATCCCCGGGTAGGACGTGAGCGGGGAGTGCGGGGCGGTCGGGCCGTCCTTGTCGAAGGCGCCGAAGTAGTCGTACGTCATCACGTTGTACCAGTCGAGGTACTCGGCGGCACCGCCGTAGTCGGCCGCGTCGATCTTGCCGCCGGAGGAGCCGTCGGCGGTGATGGCCGCGGTGACCAGGTAGTCCGGGCCGAACTCGGCACGCAGTGCCCGAGAGAGGTTCCTGAAGGCCGCCGGGCCGGAGGTGTCGCAGGTCAGGCCGCAGGCGTTGGGGTACTCCCAGTCGATGTCGATGCCGTCGAAGACGTCGGCCCAGCGCGGGTCCTCCACGACGGCCTTGCAGGACTTGGCGAACGCGGCGGGGTTGGCCGCGGCCTGGCCGAAGCCGCCGGAGTAGGTCCAGCCGCCGAAGGAGTACAGCACCTTGATGTGCGGGTACTCGGCCTTCAGCTGGCGCAGCTGGTTGAAGTTGCCGCGCAGCGGCTGGTCCCAGGTGTCGGCGGTGCCGCTGACGGACTGGCCGGCGGTGTAGGCCTTGTCGTAGGCGGCGTAGGTGTCGTCGACGGTGCACTGACCGTTCTTGACGTTGCCGAACGCGTAGTTGATGTGGGTGATCTTCGACGCCGAGCCCGAGGTCACCAGGTTCTTGACGTGGTAGTTGCGGCCGTAGACGCCCCACTCGGTGAAGTAGCCGAGCTTGATCTTGTCGCCGGTGGGCGGCTCGGAGGTGCCACCGGTGGTGCGGACGCGGACGGCGCCGCTGACCGGACCGGTCTGGTCGGCGGTGTCACGGGCCTGGACCGAGTAGGAGTAGTCCGTGCCGGCGGTCAGGCCGGTGCTGGTGTACGACGTGCCCGTCACGGTGGCCACCTTGGAGCCGTCGCGCAGGACGTCGTAGTTCCTGACGCCCTTGTCGTCGGTGGCGGCGGACCAGGACAGCTTCACCGAGGTGTCGGTGATCTCCGAGGCGGTGGGGGTGCCGGGGGCGCTCGGCGCGCTGTCGCCGGGCTCCGTGGTGCCGCCGTCGCAGCTGCCGCCGTTGAGTCTGCAGTTCGCGGGGGAGCCGGTGCCGGTGCCGTTGAAGCCGAAGGAGACGGAGGCGCCGGGGGCGAGGGTGCCGTTCCAGGACTTGTTCTTCGCGGTCCAGTGGGTGCCCGAAGAGGTGACGTCGGCGTCCCAGGAGGAGGTGACGGACGTGCCGGAGGGGAAGTCCCACTCGACGGTCCAGGAGCTGAGGGCGGTGGTGCCGGTGTTCTTCACCGTCCACTTGCCCTCGAAGCCGGAGCCCCAGTCCTGGGTCTTGGCGTAGGTGGCGGTGGCGGACGTGGCGGACGTGGCGGCCTGGGCCGGGCCGGCCAGGCCGACGAGGCCGGCCAGCGGGAGCAGCAGGGTCGCGAAGCCTGCCACGGCTCTGTGTCTGAAGCGCATGCTGCGCCTCCTTGATGGAGTTGTGGGGGGCGTGACTGAGCCTCACGCCACTCTCATGGTGCGGTGAGAATAGAAAGGTCTGGACCACCGGTCAATAGGTCTGGACCACCACTCACCGGACTCGGCTCAGATCCCCAACTCCTGAGCCAGCACGGCGGCTTGCACCCGGCTCCGCAGCCCCAGCTTCCCCAGCAGCCTGCTCACGTGGGTCTTCACGGTCGCCTCGGCCATGTCGAGCCGCTCGGCGACACCCGCGTTGGACAGCCCCTCGCCGAGGCAGGCCAGCACCTCGCGTTCTCTCCGGGTCAGCTGGTCGAGCACCGCCGGATCCGCCGCGGGCTCCCGGGCGGGCTTCGCGGCGAACTCCGCGATCAGCCGCCGTGTGACCGCCGGGGCGATCAGCCCCTCCCCGCGCGCGACCGTCCGTACGGCCTCCAGCAGCTCCGTCGCCTCGGCGTTCTTGAGCAGGAACCCGGACGCACCCGCGCGCAGCGCCCCGAAGACGTACGCGTCGAGGTCGAACGTGGTCAGCACCAGCACGTCGGCCAGCCGCTCCGCGACAACCTGCCGGGTCGCCGACACACCGTCGAGGCGCGGCATCTGCACGTCCATCAGCACCAGGTCCGGCCGCAGCTCACGGGCCAGCGCCACCGCCTGCTCGCCGTCCGCCGCCTCGCCGACCACCTCGATGCCGGGGGCGCTGCGCAGAATGAGGACGAGTCCTGCGCGGACGGCCGACTGGTCCTCGGCGACCAGGACGCGGATCATGCGGTGTCTCCTTCGACGGTGTCGTGCACGGGGAGGGCGGCGCGTACGGCCCAGATCCTGCCGTCGGCCGAGTCCTCGGGGCCGGCCTCGAACGTGCCGTCCAGCAGGGCAGTGCGCTCGCGCATGCCGATGAGCCCGGCGCCGGAGCCGGGGGCGCCCGGCTGGTCCCGGTCACCGTGGGGGCTGGTCACCGAGACGGTCAGCGCACCGTTCTGCCGGGCGAGGGCGACGGTGACCCGGCCGGGCCCGGCGTGCTTCAGGGCGTTGGTGAGGGACTCCTGCACGATGCGGTAGGCGGCGAGTTCGACGGGCGCGGGGACCGTGCCGTGGGCCGCGTCGAGGGTGATGTCGAGGCCGTTGGCGCGGGCGCTCTCGACCAGTGCGCCGAGTCCGTCGAGGGTGGGCGCGGCGACAGGCTCGACGTCACCGCTGGAGTCCCGGAGGATCCCGATCAGCCGCCGCATCTCCGCCAGCCCCTCGACGCTGTTCTCACGGATGACGGCCAGGGCGTCCTGGGAGGTCTTCGGGTCCGCCAGGGAGAGCGCGGCGGTGGAGTGGATGGCGATCGCGGACAGGTGGTTGGCGACCATGTCGTGCAGTTCGCGGGCCATCCGGGCGCGTTCGGCGGTGACGGCCTGGGTGCGGTCCATCTCGGCGAGCAGCGCGGTCTGCTCGGCGCGCAGCCGGGCTGCCTCCGCGGCCTCGCGGTGGTTGCGGACGATCAGGCCGGTGGAGGCGGGCCCGAACGTCACGAGGCCGGTGACCACGCCGATCAGCAGCGCCTCCGGCTCGCGCCACAGCGCGAACGGCACCACGGCCCCCGCCAGCGAGAGCAGCCCGGTGATCCGCGGGATGCGGTGGGCCGAGGCGGGCGGGCCGTACAGGACGGCCGCGTACATGAGGTCCGTGTACATCAGGACCGTCACCAGGTTGCCCTGGGTGACGGTGTCCAGGACGATCGCGGCCGTGCCGGTCAGCAGGGCCGCGCGCGGTGCGGTGCGGCGCAGCGGCTCGCAGCCGGCCATGACGAGCAGCGGCAGCAGGACCGGCCAGCGGCCCGGCAGGAGTACGTACGCCTCGGTGTGCGGACGGGTGGCCAGACCGACGCCCCAGAGCAGCAACCCGCCGAGCAGGCCGCCGAGCGCGACGTAGACGTCGAAACGGCGTGGGCGGGGGAGTCGTGCGGCCATGCCACCATCCAACACGGCCCTCGCGCCCCGCGCGTGGACCCCGCGAAGGGTCCCTCGCTGCATCTTTCGATGTACCGCGGGTTCGTCAGTCGCGACGACGACTCCGGCCGCTGCGCACGGGAGCCTGAAGAGGTGACCGAGAGGAGCGAACCGTGATCGTCGCCTTGATCGCCGCCTGTGAGATCGGCTTCTGGGTACTGCTGGCGGCCGGGCTGGCCTTCCGCTACCTGCTGCGCATGCCGCGTACGGGGCTGGCGCTGCTGCTGTGCGAGCCGCTGCTGGAGGTCGTCCTGCTGGTCGCGACCGCGCTGGACCTGAAGAACGGCGCGGACCCGAACTGGACGCACGGGCTGGCCGCGCTGTACATCGGCTACACCGTCGGCCACGGCCACCGCACGGTGAAGTGGCTCGACGGCCACGCGGCCCACCGGTTCGGCGGTGCGCCGCCGCCGGTCGGACCACCCCGCTACGGCTTGGCCCGGGCGCGCCACGAGGGCAAGGTGTGGCTGGGCACGCTGACCGGTGCCGTCGTCGCGACCGTGCTGCTCCAGCTCGCCATCTGGTACGTCGACGACCCGAGCCGCGTCACCTCCCTGGAGAGCTGGCGCTCCGTGGCCTGGCGTGCGGCCGGCATCCACGGACTGATCGCGCTCAGCTACCGGGTCTGGCCGCGGAAGGCTCCGGCGGGGGAGCCAGGGGCGGTCACCCCTTCGAAGGAGAGGATCCGCCCATGACCGCTTGTTCGTCGGCGGGGTCCTCTCCGCCGACGGCCTCCGTCACGCCGCGCGGGGCAGAACCTAGCGTTCGCCGCCCGGCACCCACAGCACGTCTCCGACCTCCTTGTTGGCCGTCCTCGCGAGGATGAACAGGAGGTCGGAGAGGCGGTTGAGGTAGGTGGCCGTCAGCGGGTTCATGACCTCGCCGTGCACCTCCAGTGCCGCCCAGGTCGAGCGCTCCGCCCGGCGGACCACCGTGCAGGCCTGGTGGAGCAGGGCCGCGCCGGGGGTACCGCCGGGGAGGATGAAGGAGCGGAGCTTCTCCAGCTGTTCGTTGAAGCGGTCGCAGTCCGCCTCCAGCTTGTCGATGTAGAACTGCTCGACCCGCAGCGGCGGGAACTCGGGGTTCTCCACCACCGGCGTCGACAGGTCCGCACCCACGTCGAACAGGTCGTTCTGGACGCGGGTGAGGACCGTGACGATCTCCTCGTCCAGGCCGCCCAGCGCGATGGCCGTGCCGATCGCCGCGTTCGCCTCGTTGGCGTCCGCGTACGCGGAGATCCGCAGGTCGGTCTTGGCGACCCGGCTCATGTCGCCGAGGGCGGTGGTGCCCTGGTCGCCGGTCCTGGTGTAGATGCGCGTCAGATTGACCATGCGGCCAGCGTAGTTACGCTCCGGCGGTTCGGAACACGCGTGTGCCCACTGTCACGGCCAGCGCGGTGAAGCCGACCGCCACAACGACGCCGTAGAGCATGTGCTCCGTGACGTACGAGCCGACGTACGCGTCCCGGACCGCGTCCACCAGATAGCGGAACGGTACGAAGTGGGACAGCACGTCCAGCCACTTCGGCCCCAGTGTCATCGGCAGCATCAGGCCGGACAGGAGCATCATGGGCATCGTCATGGCGTTGACCGCCGGACCGAACTCCTGAGGGGTGCGGACCTTCATCGCCAGCGCGTACGACAACGCGGCCAGCGACACCGTCAGCAGCGCGACGAACGCGAAGCCGATGAGAACGCCCGCGAGCGGGGCCCGGAGTCCCATCGCCAGTGCCGCCAGCACCAGCAGCACCGCCTGGAAGACGAACACGGTCGCGTCCCGCAGGACCCGCCCCAGCAGCAGGGCGAGCCGGCTGACGGGCGTCACCCGCATCCGCTCCACCACTCCCTGGCCCTTCTCGATGATGATCGAGAAACCCGCGAAGGACGCTCCGAACAGACCGAGTTGAAGCAGCAGCCCGGGGACCAGCACCTGCCAGGAGCTGCCCTGCCCGCCCAGCGGGAGATCCGTCAGCAGAGGGCCGAAGAACAGCAGGTACAGCAGCGGCGTCAGCACGCCGAAGAGCAGCGCGAAGCGGGAGCGCAGGGACTGGCGGAGGTAGCGCCCGTAGACGAGCGCGGTGTCGTGCAACAGCATCGTGAGTCCTCTGGCGTCTATACGGCGACGGGGGTCTGGTCGGCGGGGGCGGCGCCGCGGCCGGTGATGGCGAGGAAGGTGTCCTGGAGCGAGGCGTCGAGCGAGCCGCCGTACTCGAGCTTCAGCGCACTCGGGGTGCCCTCCGCGACGACCACGCCCTGGTCGGCGATCACCAGCCGGTCGGAGAGGGCGTCGGCCTCGTCGAGGTAGTGGGTGGTCAGGAAGACGGTCGTGCCGTGCTCGTCGCGCAGCCGGCGCACCAGGTCCCACAGGTCGGCCCGGCTGCCGGGGTCGAGACCGGTCGTCGGCTCGTCGAGGAACAGCACCTTCGGGCGGTGGGTGAGCGCCATCGCGATATCCAGGCGGCGCCGTTGCCCGCCGGAGAGCGTGGCACACCTGCGGTCGAGCAGTTCGGTGAGGTCCAGGTCGCGGGCCAGTTCCCCGGCGCGCCCGACGGCCTCGGTCTTCGTCAGCCGGTACAGCCGCCCCTGGGTGACCAGTTCCTCCCGCACGGTGATCTGCTCGTCGACCCCGCCGGACTGCGCCACGTATCCGCAGGCCCGTCGCACCCCGGCGGGGTCGGTCGCCAGGTCGTGGCCCGCGACGGTGGCGGCGCCGCCGGTCGGTTCCAGCAGGGTCGTCAGCATCCGCAGGGTCGTCGTCTTGCCGGCTCCGTTCGGGCCGAGGAAGCCGAGGATCTCGCCCTCGCGGACGGTCAGGTCGACACCGCGCACGGCCTCCACGGGGCCGTTCCTGGTCTGGAAGGTACGGGCCAGTCCGGCCGCACTGATGATTGCCATGCCCACAGAAAAACAGAGTCTCTTAAAGTTTGCAATGACTCCAAATTTTCATCGATCCCAGGGAAGTTAGGATTCGGACATGGCTGAGGGGCTCAGGGAGCGGAAGAAGCGTGAGACCAGGCAGCGCATCTCGGACATCGCCACCGGACTGTTCCTGGAGCGCGGGTTCGTGACGGTGACGATCGCGGACGTGGCGGAAGCGGCCGACGTCTCGGTGAACACCGTCTACAACTACTTCCCGGCCAAGGAGGACCTCTTCTTCGACCGGTCCCAGGGTGTCGTCGACCGGCTCTCCCGCTGGGTGCGCGGCCGGGACGCGGGGGAGTCGGCCGCCCGGGCGGTGCTGCGCGAACTGCGCGCCGAGATCGAGGCCGTCTCGCCTCGGATGGGTCTGATCGAGGGTTATGACCGTTTCATGCGCTGCATCGACGAGGCCCCGCCGCTGCGCTCCCGGCTGTGGCGCATGCAGCAGGAGGTCCAGGACAACCTGGAGACGACGCTCCGCGAGGAGTTGAGCGCCGAGGCCGGTGACCCGCTGCCGAGGCTGATCGCCGGTCAGATCTGCTGGGTCCACGGCACCGTCTTCGTCGCGATCGGCCGCGAGATGACCAAGGGGCGCAAACCGGACGAAGTGTCACGGGAAATGCTCGTCCTCCTCGACGGCATCGAGGAGCTGTTGAGTGAGAAGGTGCTCAACTACGCCGTACGAGGCGGCGCGTGACGCGTGTCTCACGTCGTGAGACGTGAAACGCGTTACTAAGCGCTCACACGCACTCTCACGAGCGCTAGTCTCCGCCCGAGAGGCAGACATAAGCAGCGCGTCAGGGGAGTCGCACAGTGGCACGGAAGCTCGCCGTCATCGGAGCCGGCCTCATGGGATCCGGCATCGCCCAGGTCTCCGCACAGGCGGGCTGGGAGGTGGTCCTGCGGGATGTCACCGACGAGGCGCTGACGCGGGGCACCGACGGCATCAAGGCGTCGTACGACAAGTTCGTCGCCAAGGGCAAGCTGGAAGCGCACGACGCCGACGCCGCCCTGGCCCGCATCACCGCGACCACCGACCTGGACGCCGCGGCCGACGCGGACGTGGTCGTCGAGGCCGTCTTCGAGAAGCTCGAGGTCAAGCACGAGATCTTCCGCGCGCTCGACAAGATCGTGAAGGACGAGGCGATCCTCGCCTCCAACACCTCCGCCATCCCGATCACCAAGATCGCGGCGGCCACGGAGCGCCCGGAGCGGGTCGTCGGCACGCACTTCTTCTCGCCGGTGCCGATGATGCAGCTGTGCGAACTCGTCCGCGGCTACAAGACCAGCGACGAAACCCTCGCCACGGCCCGGGAGTTCGCCGAGTCGGTCGGCAAGACCTGCATCGTCGTCAACCGCGACGTCGCCGGCTTCGTGACGACCCGTCTCATCTGCGCCCTGGTCGTCGAGGCCGCGAAGCTGCAGGAGTCCGGTGTGGCCAGCGCCGAGGACATCGACCTGGCCTGCAAACTGGGCTTCGGCCACGCCATGGGCCCGCTGGCGACGGCGGACCTGACGGGCGTCGACATCCTGCTGCACGCCACGAACAACATCTACACCGAGTCCCAGGACGAGAAGTTCGCGGCTCCCGAGGCGATGCGCCGGATGGTTGACGCCGGTGACATCGGCCGCAAGAGCGGGCAGGGCTTCTACAAGCACTGAAACCGCACATGCCCCGGGACCCATCACACCCCAGGGTGAATTCGGTATCGGTTCGCTTACAGGAAGCAACCTCTGACTCCTCCACACAGTCAGAGGTTGCATCACCCACATCAGAACGCGGAGCACGATTCGCACGCACGGGGAGCGCATATGCACATCAGGGGCGACCACGCCGAGCTGGTCGTCGGGGGCCGCCTCGACGTCCGGAGCGCGGCGGACGCCCGTACGGTCCTGCACTCGGCCGTCGACGACGGAGTCGGAGACCTGGTGCTCGACCTGTCCGAACTGGACTCCTGGGACGCCACCGGACTCGGCGTGATCATGGGGGCCCACCGGCGGGCCGGCCGCTGCGGCCGCCGCCTGGTGCTGCGCGGAGTACCGCCGCAGATGCAGCGCCTGCTGGTGGCCACCCGCCTGCACCGGATCCTGGCGATCGAGGGCGGTATCGGAGTGGAGACCCTTCCCCGCGTGTGACGCCTCGTACAGGTGTGAGCCGGGCGACCGGGGAGACCCGGACGCACGTCGTCGAATCGTGCGGCGCGCACAATCCTCACGAGACCGTGACGTTACGGACGGCGCGGTACCCCGGACTGTCGTAGATACTGTGCGAAGGTTTAGGGTTCGGCTGCCCGCTGCCTTGAAACCCTTCGAGCGGGACCGGACCAGAAGCGACAGCGCGGTGTGCAGCAAGGCCGGGAGGGGCTTTTCCAGGCACACACACGCTTTTGGGGGGCTTGACCTATGGATCCTGACAACCAGGGACCCGAGGAGTACGGCCACGAAGGTGACGGCCCTGCGCCGCGCCAGCGCCCTCCCAGGGACTCCCTCACGCCGGACTTCGCACAGCACGCGCCGGCGCTCGCCCGCACGGTGCAGCTCGTCTCCGGCGACTTCCTGCTGACCGTCAACCCCGTGGACGGCAGTGAGATAGAGGCCTGCCCGCCCGCCGAACGGCCCGCCCGGCCCGTGAAGCTCACCGCGGCCGAGCGCGCAGAGGCCGAGCGCGCCGCCCGCCCGCCCGTCCCGCCAGGCCCCGCACAGCCCGCGCTGCCGCTGCTGGCCCGCCAGGACGAACGCGAGCGCCTGGTGCGCCTGCTGGCCCGTGGCCGCTCCACCCGCCTCACCGGTGCGGCCGGCTCCGGCCGCACCCGCCTCCTCGACCTCGTCGCCGAGGACTGCTCCGACCTCGCCCCCGACGGCGTCGTCCGCCTCAACGGCTACGGGCGCACCTCCGGTGACCTGCTGTACGACCTGTTCCACGCCGTGTACAACGCCCCGCTGCACCGCCCGGACCGGGACGAACTGCTCACCTACGTCCGTGAGATCGGTGCGGTCGTCGTCCTCGACGACCTGGAGTTCGGCGGCGCCGCGCTCGACGAGCTGCTGGAGGCCACCCCCGAGTGCGCCTTCCTGCTCGGCGCCACCCCGGACGTGCCGGCTCCCTCCGCCGACGCCGGCGTCGAGGAGGTCCTCCTCGGCGGACTGGAGCGGGCGGCCGGGCTCGACCTGCTGGAACACGCCGTCGGCCGGACCCTCACCGAGGACGAGTCCAACTGGGCGGGCGACCTCTGGTTCGAGTCCGAGGGCCTGCCGCTGCGCTTCGTCCAGGCAGGCGCCCTGCTGCGGCAGCGCGACCGGCTGCGCGCCGGAACCAGTGCCGTCGACGAGTTCGGCGTCTTCGAGGACGCGCCCCCGGCCGACACCGCCGAGGCCTGCGACCTCGCTGACGACGTGCCGCTGCCCGCGCTGGGCGAGGCCGCCGCGCCCGCGCCGCTGCTCGCCTCCCGGCTGAGCGCCTCCGCCCGCGCCACCCTGCGGTTCGCCATCGCCCTGGGCGGCGAGGTCCCGCACCAGGCGCATCTGCCCGCCCTGGTCGGCGACACCCACGCGGACGCCGCGCTCGGCGAACTGGCCGCCTGCGGCCTGGTCTCCCCGGCCGGCTCCCGCTACCGCCTCGCGGCCGGCGTGCCGGCCCAGCTGGAGGCCGCCGGGTACGCCGACGAGGCCGAGGCCGGTGCCCGCAGCGCCGCCCAGCACTACTCCTGGTGGGCCGGACACCCCTCGGTCACCCCGGAGCGGGTGTGCGCCGAGGCCGACGCGGTTCTCGCCGCCCTGGCCGTCCTCGGACCGGCCACCCGGCCGCCCGCCGAAGGCGAGGAGAGCGCGGCCGTGCACCTGGCCCGCACCGCCGCGCCCGCGTTCGCCGCCGGACTGCACTGGAGCGCCTGGGAGCGGGCCCTGCGGGCCGGTGCCGAGGCCGCCCGGCTCGCCGGGGACGTCGGCGAGGAGGCCTACTTCCACCACGAGCTCGGCGTCCTCGCCCTGTGCGGCGGGCAGCTCGACCGGGCCCGCGCCGAACTGGAGGCCTCCATCGGCCTGCGCGGCGCCCTCGCCGACAAGCGCGGCACCGTGGCCGGGCGCCGTGCCCTCGCCCTGGTCGCCGACCGCGCGGGCACGCCGATCGGGCTCGGACCGACCGCGGCGGAGGAGGTGCCCGACGCCCGTGGAGAGGAGTCGGCGTCCCCGCCCGGTGGCGTTCCGGCGGCCTTCCCGACGCTCCAGCAGCCGCCCTCCCCGGCCCTGGTCACCCACCGCAGCTCGCCCACGCCCACGCCCTCGCGTAAGGCGCGCGGCGGTCTCAAGGGCCTGGCCCGGCGCAATCTCGTGGGCGCCGGTGCCGGTGCGCTGCTCGTCGCCGTCCTCGGCACGGTGGTGACGCTCGGCGCCACCTCCGACAACGACCAGAACCCGCCGTCCGACCAGGTCGGCGTCAACCCCTCCGCCAGCCAGGGCGTCAACGACGGAAGTCTGGGCGCCGACCGGCCGGCGAACGACGGCGGAGCCCCCGGTGAGGCGCCCGCCCGCCCGACGGACCCGGGCCCGGACGGCACACCCGGCACGTCGGACGACCCGACGCCGACGGACACCCCGAGCGGTTCGCGGGACCCGAGTGGTTCCGCGTCGCCGTCGAAGTCGCCGTCGTCCTCGGAGCCGCCGTCCACGTCCAAGCCGCCTGTGACGTCCAAGCCCCCCGCGACGTCGAGGCCGCCGACGTCCAGGCCGCCGACCTCCGAGCCGCCGACCTCGGAACCGCCCACCTCCGAGCCGCCCACCTCGGAGCCGCCGACGACCAGCCCGTCCATGTCCGACTCGGCCAGCGGCCCGGCGCCGAGCGCTCCCACGAGCACCTCGGCGAGCGCGCCGCAGAGCACCACGGGCTCGCCGAGCAGCCCGGAGACGGTGATCTGACACCCGTACACCCGTACACACGTCAGGGCCGGGTCCGCGGAACGGACCCGGCCCTGTTCGTCGTCGTACGGGCGGTCAGAACAGCCGCAGCTTGTCGTCCTCGATGCCCCGCAGCGCGTCGTAGTCGAGGACCTGGCAGCCGATGCCGCGGTCGGTCGCGAGGACGCGGGCCTGGGGCTTGATCTCCTGGGCCGCGAAGACGCCGCGCACCGGGGCGAGATGGGGATCGCGGTTCAGCAGCTCCAGATAGCGCGTGAGCTGCTCCACGCCGTCGATCTCACCGCGCCGCTTGATCTCCACGGCGACGGTCTTGCCGTCGGCGTCCCGGCACAGGATGTCGACCGGTCCGATGGCCGTCGGGTACTCGCGGCGGATCAGCGTGTAGCCCTCGCCGAGTGTCTCGATGCGGTCGGCGAGCAGTTCCTGGAGGTGCGCTTCCACGCCGTCCTTGATCAGGCCGGGATCGACGCCCAGTTCGTGCGAGGAGTCGTGGAGGACTTCCTCCATCGTGATGATGAGCTTTTCGCCCGCCTTGTTGACGACGGTCCAGACGCCCTCTTCCTCACCGGTGCCCTCCTTCAGCGTGCAGGGCGGCGACATCCAGTTCAGGGGCTTGTAGGCCCGGTCGTCGGCGTGGATCGAGACGCTGCCGTCCGCCTTCACCAGGATCAGGCGCGGGGCCGAGGGAAGGTGGGCGGTGAGCCGCCCGGCGTAGTCCACGGAGCAGCGGGCAATGACGAGACGCATGGTCGGCAACGCTACTCGACGGGCACCTGTCGACGCGATTCGCCCTGGAAAACGCATGTTCAGTAATGGCCGATTGTGTGCATGGTGTGCTCAGCGGGAGTGTCTCATCTGCGCATTTTCCTGGTGCCGTCACCGTACCGTGCTTACCGTATGAACGGGAGGTCGCGAGGCGTGTACGCAGCGTGTCCGGATATCGCGAACTCTCCCTATCTGTCCGGCAACCCCCGCTCGTCGGGGGTGCGAGAGGAGAACTCATGTCGCTCGACGTCTCACCGGCCCTACTCGAACAGGCCGAGCGAGGCGAGGTCGACGAAGCGGAATTCGTCGACTGCGTCCGGACCTCCCTGCCCTATGCGTGGGAGATGATCAGCTCACTGGTGGCCCAGCTGAAGGTGGACGGCGGCGCGTTCGCCGACAACCAGACGCCCCCGCCGGACGAGCAGGCACGCGGTCAGCTGCTGCGTGCGCTTGCGAGTGACGCGATACGCGGCGCGCTGCAACGGCACTTCGGTGTGCGCCTGGCCTTCCAGAACTGCCACCGGGTGGCCGTGTTCCCGCTCGACTCCTCGGTGGACGAGAAGCTGGGCCGCTTCACCTCGGTCCGCAGTCAGGTGCTGAACCAGTCGCCCGAGTTCCGGGACTGCTGACGCGGCGCCACTTGCTTGCCGCTCCGTACGCGGGAGGTGCAGTTCTGTACCGGAGCGGCAAGCTCCCAGGAATCCATCGTGATCTCAGGCGAGTTGGGGGAGCACCTCGGCGCCCAGCCGCCGCACGTTCTCCTCGGTCGCCGCCAGGTCTCCGGATCCCTCGACGAGCAGCGCGAAGCGGGAGATGCCCGTCCGCTCGCTGGTCGCCGCCAGCCGGTCCGCGCACAGTCGCGGAGTGCCCACGGGGTGCAGCCCGCAGAGCAGTTCGGTGTATGCCAGAGGGTCGCGCATCCGGCGGGTGCGCCCGTCGACCGTGACATGGGCTTCGAGGCCCTGCTTCAGCCAGCCCGGCATCGCCTTCATCAGCGTCTCCGCCGCATCGACCCGCCGGTCCGCGATCTGGCAGACACCGGCCGACACATGGGACGCGCCGTGGACCTCCTCCGCGGAGCGTCCGCACGCCCGCGCGTGCTGCCGCCACAGCGCGACCATCTCGGCCTTCTCCTCGTCCCCCACGTGCATCCCGAGCAGCATCGACAGACCCCGCTCGGCCGCCAGCCGCACACTCGCCGGCGACGTGCAGGCGACGACGAGCTCGGGTCCCGCGACCTCCGTCAGGGCCTCCGACGGCCGCGGCACCACCGGGACTTCACGGAAGCGGAAGCGCTCCCCGTCGGCCGCCACGGACGACTCGCGCAGCCACCGCGCCAGAAGCTCCAGGGACTCCGGGAAGCCCTGCTCGTACGCCTCCAGGCCCGCGCCGAACACCTCCAGGTCGACCCACGGGCCACCGCGCCCGACACCGAGCGTGAACCGGCCGCCGCTCGTGTGGTGCAGCAGCGCGGCCTGTTCACCGAGGGCCACGGGGTGGACGGTGGGCAGGACACTGACCGCCGTACCGACCCGGATGCGGCGGGTGCGGCCCAGCAGTAAGGCGGCCAGGGTGATGGCCGACGGGCACGTGCCGTACGGCACGAAGTGGTGCTCGGCCAGCCAGACCGTGTCGAGCCCGGCCTCCTCGGCCACCTCGGCCGAGCGGACCGCGCGATGCAGCGCCTCTCCCTCGCCCTGACCGGGGAACTGGGCCGCCAACACGAAACTTCCAACGCGCATTGCTTTCCTGCTTCCTTGGCTCCGACACGGAGCTCCCCCACAGCGCATAACCGTCTGACACGTGCCGAGGACACGGCCGGGCGGAGTATTTTGCGGATTGTCTGCAGAATGGGGCGTTCCGCCGGGAGTCCCGAGGGGAGGGCACCCGGGGCGGGCCCGCCGCGCCCGAGAGGGACTTAGAGGTCCTTATGGCGATTGGTGCCGTACGCGTACCCCGGTACGCGCCGCGTAGGCTGGATGCGGCCCGTGCTTCCTGTATAGCCCCGAGAGGTGTCCCGTGTCCCCGCGTCGCAACCGACCCAAGGGCGCAGCTTCGTCCGGCCGGAGCGCCGAGGACGACCGCCCCGGCCGCTACGGCGGATGGCAGTCCTCGGAGAACTGGCAGGGCGAGAACTGGAGCGTGCGCCACGTGGCCGGCGCGAGCGCGCAGGGCAAGTCGTACCGCTGCCCCGGCTGCGACCAGATGATCCCCGACGGGGTGCCGCACGTGGTGGCCTGGGGGGAGCACACGGGCATCGACGACCGCCGGCACTGGCACAAGGCCTGCTGGAACGCGCGGGACCGCCGCACCCCGGGGGTGCGGCGGTCCCGTAACGCGCCGAGGTTCTGAGGGGGCTCAGACGTCCCGCTTCTCCAGCAGCGCGAAGGCGGCGGCGAACGCCACGGCCGTGGCGCCGAGGAGGATCCACAGAGGGTCCCAGCCGGACGGGCCCGACTGGCTGAGGGAGTTGGCGTAGAAGACGCTCAGCTGGTTCGGGATCGAGTACTCGAACAGGGCGTCGCGGACGCCCTGCAGCGACTCCGAGAACATGAACAGCGCGATCACCAGCGGGGCGAGCACGGCGCCGATCATGATGGTGATGGCGCCGGCCGAGTGCCGGATGATCGAGCCGATGGCGAGCGAGAGCAGGCCCAGCAGGGCCACGTAGGCCGCGATGCCGACCGTCCCCCTCAGCCATTCCTCGCCGGAGGGGGACTTGGCACCGTTGCCCTCCAGCATGGCCACGTGCAGGAAGGCGACGAGGGACGCGGAGGCGAGTGTCACCGCGAAGGCGACCAGGAAGAAGACCACGGCCTTCGCCGCCAGCACCCGGCCCCGGCTCGGGCACGCGACCATCGTGGTGCGGATCATGCCGGTGCCGTACTCCGAGGCCGTGGTCAGCACGCCCAGCGTGATGATGCACATACTGCCGAGCAGCAGGCCGAAGAAGCCCAGGCCGAGCGGGTTCTCGCCGTCCAGGGCGGGGTCGGAGTCCGCCACCACCACGCCGGTCAGCGTGCCGATGCCGATGACGAGCAGCACGAAGACGCCGAGCGTCCACATCGTGGAGCGGACCGACCTGATCTTCGTCCACTCGGAGGCGATGGCGTGTCCGAGGTGCGTACGCACGACCGGGATCGGCGAGGTGTAGCCGGGGTACGGGGCACCGGGCGCCGCCTGCCGGGCGGGCGCGGCCTGCGGCATCTGGGACTGGGGGCTGCTCATCGGGTGTCCTCGGGCTTGGTCAGGTCGGAGGTCGGGGCGGCGGCGGGCGCCGGCGGCGCCGCGTCCGGCTGGGCGTCCGGCTGCGCGGGCTGGGCGTAAGGGTTGGACGTTCCCGCCCCTGGGGCGCCAGGGGCGTCTGGGGCGGCCCCTGGCGCGCCGTACGGTCCCGCCGGCGTCGGGCCCGGTGCGCCCTGCGGTGGCATGGAGAACGGCTGGCCGCCCTGCTGGGGCGGCGGCGGGGCGTACCAGCCCGCCTGGCCCTGCCCGGGCACCGGCATCGGCGGCTGCGCGCCGGGCGGCAACGGCTGCTGGAGCCCTTCCTTCTGGTCGATCGTCGAGCGGTAGTCGACGGCGCCCTGCGTCATCCGCATGTACGCCTCCTCCAGGGAGGCTTGGTGCGGCGACAGCTCCCACAGCCGTACGTCGTGGTCGTGCGCGATGTCGCTGATGCGGGGGAGCGGCAGCCCGGTCACGCGCAGCGCGCCGTCCTGCTCGGGCAGCACGTGCCCGCCCGACTCGGTGAGCGCGGCCGACAGCTTCTCGCGCTGCTGCGGCTCGCTGTCCGGCGTCCGCACGCGCGCGAAGTCCGCGGAGTTCGCCGAGATGAACGCGGTCACGCTCATGTCGGCGAGCAGCTGACCGCGCCCGATGACGATGAGGTGGTCGGCGGTCAGCGCCATCTCGCTCATCAGGTGGGAGGAGACGAAGACGGTACGGCCCTCCGCCGCCAGTGCCTTCATCAGGTTGCGCACCCAGAGGATGCCCTCGGGGTCGAGGCCGTTGACCGGCTCGTCGAACAGCAGCACCTGCGGGTCGCCGAGCAGCGCCGCGGCGATGCCGAGCCGTTGCCCCATACCGAGGGAGAAGCCCTTGGACCGCCTCCTGGCCACGTCCTGCAGACCGACGACCCCGAGCACCTCGTCCACCCGCCGGGCCGGGATGCCCGAGAGCTGGGCCAGGGACAGCAGGTGGTTGCGGGCGGACCGGCCGCCGTGCACCGCCTTGGCATCCAGCAGGGCACCGACCTGGCGGGCGGCGTTGGGCAGCCTCCGGTACGGATAGCCGCCGATCGTCACCTGCCCGGCCGTCGGGTTGTCGAGGCCGAGGATCATCCGCATCGTCGTCGACTTGCCCGAGCCGTTCGGCCCGAGGAAGCCGGTGACGGCTCCGGGCCGCACCTGGAAGGAAAGGTTGTACACAGCGGTCTTGTCGCCGTAGCGCTTCGTCAGGCCGACTGCTTCGATCATGCTCCGCACCCATCGCAAGGTTCAGGACAGCGGGGCACACGCCCCCGTAAGGGTTAGGAGGATATCGAGGCGCTGACGGTTCCACCCAAGAGGAGGTAAAAGGTCAGGCCACGCTAGGCATCGCGCTTCTTCAGCAGTACATAGCCGCCGACGAGCGCCGCGAGGACCCACAGCCCCATGATCCCGAGGCCGCCCCACGGCCCGTACGGAGTGTCGTCGTCGATCGGCGTGACGACCTGCATGATCTTGCTGCCGGCCTGGTCGGGCAGAAACCGGCCGACCTTCTTCGTCGCGTCGACGTTGCCCAGGATGTTGGAGATCAGGAAGAAGAACGGCATCAGGATGCCCAGGGACAGCATCGGTGAGCGCAGCATCGCGGCGACGCCCATGGAGAACATCGCGATCAGCGCCATGTAGAGGCC
The DNA here is from genome assembly GCF_042803315.1 of Streptomyces sp. NPDC057424. Classification (NCBI taxonomy): domain Bacteria; kingdom Bacillati; phylum Actinomycetota; class Actinomycetes; order Kitasatosporales; family Streptomycetaceae; genus Streptomyces; species Streptomyces sp. NPDC057424. Next base: position 47,709 of record NZ_JBHVCP010000025.1, read on the forward strand.
GCCGCCGAGCACGGCCCGCAGCACCCCCGGGTCGCCGATCTCCGCCCGGTGCGGGCCCAGCATCGCCTGCCCCAGGAAGAAGGCCGCGAAGCTGGTGACGAGGCCGACCAGCAGGGCGAGCCCACCGGCGACCGCGATCTTGCTGAACAGGAAGGAGCCGCGCTGCGGCACGGCGGCCAGCGAGGTGCGGATCATGCCGGTGCTGTACTCGTTCGACACGACCAGCACACCGAACACGATCATCGCGAGCTGACCGAGACTCATCCCCGCGAAGCTGATGAACGTCGGGTCGAACTCCGCACGGGCCTGCGCGTTCATCGAGTCGAACTCGTTCTTCGACAGTGCCGAGATCAGCATGCCGAGGGCGATCGTCACGACCACCACCAGCGAGAGTGTCCACACGGTGGACGCAACGGACCGGATCTTGGTCCACTCCGACCGGACGACCTGTGTCACCGCCATGCTCAGCCCCTCTTCCAGCCGTCGCCCCACTGCTGCCGCGGTGGCTCGGGGCTCGGCGCGCTCGTCCCGTTGTGTGCGTGGTACTCCACCGACTCCGCGGTCAGCTGCATGAACGCCTCCTCCAGCGAGGCCTGTTGCGGGCTCAGCTCGTGCAGCGTGATCCGGTGCTGAGCCGCCAGCTCACCGATGTGCTCGGCCTTGCCGCCGTCCACCTCCAGCACCCCGTCACCGCTCTCCACGGCCACGATCCCGGCCTGGTGCAGCACGTCGAGCAGCCGCTCCCGCTGCGGGCTGCGGACCCGGACGTACGAGCGGGAGTTGCGGTCGATGAAGTCCGCCATGGAGGTGTCCGCGAGCAGCCGCCCCTGCCCGATGACGACGAGGTGCTCGGCCGTCAGGGCCATCTCGCTCATCAGGTGGGAGGAGACGAACACGGTCCTGCCCTGCGCGGCGAGCGACTTCATCAGGGTGCGGATCCAGTGGATGCCCTCGGGGTCGAGGCCGTTGACCGGCTCGTCGAACATCAGGATCCGCGGATCGCCGAGCAGCGCGGCGGCGATGCCGAGCCGCTGCCCCATACCCATCGAGAAGCCCTTGGTCTTCTTCTTCGCCACCGCCGTCAGCCCGACCGTCTCCAGCACGTCCCGCACGCGGCCGCGCGGAATGCCGTTGCTCTGCGCGAGGCACAGCAGGTGGTTGTAGGCGGTGCGCCCGCCGTGCCAGGCCTTGGCCTCCAGCAGGGCGCCGATGTACGTCAGCGGGTCCTTGAGCTGCTGGTAGTGCTTGCCGTCGATCCGGACGTCGCCGGCGGTCGGATGGTCGAGACCGAGGATCATCCGCATGGTCGTGGACTTGCCCGCGCCGTTCGGCCCGAGGAAGCCGGTGACGATGCCCGGTCTGACGGTGAAGGACAGATTGTTGACCGCCACCTTCTCGCCGTACCGCTTGGTCAGCCCCTCCAGCTCAATCATGCCGCCACGCTAGAACGTGACAAAGCCCTCTGCCACCCGAGCGGCAGAGGGCTTTGCAGGAGATTCAGACTCCGTATGCCGGGCTGTTACCGGGACTGCTGCGCCGGGACCCCACGGGAGATCGACTCGTCCTCGGCCGGCGTGCCGGCGGCGGCCACCGCGGCGCCCGTGAGCGTCGCGAGCATCTCGCGGACGTTCGTCAGCTGGGCGTTGATGCTGTCGCGGCGGTTGGTGAGGGCGGCCAGCTCGCGCTCGGATTCCGAACGGATGCGGTCGGCCTTGGCGTTGGCGTCGGCCACGATGTCCTCGGCCTGGCGCTGGGCCGTCTCCACCGTCTGGCGGGCGCGGCGCTCGGCGTCCGTGCGCAGCTTCTCCGCCTCCAGACGCAGCTGCTCGGCGCGGTGCTCGATCTCGGCGAGGCGCTTCTCGGCCTTGGCCTGACGGGAGGCCAGGTCGCGCTCGGACTGCTCGCGGCGCTTGGCGAGGTTCGTCTCGAAGTCGGCGGCGGCCTGCGCGGCCTTGGCGCGGGTCTCCTCGAAGAGGGCGTCCGCCTCCTCGCGCTTGGACTGCGCGTCCTTCTGCGCCTCGGAACGCAGCTGGGCGGCGTCGCTCTTGGCCTTCTCGACGATCCGCAGGCCCTCGTCCTCGGCCTTCGCCTTGCGCTCCGCCGAGTACGACTCGGCGTCGTTGCGCACCTGCTGGGCCGCCGACTCGGCGAGCTCACGGTGCTGCTCGGCCGCGCGCCGGGCCTCCTCGCGCAGGTCCTTCGCCTCTTCCTCGGCGAGGCGGAGGATCTTCTCCACGCGCGCGCCGAGACCCGCGTACGACGGCTCGGCGTCGGTGATCTGGGCCTGGGCGTTCTGCGTCTCGAGGTGGAGCTCCTCGATGCGCTTTTCCAGAGCGGTGATGCGGGCGAGAGCGCTGTCACGGTCGGAGACGAGCTTGGAGATACGTTCGTCCACCTGAGCGCGGTCGTACCCACGCCGCACAAGCTCGAAGCCGTAGGGGGAAGTGTCGCTCATGGGGTTCCTGTCGAATGAGACCGGTGAGGTGATAGGTGGAATCCTAGGGGCCGAAACGGTGTGTCATCGAGCGGATGCGCGTTTGGTCTGCAAAATGAGACCCCTTTTGAGTGGCTAACCCCCGGACCGCTTGCCAAAGACTTGGTCAAAGGCCCCAGCACACAACGGATTCGCCCCGTTTGGCTAGCTATCCGAGGACTTGCCACCCGAACGGGGCGCGCCGACCGTCGCGCCCGCCTTGACTCCGTTGTCCTTGCCCGTGGAGGGGGCCTCGAAGGACTCCAACGCCTCCAGGACGTCCTGGACACGGGAGATCTCGGCGTTGATGTCCTCGCGGCGGCGGACCAGCACCTCCAGCTCGCGCTTGCCCTCCTCGACCGTGCGCTTGGCCTCGCGGATCGCCTCGGCCTTGAGCTCCTCGGCCTCCCGGACCAGCGTGGACTTCTTCTGCTCGGCCTCCTTGAGCAGGCCCTCCGCCTTCTTCACCGCGGCGATACGGACCTTGCCCGCCTCGGAGTTGGCCTCCGAGACGATCTCCTTGGCCTTCGCCTGCGCCTTCGCCAGCTGCTCCTCGGCGGCCTTGACGAGCGCGTCGCAGCGGTCACCCGCCGACTTCATCGTCTCGGCCGACTCGCGGCGGGCCCGCTCGTGCAGCTCCTCGATCTCGGAGGTGATGCGGTCGCGCAGCTCCTCGGCGCGCTCCCTTATCTGCGTGGCGTCCCGGCGTGCGCCGACCAGCAGCTCGTCCGCGTCCGTACGGGCCTTCTCCACCAGAGAGTTGCCCTCGACCGTCGCCTCGGACACCAGCCGGTCGGCCTCCGTGCGGGCCGCGCCCACCATCGTGTCGGCCTGCGACTCGGCCTCCGCGGTGGTCTTGTGCGCCTGCTGCTGCGCCTCGGTCAGCAGCTTGTCCGCCTCCGCCGTGGTCTCCGTGATGAGCTTGTCGACCTGCTCGGCCGCCTCGGAGCGCCGCTTGTTGGCGTCCTTGCGGGCCTCGTCCAGCGTGCGGTCGGCCTCCTCGCGCGCGGTGCTGACGAGCCGCTCCGCCTCCGCCTCCGCATCGGTCTTCACGCGCTCGGCCTCGCTGCGGATCCGCTCCGCCTGCTGCTGCGCCGAACCGACCGTCTCGGCGGCCTCGGCCCGCAGCCGCTCGGCCTCGCCGGTGGCGTCTCCGACCAGCTGCTCGGCCTTGGCGACCGACTCCGCCCGCACCCGCTCGGCCTCCGTGGCCGCCTCGGAGCGGACCCGCTCGGCCTCGGAGACCGCTTCCGTACGGACCCGCTCGGCCTCGGCGACCGTGTCCATGCGCAGCCGGTCGGTCTCCTGGACCGTCTCCGTCGTGAGCCGCTCCGCCTCGTTGCGGGCCTCGGTGATGAGGGTGTCCGCCTGCGTCGCCGCGTCCGAACGGATGCGGTTGGCGTCCTCGCGGGCGTCCGCCCGGGTGCGCGAGGCGCTCTGCTCGGCCTCGGCGATCGCGTCCGCCGCCTCCGTACGCGCCCGCTGGGCGTGCTCGGCGACGTCCGTGCGGATCCGCTCCGCCTCCGAGATCGCCTCGGACATCGTCCGCTCGGCGAGCGCCTTGGCGGCCTCGGACTCCTCGTGCGCCTCGCGCCGCAGCCGGCCCGCGTCCTCGCTCGCCCGCTCGCGCTCCGCGTAGGCGTCGGAGCGGACCCGGTCCGCCTCCTCCTGGGCCTCCCGGCGCGTACGGTCCGCCGCGTGCTCGGCGGCCGAGCGCAGACCGGTGATCTCCTCCTGCGCCTGCTCGTGCAGCCCCGCGACGGAGTCCCGGACCTGTTGGGCGTGCTGCTCGGCCGCCGACACCATCTCCGTGGCACGGCGGTCGGCCTCCTCGACCAGCCGTACGGCCTCGGTCTGCGCATCCTCCACGCGCTTGCGCGCCGAGGCCAGCAGCTCCTCGCTCTGCTCGCGGGCCCGCTCGCGCTCCTGGTCGGCCTCCTGCCGGGCGCTGCCGAGGAGCTCCTCGGCCTCGCGGCGGCGCCGGTTGGCCTCCTCCTGGGCGGCGGCCAGCGTCTCGGACGCCTCCGCGGCGAGCCGCTCGGCCGCGGACTGCGCCTCCGCGCGCATCCGGTCGGCGCTCTCCTGGGCCTCCGACTTCAGCCGCTCGGCCTCGTTCGCCGCCTCCGAGCGCAGCCGTACGGCGACGGCCTCGCCCTCGGCACGCGCCGCGGACGCGTCCGACACTGCCTCGTCGCGCAGCCGCTCGGCCTCCGCCTCCGCCTGCTGCTGGAGCGTACGGATCCGCTCGGCGGCCTCGGCGCGCAGCCGCTCGTTCTCCTCGGCGGCCTCGCGGCGGATCCGCGCGGCCTCCTCACGGGCGTCCGACAGCGCCTGCTCGGCGGCCGTCAGCCGCTCCTCCGCCTCCGTCTGGAGCCGCGTCAGCTCCTCGGCGGCCTCGCCGCGCCGGGCCTCCATGGCCCGCTCGGTCTCCTCGTGCAGCTCCCGCGCCGCGCGCTCGGCGTCCTCCCTGAGCGCCTCGGCCTGCTCGACGACCTCCTCACGGTGCCGCTCGGCCTCCTGCCGGGTGCGCTGGAGCGTCTCCTCGGCCTGCCGGCGCAGGGTCGTGGCCCGCTCGATGGCCTCGGTGCGGACCTTCTCGCTGTCCGTCGTGGCCTTCGTACGCAGCTCGTCCGCGTCCGCCTTGGCCTTGGCGAGCAGCTCCTCGGCGGACTTCGCCGCCTCCTCGATCTGCGCCACGGCCTCCTTGCGGGCCTCGGCGCGGATCTTCTCGCCCTCGTCGACCGCGTCCGCCCGCAGCTGCTCGGCCTCTCCGCGCAGCCGGCGGGCCTCCTCCTGCAGCTCGACCGTCTTGGCGCGGTACTCCTTGGTGTCGTCCTTCGCCGCGCCCTTGAGCTGCTCGGCGATGTCGTGCGCCTCGGCCCGCAGCCGGTCCGCCTCGGCCTCGGCCTCCGAGCGGATCCGCTCGGCCTCCTCGGCCGCGGCCTTCGTGGTCTTCTTGGCGTCCTCCGACGCCTTGGTGAGGACCTCCTCGGCGGTCCGGGCCGCCTTGGACAGCTGGGTCGCGGTCTCCTCGGCGGTGAGCGTACGGGCCTTCTCGGAGGCCTCCGCGACGATCTTCTCTGCCTCGGCGCGGGCGTCGGCGACCAGCTGCTCCGCCTCGGACTTGGTGTTCTCGGCCTCCTTCGTGGCCTCCTCGACCAGCCGGGCGACCTGCTCCTTGGCGGTGCGCGTCCGCGTCTCGTTCGCGGACTCCGCGCTCGCCAGGGCCTTGGCGGCGGCCTCCTTGGCCTCCGCGACCAGCTTCTCCGACTCGGTCTGCGCCTTGCGCAGCGCCTCCTCGGCCTCGTTCATCCGCTGCTCGGCGGCCTTGCTCAGCTCCTGGGCCTCGCGGCGCGCGGACTCCGACTCCGTGGCGCTGGACGTGCGCAGCTGCTCGGCGTGGTCGGTGGCCTCCTGGGCCTGTGTGGAGGCGGCGTTGAGCAGCCGCTCGGCGTCCGTGCGGGCGCGGCGCAGGATCTGCTCGGCCTCGGCCCGGGCCTCCTCGGCCGCGCCCGTCAGCCGCTGCCGGGCCTCGGTCGCCAGCCGCTCGGCCTCCGCGCGGGCGGTGGCCAGGGCCTGCTCGGCCTCCGCCCGGGACTCCTCCAGCAGCCGGCGGGCCTGCTGCTCGGTGCGGGCGCGCAGCTGCTCGGCCCATGCCACGTTCTCGTTGACGTGCGACTCGACCGTCTGGCGGCGCTCGGACAGCTCCTGGTCCAGCTGCTGGCGGCGGGTCACCGCCTCCTGGTGCAGCTCAGCCTGGAGCCGGGCCGCCTGCTCGGCGTGCTCCTGGAGGATCCGCTGGGTCTGGGCCCGGGCCTCGCTCAGCTCGCGGTCGGCGTCCGCGCGGATCTGGTCGGCCTGCACCTGCGCGTTGCGCAGCAACTGCTCGGCCTGCCAGCCGATGTCGCCCCCCTCGAAGGAGGGCCGGGACATGATGGTGCGCCGCGCCTCGTGCAGCTTGGCGCGCAGCACCTCGACCTGGTAGCCGAGGTCCTCGGCGTGCTGGATCGCCTTTTCCCGCTCGGTCTTCAGCCGCTTCATCTCGGCTTCGAACCGAGAGAGGTGGTCGACGTCAGCCGCCGGCTCTCGCTCCTGGCTCTCGTAGCCCCGCACTGCGCGGTCCCATCCGTCCCCTGGTCGCAACTCTGCCCAAACGAGCTCCGTCCATCCGCCGGACGGGGCCCCCGGGGAATGGTGTCAGATCATCGGCGGAGCAGAGGCTGCTGCCCCGACGCTCGTCCCCCGAAACCCGGACCCCGGTGGTCCTGCCGTCGCACGGCGGGACCGCGGTCACCCTGGACTGAGCGGCGACCGCCCCCAACCCTACCGGCCCCTATGTACGAGAGTCAGTGCTCAGGTGACTCAACAGGCGCCGAAGTGACCAGTTCTGTCAGTACGCCATGACAGTCCTTGGGGTGCAGGAAGGTGATCCGTGACCCCATGGAACCGCGTCGCGGCTCTTCGTACAGCACGCGTACGCCCTTGCCCTTGATCTCCTGGGCGTCCCCGTCGACGTCTGCCGTACCGAAAGCGATGTGGTGGACGCCCTCCCCGTTCTTCGCGAGCCACTTCGCGACGGTGGAGTCCTCGCGGGTCGGCTCCAGAAGCTGCAGGTAGGTGGCGCCGCCGTCGGACGTTTCGTTGATCTTGAGCATGGCCTCGCGCACGCCCTGCTCCTCGTTGACCTCGGAGTGGAACACCTCGAAGCCATAGGTGGCACGGTAGAACTCGACGGTCTTGTCGAGATCGAAACAGGCGATTCCGATGTGGTCGATTCGCGTCAGCATGGATTCAGTGCAGCGCTCCCGAGGTGGTTACGCAACGTGCGCGCGATCACACCGACAGCCCGGTGACGGGGTGGAGTACCGGTCAGTACATTCGAAGTAAACCCTCGTTCACTCCTCGGCTGTGCAGCCGGTAAGGGGATCGCAGCTCATGTCTTCTGCCACGACCAGCTCGGTGATCGTCTCGGGGGCGCGTACGCCCATGGGGCGGTTGCTCGGTTCACTGAAGTCCTTCTCCGGAGCCGACCTCGGCGGCTTCGCGATCAAGGCCGCCCTCGACCGTGCGGGGATCGGCGGCGACCAGGTGCAGTACGTGATCATGGGGCAGGTGCTCCAGGCCGGTGCGGGGCAGATCCCGGCCCGCCAGGCCGCGGTCAAGGCCGGCATCCCGATGAGCGTGCCGGCGCTGACCGTCAACAAGGTGTGTCTGTCCGGCCTCGACGCCATCGCGCTCGCCGACCAGCTCATCCGCGCGGGTGAGTTCGACGTGGTCGTCGCCGGTGGTCAGGAGTCCATGACCAACGCCCCGCACCTGCTGCCGAAGTCCCGCGAGGGCTTCAAGTACGGCGCGGTCGAGATGCTCGACGCCATGGCCTACGACGGTCTGACCGACTCCTTCGAGGGCGTCGCCATGGGCGAGTCCACGGAGAAGCACAACACCCGCCTCGGCATCGCGCGGCCCGAGCAGGACGAGATCGCCGCTCTGTCGCACCAGCGGGCCGCCGCGGCCCAGAAGAACGGCCTGTTCGAGGCGGAGATCACGCCCGTCGAGATCCCGCAGCGCAAGGGCGACGCGGTGCTGTTCAGCAAGGACGAGGGGATCCGCGGCGACACCACCGCGGAGTCCCTGGGCAAGCTGCGTCCGGCGTTCGCCAAGGACGGCACGATCACGGCCGGTTCCGCCTCGCAGATCTCCGACGGTGCCGCCGCCGTCGTCGTGATGAGCAAGGCCAAGGCGCAGGAGCTCGGCCTGGAGTGGATCGCCGAGATCGGGGCGCACGGGAACGTGGCCGGGCCGGACAACTCGCTCCAGTCGCAGCCGTCCAACGCGATCCTGCACGCGCTGAAGAAGGAGGGCCTGGAGGTCTCCGACCTCGACCTCATCGAGATCAACGAGGCGTTCGCGGCCGTGGCCGTGCAGTCCATGAAGGACCTCGGGGTGTCCACCGAAAAGGTGAATGTCAACGGTGGCGCCATTGCCCTGGGTCACCCGATCGGGATGTCCGGTGCGCGTCTGGTGCTGCATCTCGCGCTGGAGCTGAAGCGGCGTGGCGGCGGCGTGGGCGCGGCCGCGCTGTGCGGTGGCGGTGGGCAGGGTGACGCGCTGATCGTGCGCGTGCCCAAGGCCTGAGTTTCGGTACGTCCCTTATCTGAACGGAGCTGTGATGCAGGACGTCTCCACGCTGGTGGCCCAGGCCAGGGAGGGGCGGCCGCGGGCCGTGGCCCGGCTGATCTCCCTGGTGGAGGGGGCGTCCCCGCAGCTGCGGGAGGTCATGGCGGCGCTCGCGCCCCTGACGGGCGGGGCGTACGTGGTGGGGCTGACCGGGTCGCCCGGGGTCGGCAAGTCGACGTCGACCTCGGCGCTGGTCTCCGCGTACCGCAAGCAGGGGAAGCGGGTCGGCGTGCTCGCCGTCGACCCGTCGTCCCCGTTCTCGGGCGGTGCGCTGCTCGGGGACCGGGTGCGGATGTCGGAGCACGCGTCCGACCCGGGCGTGTACATCCGCTCGATGGCGACGCGCGGGCATCTGGGCGGGCTGGCATGGGCGGCCCCGCAGGCGATCCGGGTCCTGGATGCCGCCGGCTGCGACGTGATCCTGGTCGAGACGGTGGGTGTGGGGCAGTCCGAGGTGGAGATCGCCTCGCAGGCGGACACGTCCGTGGTGCTGCTCGCGCCGGGGATGGGCGACGGGATCCAGGCGGCCAAGGCCGGGATCCTGGAGATCGGCGACGTGTACGTCGTGAACAAGGCGGACCGGGACGGGGCGGATGCGACGGCTCGCGAACTGAACCACATGCTGGGGCTGGGGGAGTCCCGCGGGCCGGGCGACTGGCGTCCGCCGATCGTGAAGACGGTCGCCGCGCGGGGTGAGGGCGTCGACGAGGTCGTCGAGGCCCTGGAGAAGCACCGGGCCTGGATGGAGGAGCGGGGGGTGCTCGCGGAGCGGCGCCTGTCCCGGGCCTCTCGGGAGGTCGAGGCCATCGCGGTGACGGCGCTGCGGGAGCGGATCGCCGACCTGCACGGAGACCGGCGGCTGGGTGCGCTGGCGGAGCGGATCGCCGCGGGTGAGCTGGATCCGTACCGGGCGGCTGACGAGCTGGTGGCGGGGCTGACGGAGGGCTGAGTGCGGGGGCCTGCGGCGGCCTCCGGGGGCCTGCCGGGTGCCTGCGGCGGCCTGCGCGGCTGTGTGGGGGTGCGCGTGGCGCCTGCGCGGTGGGTGTGGTCGGGGCGGCGCCGGGGGGCGTCCGTCCCCGGAACGGCGCGATGGGGCCGGACGCCGACTGACTGTTCGTCGACGCGCCAGCCGCTGCGGGCGGACACCCCCCGGCACGTCTCCTCTCGCCGTACGCGGGTGCGGGCGCGTCGTGGTCCCGCCGGCTGCGTGACGCCCCGGCGTCGGATGTGACGCCGGGGCGGTGGAAAAGGGGCAGTACCCGGTCAGTCCTGGTCGTCGTCCCGGTCGTCCCGGTCGTCCCGGTCGTCCCGGTCGTCCGAGTGGTCCGCCGTAACCTTGCCCGACTCGAGGTCGACCTTCCAGTCCTGCTCGGCCGAGCCGGACGTGCGGGTCTCGGCCTCCCAGGACTTGGCCTTGCCGTCCTCGTCCAGGTCGACGGACGTCACCACACCCTTGCCGGCGGCGGCCTTCGCGGCCTCCCCGGCCGTCACGGAGGACCCCTTCAGCGCGGCACGCACCTGTGCCGTGTCGTCCTCGTCGTCGGTCTGCGCACCCAGGACCTTGCCGTTGGACGGGTCGACACTCACGCTGTGCCAGGTGTTGTCGCCCGCCAGGACGTCGACCTTCCAGACCACCTTGTCGCTGTCGTCCTCGTCGTCCAGCTCGGCCGAGACCGCCGTGCCCGACGTGTGCCTCAGCGCGGAGGCGATGGCCTCGGACGCCGTGACGTCCGCTGAGGCGCCCCGCGCGGTGTCGTCGTCCCGGTCGTCCCGGGCGTCGTCGTCCGACATCTGAGTGGTGGCCGCCTGCCGCGCCGAGCCCTCGTCGTCTCCCGTGGTCGCGAGGGCCGTGGCCGTACCGCCTCCGATCAGAGCGGCGGCGGTCACAGCGGCGATCACGATGTTGCGCTTCATGCGGATTCCTCCCGAGTCGTTTCGTTTTCGACGTCTTCGACTCTGGCCGACGGAGGCTGAGAGGAACCTGAAGCCCCCTGAAGGGATCTTCAGCTTGCCTTTGCCACTCTTTACGCATGCGCCTGTTGATCGTGGAGGACGAGAAGCGGCTGGCCCTGTCGCTCGCCAGGGGCCTGACGGCCGAGGGGTACGCCGTGGATGTCGTCCACGACGGACAGGAGGGGCTGTACCAGGCCTCGGAGGGCACGTACGACCTGGTCATCCTCGACATCATGCTGCCCGGCCTCAACGGCTACCGGGTCTGCGCCGCCCTGCGCGCCGCCGGGCACGAGGTGCCGATCCTGATGCTGACCGCCAAGGACGGCGAGTACGACGAGGCCGAGGGGCTCGACACCGGCGCGGACGACTATCTGACCAAGCCGTTCTCGTACGTCGTGCTCGTCGCCCGGATCAAGGCGCTGCTGCGGCGGCGCGGGCAGGGCGCGGGGGCCTCGCCCGTGCATGTGCACGGGGACCTGAAGGTGGACACCGCGGCCCGGCGGGTGTTTCTCGGTGAGGACGAGATCGCCCTCACCGCCAAGGAGTTCTCCGTGCTGGAGCAGCTCGTGCTGCGGGCCGGCGAGGTGGTGTCCAAGTCCGAGATCCTGGAACACGTCTGGGACTTCGCGTACGACGGTGATCCGAACATCGTCGAGGTGTACGTCAGCACCCTGCGGCGGAAGCTGCGGGCGGGACTGATCCGGACCGTGCGCGGGGCCGGGTACCGGCTGGAGACGTCGCAGTGAGGCGGCTGTTCGGGTCCGTCCGGGCACGGGCCACGCTGGGAGCGACCCTCGTGGTCGCGGTGGCGCTCGTCGCGGCCGGGGCCGCCGTGCTGCTGTCCCTGCGGTCCAACCTGATCGGCGAGGCCGGCACACAGGCGGAGCGCTCCGCTCGGGCGGTGGCCTCCGAGCTCGCCGCCGGGACGCCGTACGGCAAGCTGTCCGGGCTCGACGGCGACGACGGGCCGGTGCAGGTCCTGGACGAGCACAGCCGGCTGGTCGCGGCCAGCGAGGATCTGGAGCGGATCAGCGGGACGGACAGCGACCAGGTGAGGCCGCAGCCCGCGGTGACGCCTTCCGGGGACGACGATGACGACTCCGAGGACGCGGGCGAGACCCTCGAAGCCGGTGAGATCTCCGGGGAGAGCGTCTTCAGCAACGGGTCGGCGACGATCGACGGGGAAGCGGAGGACTACCGGTTCGCCGCCGTCGAGGTGGAGACCGACGACCGGGGGCACCTCACCGTCTACGCCGGTGCCCCGCTGGCCGCCGAGCACGGGGCCGTGCGGACCGCGCTGACGGTGATGCTGATCGGGTTCCCGCTGCTGCTCGCCGTCGTCGCGGGCGTGACCTGGCTGGTCACCCGGCGGGCCCTCAGGCCCGTGGAGGGGATCCGGCGCGAGATGGCCGCGATCACCCACTCCGAGGACCTGGCGCGGCGTGTTCCGGAGCCGGACACGCACGACGAGATCGCCCGGCTCGCCAGCACCACCAACGAGACGCTCGCGGCGCTGGAGAGGTCCGTGGAGCGGCAGCGGCGGTTCGTCGCCGACGCCTCCCACGAACTGCGCAGTCCCATCGCCTCGCTGCGGACCCAACTGGAGGTGGCCGCCGCGCACCCCGAGCTGCTGGACCTGGACGGGGCCGTGGCGGACACGGTCCGGTTGCAGCGGCTGGCGGCCGATCTGCTGCTGCTCGCCCGGCTGGACGCGGGGGAGAGGCCGGGCGGCGCGAAGGTCGACCTCGCCGGGCTCGCCCGGGAGGAGGCCGAGGGGCGGACGGGGGTCACCGTGGACGCGGAGCCGGTGGAGGTGGCCGGATCGCGCGGGCAGCTGGGGCGGGTGCTGGCCAATCTGCTCGACAACGCCCAGCGGCACGCCCGTTCGGCCGTCACCGTGAGCGTGCGGCGCGAGGGCGACCGGGCCGTGGTCGGGGTGGCGGACGACGGCGACGGGGTGCCGGAGGCCGACCGGGAGCGGATCTTCGAACGGTTCGTACGGCTGGACGCCGCCCGCAGCCGCGACGACGGCGGCGCCGGGCTGGGCCTCGCCATCGCCCGGGACGTCGCCGTACGGCACGGCGGCACGCTCACGGCCGGGCGGGGGCCCGCAGGCGGAGCCCTGTTCGAACTCCGCCTGCCGCTCGCCTAGCCGGAGCCGCGACTACGGGCGCCCGCGCTGTCCGCGCAGGTGCTCGGCGATGGGCTTGAGGCCCTTGTCGAGCTCCGTCAGGGCCTCGGGGGACAGCAGGTCGATGAAGTGCCTGCGCACGGACGCCACATGGTGGGGCGCGACCTTCTGCATCGTCGCCATGCCGTGGTCGGTGAGGACCGCGTAGAGCCCCCGGCGGTCCGACTCGCAGTTCTCCCGACGGACCAGGTCCGCGTTCTCCATGCGCGTGATCTGGTGCGAGAGGCGGCTCTTGGACTGGAGGGTGGCGGAGGCGAGGTCGCTCATCCGCATCCTCTGGTCCTCGGACTCGGAGAGATTCACCAGGATCTCGTAGTCGTTCATTGTCAGGCCGAACGGCTGCAGGTCCTTCTCGAGCTGGTACGTCAACAGCCTGTTGACCTCCAGGTGGGTGCGCCAGGCGCACTGCTCCGCATTGGTCAGCCAGCGGGTGGCCGTCTCGGTCTCCATGAATGAAGTCTACCTAAAAGGTTGAAAGGCGAACTAGTGAGGGGTTTCGTGTGACAGCGCCCGCCTGCCGAACAGTGGTGCGCAGGCGTTCGATGTCACACTCCGCAGACTACCGCTCACAGCCCGAAGCGACGCTGGAGGTCCCCCAGCTGTCCGGGAAGACGCGGTACGCCGGACTGCCCCGCGTGGGGGCTGTGCGCCCCGCCGCCGGGCACGCCGGCCTGGTGCGGAACGGACCCCGTTGCCTGCTCGGCCATCAGTGTCTCGGACGACTGGAGCAGCACCGTGCCGGCGCCGACGAACTCGAACTGGTGCTCCTCGCCGGAGGCACCGCCCAGGCCCGTCAGCGCACGTAGACCGCCCATGACGCCGGTCATGTATCCGTGGTCGTAGTGGTGGCAGGGGGAGGGACAGTCGGCCCAGCCGACCAGGGCCTGGGGGTCGACCCGGATCGGGGGTTCCATGAACACCACCGGACCGTTCGACGCGGCCACGAACTTTCCGGTTCCGATGAGGGTCAGGAAACCCGGCACGATCGATTGCTTCAGCGACAGACTTGGCTGAAAAGCAAGCAAGTTGCCCGAGCGAATGGTCAGGTTGCCGTCTTCGAGGTCGTACGAATTCACGTCGAAGGCCCGGTCGGCGAGGAGCATCTTGCCCGAGCCCTCCCCCACGACCCAGTCGCTCGCGTGCAGTGGCGAATGGAACGACGTGCGGACGAGGCGGTCCAGCCGGCCGTGTCCGACGCCGTTGAAGTCGATCGAGCCGTAGTAGGCGATCATCTTCCCCTTCTGCAGGAACCACTGGCTCCCCTTGAGCTCCACGCAGAAGGTGTAGGGATTGACGCTGTCGTCGGCCGGCAGCGTGGCCGGGTCGAAGACCGCGGGGCCGGCGCCCGGGGTTCCGTAGGTGCTCACAGCTTCTCCTCAGACGCCTGGACGTACACCGCACCGCTGCCGCTGAGCTCCAGCTGGAACGCCTCACCCGAGCCGCGGCCCACCATGTCCCGCCACCCCAGGGCCGTGGACAGCTTGTTGCGGACGTCGCCGTGGTGGGCGACGTAGGCCTGCGGGTCCACATGGACCGGCCGCTGCGGGCTGATCGGGATCTCGATGACGCCGCCGTGGGCCATCACCGCGACGGCCCCGTGCCCCTTCAGCGTCGTCGTGAACAGCCCCTGGCCGCTGACCTGGCCCCGCACCATGCCCATGACGCCGCCCTGCGAGCCCAGGAACATCGTGCCCTGCTGCAGCGAGCCCTCGAAGGCCAGGAGACGGTCCGCCTCCACGTACAGCGTGTCGCCGGTGAGCCGGATCACCTGGACGTGGTGCCCGCCGTGCCCGAAGAGGACCGTGCCGCTGCCCTCGACGGTCATCAGGGGCGTGTCCTCGTCGGCGACCCGGCGGCCGATCATCGACATGATCCCGCCCTGGCCGCCCGCCGTGTTGGGCGTGAACGACACCTCGCCCTGGTAGGCGAGCATCGCGCCGCGCTGGCTGAACAGCCGCTGCCCCGGCGTGACCGTCGCCTCGACCATCTTTCCGTTGATCTCCCGGAAGGCCATGTCACACGTCTCCCGCGATCGTGTTCCGCTCGCTCGGCTGCACGTACACCAGCCCGTCCCCCTCGAACCGCATCTGGAAGGCCTCGCCGCCGCCCTCCCCGAGCAACGTGCGGAACGTCACACCGGACTGGAACGACTGCCGCAGATTCCCCTGGTGCGCCACATACGCACCCGGGTCGACCGTCAGCGGGTACTGCGGGCTGACGCGCAGCACCACCGCCGGGCCGTCCGACATGATCGCCGCCTGGCCGTGGCCCTCGACGGTCGTCGTGAACAGGCCGTTGCCCTGCGAGGCGCCGCGCAGGCCCGTGAACTCCGTCCCCGTGCGCAGTCCGCCGTCGGTGGCGAGCAGATTGCTCGACTCCACGTACAGCCTGTCGCCCTGGACGCTGACCAGGTTGATCTCGGAGGCGCGGTCGGCGAACCAGCAGGTCCCCCGGCCCTTCACCTCCATCAACGTCATCTGCTCACCGGTCAGCCGCCGGGTCACCATGCCCCGGATGCCCTCGCCGCCGCCGCTGAGCTTCTTGAAGGTCATCTCCCCGTCGTACGCGACCATCGAGCCGTTCTTCGCCTTCACGGCATCCCCGGTCATGTCGACGGCGAGCACCTTGCTGCTCTGAAGTCGGAACATCGCCACGACTGGAAGGTAACCGCAGGCCGGGCCCCGCGGACAGGGCCTGTGGGTGGAGAACGACCCTGATCGCACCCCTAGGGGGCTTCGGTGAGGCGGACCCCGGGCCGGAGTGCCCCCGGCGGTTTGCCACAATGGGCCCCGACGCTTGTGCGCGCGTTCACAAACTGTCGGACCCGTGCAAGCCGTTCTGACCGACCAGACCGCCGCCTCACTCCCACCGAAGGTGACCCGTGGACCTCAAGACCGCCACCGCCATCCGCCGCCTCCGCCTGGTCTCGGCACCCGAGGCGATCTCCTTCCTGCTTCTGCTGGTCTGCTCGGTGCTGAAGCGGACCACGGACTTCAACGCCGTGCCGGTGATGGGCATGGTGCACGGGGTGCTGTTCGTCCTGTACGTGATCTTCTGGGCCGACGCCTGGAACCGGGCGAAGTGGCCGCTGAAGACCGCCGCGCTGTACTTCGTCCTCTCGGTGCTGCCCGCCGGCGGGTTCTTCGCCGAGCGCAGGCTGCGGCGTGAGGCCGAGAACGCGGTCATCGCGTCCCGCGCGCGCCAGGAGGGCGTGGTGGGCGCGTGATCGTCGCCTTTTCCGTCACGCCGCTCGGGGTCGGCGAGGACGTGGGGGAGTACGTCGCCGACGCCGTGCGGGTGGTGCGGGAGTCGGGGCTGCCGAACAGCACCGACGCGATGTTCACATCCGTCGAAGGAGAGTGGGACGAGGTCATGGACGTCGTCCGGCGCGCGGTCGCCGCGGTCGAGCGGCGGGCCCCCCGGGTCTCCCTCGTCCTCAAGGCGGACATCCGCCCCGGAGTGACGGACGGCCTCACGTCCAAGGTGGAGACCGTGGAGCGGCACCTCGCCGAGTAGGCGCCGAGAGCGGCAGTGAAACGAGAACCCCGGCCCGTGAGGCCGGGGTTCTCGTCGTCGGAAGGCCCCGTCGCAGCGCCCCCACGTCCCCACCCGCCTGGACGCCCCCAGTTCGACACCGCCCTGAAGGTCCACTTTCGTGTGGGTATCGAGGTGTCGCGCTTCGATCACGTCGATCATCTGGAGGGCGCTGTGCGGCCGGAGGGCTACGACTACGACTCCCACAGCCGACTCGCCGGACCGCTCACGAAGCCGTCCGGTGCGGCGTACCGGGTCCAGTACGCCTCGCTCCTCTCCCGCGAGCCCCGCCGAATACGAGCCGTCCTCCTGATGAGCCTCGCCCCGCTGCTCACCGGTGCCCTGCTGGTCTACCTCGTCTGGCCCACCCACTGGGTGGAACGCGAGGGCGCCGAACGCTGGCTCGTCGGCCTCGACGCCACCATGCTGATCTCCATCGGGCTCATCGAACTCTTCATGCTCGTCAACGTCGCCTCCGTCGCGCACGCCACGATGGTCGCCCGCGACCCCGTCCCCGTCGTCCCCGAACCCGGCACGCGCGTCGCCTTCCTCACCACGTACGTCCCCGGCAAGGAACCCCTCTCCATGGTCCGCGCGACCCTGGAGGGTGCCACCCGCATCCACCACACCGGCCCCCTGGACGTCTGGCTCCTCGACGAGGGCGACGACAACCGGGCCAAGGCCCTGTGCGCGGAGCTCGGCGTACGGCACTTCAGCCGGCTCGGCGTCCCGGAGTGGAACCGCTCCAAGGGCGCCCACAAGGCCCGTACCAAGCACGGCAACTACAACGCCTGGATCGCGATGCACGGCGACGCGTACGACTTCTTCGCGTCCGTCGACACCGACCACGTCCCGCACCCCGACTTCCTGGAGCGGATGCTGGGCTACTTCCGCGACCCGGACGTGGCCTTCGTCGTCGGACCGCAGGTGTACGGCAATTACCACAACCCCGTCACCAAGGCCGCCGAGTCCCAGCAGTTCCTCTTCCACGCCCTGATCCAGCGCGCCGGCAACCGCTACCGCGCCCCCATGTTCGTCGGCACCAACAACGTCGTACGGATCTCCGTCGTCAAACAGATCGGCGGCCTGTACGACTCCATCACCGAGGACATGGCCACCGGCTTCGAGATCCACCGGCACCGCAACCCGGCGACGGGCCGCCACTGGTGCTCCGTCTACACCCCGGACGTGCTCGCCGTCGGTGAGGGGCCCGCCTCCTGGACCGACTTCTTCACCCAGCAGATGCGCTGGTCGCGCGGCACCTACGAGACGCTCCTGCGGCAGTACTGGAAGGCGCCCTTCAGCATGCCCCCGGGCCGCCTGCTGTCCTACACCCTCATGCTCGTCTACTACCCGATGACGGCCGTCAACTGGCTGCTCGGCATCCTCAGCTGCTTCCTCTTCCTCTGGTTCGGCGCCTCCGGCACCCAGGTCTCCGCGTCGGTCTGGATGATGCTCTACAGCGACGCCGCCGCGCTCCAGATCGGCCTGTACCTGTGGAACCGCCGGCACAACGTCTCCCCGCACGAACCGGAGGGCTCGGGAGGTCTGGCCGGTATGGCGATGTCGGCCCTGTCCGCACCGATCTACCTCAAGTCCCTCGCCGAGGCCCTGCTGCGCCGCCCCAGCCGCTTCGTCGTCACGCCCAAGGGCGGCGACGCCAGCCCCGACCGGCCCGCCACCTTCCGCATCCACCTCTTCTGGGCGGCCCTGCTGGCCACGTCCATGGCCGCCTCGGCCGCCCTGGACCACACCCACGCGGCGATGCGCACCTGGGCCCTCCTCGCCATGGCGATCTCCCTGGCTCCGGTCGGGGTGTGGGCCGCCACGCTCCTGAAGGAGCAGCGCGAGCAGCGGCCGCAGCCCGCCCAGGCGCCCGCGCCCCTGCCCGCGCACGTCCCCGAAGGCAAGGAACCCGCCCCGGCGCTCGCCGCCGCGTCCCCGGCGGCGGCCCCGGTCCCCGGCACCACGACAGGAGGCAACTAGGCCATGGCCTACCAGCCCTCGCAGAAGACCAAGAAGACTCTCCTGGGGATCGGCGGCATCGCGGTCCTGGCAAGCCTCAACGCCCCGGCCGCCCTGGACTTCGTCTCCGAGCAGTACCACGAGTACAAGATCGCCCAGCCCGAGTACAAGGCGAAGTACGGCTCCTGGAGCCAGGTCGGCATCCCCGAGGAGTACCGCACCAACGCCATCCACGCGGCCCTGCTGCACACCGGCAAGGTGCTGATCGTCGCCGGGTCGGGCAACGAACAGCGCAAGTTCGACAAGGGCGAGTTCGAGACCATCCTGTGGGACCCGGAGAAGAACACCTTCAAGAAGATCCCCACCCCGGAGGACTTCTTCTGCGCCGGCCACGCCCAGCTCCCCGACGGCCGCCTGCTGGTGGCCGGCGGCACCGCCCGCTACGAACTCCTCGACGGCGAGGTGACCCGGGCCGGCGGCGGCATGCGCGTGAAGAACGAGAGCCCCGACAAGGCCGTGCACCTGAAGAAGGGCACCCGCTTCCGCTCCCCGGCGGGCGTCGAGTACGTCACCAGGTTCGACGTCACCGTCCCCAAGGCCAAGCGCACCTTCAAGGTCACGTACAACAGCCGGGGTGTGATGCAGCCCTGGAAGACCAAGGTCACCGCCAGCGAGGCCCGCGTCTTCGTGGAGGCCGTGGACAAGGGCCCGCTGTCGGCCACCGAGAAGCGGGCGCAGTACGAGATCGTCGGCCTGAAGGGCGAGGCCGCCGAGAACACGTACGGCCTGTCGGAGAAGATCACCCTCGACAAACAGGACTTCCAGGGCATCCGCGCCGCCTACGAGTTCGACCCGAAGGCCGAGAAGTACGTCCCCGTCGACCCCATGCAGAAGGCCCGCTGGTACCCGACGCTCGTGGGCCTCGAAGACGGCCGGGTCCTCGCGGTGTCCGGCCTCGACGACGTCGGCATGATCGACCCGGGGGACAACGAGATCTACGACCCGGAGACCAAGAAGTGGTCACCGGGACCCAAGCGCTACTTCCCGACGTACCCGGCGCTGTTCCTCACCAAGGGCGGCAAGCTCTTCTACCCGGCCTCCAACGCCGGCTACGGGCCCGCGGACCAGGGGCGCGAGCCGGGGCTGTGGGACCTGGAGACGAACACGTTCGAGAAGGTGCCGGGCCTGAGGGACCTCGACCAGACCGAGACCTCGGCCTCGGTGCTGCTGCCCCCGGCGCAGGACCAGAAGGTGATGATCCTCGGCGGAGGCGGGGTCGGCGAGTCGAAGAAGTCCACCTCGCGCACCGCCGTCGTGGACCTGAAGAAGGACAACCCGGCCTTCGAGGACGGCCCCGACCTGCCGCAGGGCACGCGCTACCTGAACAGCGTGATCATGCCGGACGACACGGTGTTCACGTCCAACGGCTCCAGGGACTACCGGGGCCGCAGCGCCAGCAACATCTTCAAGGCGCAGTTCTACGACCCGAAGACCAACGCCTTCCGGGAGGCCGCCTCGCCGCAGGTGGGCCGCAACTACCACTCCGAGGCGCTGCTGCTGCCCGACGGCCGGGTCGCCACGTTCGGCTCGGATCCGCTCTTCGACGACCAGCAGAACACCAAGCTGGGCCACTTCGAGCAGCGCATGGAGGTCTTCACCCCGCCCTCGCTGCACAAGAACGCCCGGAACCGCCCCGCGCTGAAGGACGGACCGCAGACCCTGGACGACGAGCACCGCATCACGTTCCGCACGGACCATCCGGAGCGTGTGGCCAAGGCCCGGCTGATGCGGCCCAGCGCGGTCACGCACACCACGGACGTCGAGCAGCGCTCCATCGCTCTGGACATCACCAGGAAGGGCGACGCGGTCACGTTCGACGTGCCGCGCGACCCGGCGCTGGTGCCGCCCGGCTGGTACATGCTCTTCGTCTCGGACGCCGAGGGCACGCCCTCACGGGCCAAGTGGGTCCACGTGAAGTGAGCGGGGCCGGGGTCAGCCCTTGGTGTTGCGGGCCAGCTCCAGGGCGTACTCCGGCCACCAGCGCCCGGCGGCCGGGCCGCCCTCGCAGGTGCCGTCCGACTCGCCGGGCCGCTTGATCCACAGGTAGGCGTCCACGACGGGTTCGCCGGTGCCGGTCGTCGGCGGGGTGCCGAGCGCCCGGCCCGGCGGGTTGCACCACACCCCGGGCAGGGGCCCGTTGCCGTTGCGGCTGGTGTCGACCACGAAGTGCTTGCCGCCGAGGGCCCCGGCGAGCCGCACGCCGTACTTCGTGGTCACCTCGTTCGTCTGGAAGTTGGAGACGTTGAGCGCGAAACCGTCGGCCCGCTCGATCCCGGCCCGCCGCAGCGGTTCCACCAGCTTGGCCGACTCCCGGATCCAGTCCGCGTTGCCCGCGTCCAGGTACACCTTGGTGTTCGGCTGCCGCTTGAGCCGGGCGATCGCCTCGCCGAGCAGCTGCTCCCGCTCGGCGTGGTACTCGCCGGGGGTGCAGCCGTCCACGACGTGCGCGACCGCGTCGGGCTCCAGGACGACCAGGGCCTCGGCCTCGCCGAGGGCATCGGCGAACTTCCCGATCCACTCCCGGTAGGCGTCGCCGTCCGCCGCGCCGCCCGCCGAGTGCTGGCCGCAGTCCCGGTGCGGGATGTTGTACGCGACGAAGACCGCGGTCTTCCCCTCCCGGCGCGCCGCCGAGGCCGCCGCCCCCACCATCGGCGCCGGGTCGATCTCGCCCGCGGGCCACAGCGCGGCCGGCTGGTCGGCGATCCGCCGGATCAGCTCGGCGTCCTGCCCGCGGCCCTGCCGCTCCCAGAGCTGTGCCTGCCGGGCCGCGGGGCTCTCGGGGTCGACCCAGAAGGGAGAGGAGCCGGCCGCGTAGCCGGCCTTCCTGGCGTCGACGTCGGACGCCGTGTCGGTGCCGGACGAGCAGCCCGCGGCGAGACCGAGCACCGCGAGTGCCGCGAGGGCGTGGATCAGCCGGGGCATGCCGCTCCCTGGGGAAGGTGACGTGCAGTGACGAATGCGACGCCAATCGTTACACATTGGAATGAAACGCCATGGAAAGGACATGGTCGCGCCGCGACCTCGTCCGGAACCGATACCGCCCGCCCGAAGGGCGAGACGGGGCTGACCACCATGTGACCGGCCGGTAAGGTCGGGTTCGTGCCGAAGCCGCTCAGTCTCTCCTTCGATCCGATCGCGCGCGCCGACGAACGCTGGAAGCAGCGCTGGGGAAACGTGCCGTCCATGGCCGCGATCACCTCGATCATGCGCGCCCAGCAGATCCTCCTCGCCGAGGTCGACGCGGTGGTCAGGCCGTACGGGCTGACGTTCGCGCGCTACGAGGCGCTGGTGCTGCTCACCTTCTCCAAGTCCGGCGAGCTGCCGATGTCCAAGATCGGCGAGCGCCTCATGGTGCACCCCACGTCCGTGACGAACACCGTGGACCGGCTGGTGAGGTCGGGTCTGGTGGGCAAGCGGCCCAACCCGAACGACGGCCGCGGCACCCTCGCCAGCATCACCGACAAGGGCCGCGAGGTCGTCGAGTCGGCCACCCGCGACCTGATGGCGATGGACTTCGGTCTCGGGGTGTACGACGCGGAGGAGTGCGCGGAGATCTTCGCGATGCTACGGCCGCTGCGCGTCTCGGCGGGCGACTTCGAGGAGGAGTGACCCGGGGCAAGATCTGCCGGAACAGGTCGTTACGCTCGACTGCATGAAAAAGAGCGTGCTGACCCGCTATCGCGTGATGGCCTACGTCACCGGCGTGCTGCTGGTCCTGCTGACCTTCGGCATGATCGGCAAGTATGTGCTCGACCTGAACGGCGCGGCCGACTTCACGCGCGTCGTCAGCATCGCGCACGGCTGGCTGTACGTCGTGTACCTGATCTTCGCCTTCGACCTGGGCTCCAAGGCGAAGTGGCCGGTGGCCAGGCAGCTCTGGGTGCTGCTCGCCGGAACCGTTCCGACGGCCGCGTTCTTCGTGGAGCGCAGGATCAGCCGCGAGCTGGAGGGCCGGATCGCCGAGGACGCGCCCGCGCCCGCCGAGGCGTAGCCGCGCGCAGGCGCAGGACCGCCGTACGCGCGCGTGCGGCGGTCGTTCTCACCCGTTCGCCAGGTCACTCCCGTCAGCCATCGACATTTACTAGGACGTCCAAGTAAATTCGAGGGTATGGACGCTGACGCCATCGAGGAGGGCCGCCGCCGCTGGCAGGCCCGGTACGACGCCGCGCGCAAGCGCGAGGCCGACTTCACCACGCTCTCCGGCGACCCCGTGGAGCCGGTGTACGGGCCGCGGCCCGGTGACACCTACGACGGGTTCGACCGGATCGGCTGGCCGGGGGAGTACCCCTTCACCCGCGGCCTGTACGCGACCGGCTACCGGGGGCGCACCTGGACCATCCGGCAGTTCGCCGGCTTCGGCAACGCCGAGCAGACCAACGAGCGCTACAAGATGATCCTCCGCAACGGCGGAGGCGGGCTCTCGGTCGCCTTCGACATGCCGACGCTCATGGGCCGCGACTCCGACGACCCGCGTTCGCTCGGCGAGGTCGGGCACTGCGGCGTCGCCATCGACTCGGCGGCCGACATGGAGGTCCTGTTCGACGACATCCCGCTGGGTGACGTCACGACGTCGATGACCATCAGTGGCCCGGCCGTCCCCGTCTTCTGCATGTACCTGGTCGCCGCCGAACGGCAGGGCGTCGACCCGTCCGTCCTCAACGGCACGCTCCAGACGGACATCTTCAAGGAGTACATCGCCCAGAAGGAGTGGCTCTTCCAGCCCGAGCCGCATCTGCGGCTCATCGGCGACCTCATGGAGTACTGCGCGGCCGGCATCCCCGCGTACAAGCCGCTGTCCGTCTCCGGCTACCACATCCGCGAGGCCGGGTCGACGGCCGCGCAGGAGCTGGCGTACACGCTGGCGGACGGCTTCGGTTACGTCGAGCTGGGCCTGTCCCGCGGGCTGGACGTGGACGTCTTCGCCCCCGGCCTGTCCTTCTTCTTCGACGCGCACGTCGACTTCTTCGAGGAGATCGCCAAGTTCCGCGCGGCCCGGCGGATCTGGGCCCGCTGGATGCGTGACGTCTACGGCGCCACGTCCGAGAAGGCCCAGTGGCTCCGCTTCCACACGCAGACCGCGGGTGTCTCCCTCACCGCGCAGCAGCCGTACAACAACGTCGTACGCACCGCCGTGGAGGCGCTGGCGGCCGTACTCGGCGGGACGAACTCGCTGCACACCAACGCGCTCGACGAGACCCTCGCCCTGCCGAGCGAGCAGGCCGCGGAGATCGCGCTGCGCACGCAGCAGGTGCTGATGGAGGAGACCGGCGTCGCCAACGTGGCCGACCCGCTGGGCGGATCCTGGTACGTCGAGCAGCTGACCGACCGCATCGAGGCCGACGCGGAGAAGATCTTCGAGCAGATCAAGGAGCGGGGCCTGCGGGCACACCCCGACGGGCAGCACCCCATCGGCCCGATCACCTCCGGGATCCTGCGCGGGATCGAGGACGGCTGGTTCACCGGCGAGATCGCCGAGTCGGCGTTCCGGTACCAGCAGGCGCTGGAGAAGGGCGACAAGAGGGTCGTCGGAGTGAACTGTCACGACGGGTCGGTGACCGGGGACCTGGAGATCCTGCGGGTCAGCCACGAGGTGGAGCGCGAGCAGGTCCGGGCGCTGGGCGGGCGCAAGGCGGCCCGTGACGACGCCGCGGTGCGCGCCGCGCTCGACGCCATGCTGGACGCCGCCCGCCGCGGCGCCAACATGATCGAGCCGATGCTGGACGCGGTGCGGGCGGAGGCCACGCTCGGGGAGGTCTGCGGCGTGCTGCGGGACGAGTGGGGGGTGTACACCGAGCCGGCCGGGTTCTGAGGCCGCCCTGCCGCAGAGGCCGGTGATCGTGTCCCTGCCGGCGATGGACATCCCCTCACCGAAGCCGGTGAGGGGCGGGCGTACGTCGTCGTCGGCGGCGGTTCCTCCAGAGCGGGCCCCTGGGTGGGCCGGGGCACGGCTCAGCCGCCGGCCGTGTGCGCGGCCTCTCCCGCCAGTCCCCGGAGCAGCACCAGGGTGAACCTGCGTACCCACTCCTCGTCGACCGGCTCCCCGCTCACCAGGGTGCGGTGGACCACCGCTCCCGCCACCATGTCGAAGATCAGGTCCACCGTGCGGGCGGACGAGACGGCGTCCGGTTCCGGAGGGAGTTCGCCCCGGGCCTGGGCCCGCGCACGGCCCTCCAGGACCAGGCGCTTCTGGCGGTCGACGACCGAGGCCCGGATGCGTTCCCGCAGGGCCTCGTCCCGGGTGGCTTCGGCCACCACCGCCATCAGGCCGCTCTTGGCCTCCGGGAGAGCCAGGATCGTGGCGAACTGGAGGACCACCCCCTCGATGTCGGCGGCCAGGGAGCCGCGGTCGGGGAGGGCCAGCTCGTCGAAGAGTTCCGCGACCGCGTCGACGACCAGTTCGTTCTTGCCCGCCCAGCGACGGTAGAGCGTGGTTTTCGCAACCCCGGCGCGCGTCGCGACGTCTCCCAGGGTGAGCTTGGACCAGCCCAGTTCCACCAGAGCCGCACGGGTCGCGGCCAGGATCGCGGCGTCCGCCGCGGCGCTGCGCGGGCGCCCGGTGCGGCTGGCTGGGCTGCGGCTCTGCATCTCCTGACGATAAACCGGCGGTTCCTGTGGGGCGCCGTGAGGGAGATCACCGACGGGTGGTGTCACGGCGCCCTGGTCTGGCATTACGCTACGACTCGTAGCGAAAGCCCGTGAGGGACGAACACGGGCCTCGGTACACACGGCGTGGGGTGGGGACCCGGCGCCGAAAGGCACCGGACCGGCCTGGCTTTCACACCGTTTTTCACACGCGCGCGCAGTACGGGGGAGGATAGGCGCATGCAGCCACGGAACATGTCCATGAGCGGAGTCGTCGACCTCGCCGCGGTGAAGGCGGCCCAGGAGGCCAAGGCGAAGGCGGAGCAGGCGCGCGCGCAAGCCGCCCGGGAAGGCGGGACGGGGGCGATCTCCCCGGCCGATCTCGTCATCGACGTCGACGAGGCGGGGTTCGAGCGGGACGTCCTGCAGCGTTCCGCCGAGGTGCCCGTCGTCATCGACTTCTGGGCCGAGTGGTGTGAGCCCTGCAAGCAGCTCAGCCCGGTCCTGGAGCGACTGGCCGTCGAGTACAACGGCCGCTTCCTGCTCGCCAAGATCGACGTCGACGCCAACCAGATGCTGATGCAGCAGTTCGGCGTCCAGGGAATCCCCGCGGTGTTCGCGGTCGTCGCGGGGCAGGCCCTGCCGCTCTTCCAGGGAGCGGCGGGTGAGGCACAGATCAGGCAGACCCTGGACCAGCTGGTGCAGGTCGGCGAGCAGCGCTTCGGCCTGACCGGTCTCGCCGTCGACCCCGAGGCCGAGCCGGGCGGCGCCCCGGCGGCTCCCGAGCGGCCGGCCGGTCCGCACGACGGGCTCCTCGAGGCCGCCGTACAGGCGCTGGACTCGGGTGACCTTTCCGGTGCCGTCCAGGCGTACAAGAACGTGCTGAACGAGGACCCGGGGAACGAGGAGGCCAAACTGGGCCTCGCGCAGGCCGAGTTGCTCCAGCGGGTGCAGGGCGTCGACCCGCAGCAGGTGCGCCGGGACGCGGCCGACAAGCCGGCCGATGTGCAGGCGCAGATCGCGGCCGCCGACCTGGATCTGGTGGGCGGCCATGTCGAGGACGCGTTCGGCCGGCTCATCGAGACCGTGCAGCGCACGGTGGGTGACGACCGGGACACCGTCCGGATGCGGCTGCTGGAGCTGTTCGAGGTCGTCGGGCCCGACGATCCCCGCGTGATCGCGGCGCGCAGGGCCCTGGCGCGCGCCCTGTTCTGACCAGTCGTTAAACACGCGGGCATGTGGTGCCCGCGTGAAAAGTCTGCCGACAGAGGGTCACTGCGGCCGCGCTTTACCAAAACTTGGTAATCGCGGCCGCTGTTACTGCGAGTAAGTCATGGGCGCTGATCTGTCGGATTCTGTCCATCGATCAACAGCTTTGTACCGCCGTCCGGCAGCACCCTGTGTGGCCGACCGAGACCCCGGGGGCGTTGTTCGGTTATCCGGCCGTTACTAGCGAGTAACGAACCCCCTTGTGCGGGCGGCGAGAATGCACCACGATCGGCCACGCTCGGTCCAATCCCGTACCCCGGCAGCCGGTTGGGTCGCGGGACGTCCTGGGTCCCCACCGAGCAGAGCCGGCGGCAGTGGCGCCGGCTCTTGGACAGGGGGGTCTTCGCCCACTCGGCGAAGCCTGTCCAGCAGGGTTGTGCGTGATGCGTGTCAGGCGCGACCAGTGGTTGTCGCTCGGGGGTGATCGCCGGTGATTCGGGCGCAGTTGCGCCGCCGAGTGCAGGCGCTCTCCTTCCCGAGGACGTAGCACTTCTCCCATCCCTGCCCGGCTGAGCCACGACTCGGGGCGAGCCAGGACAGGAGATGTACGTCCGAGAAGGAGGAAATATGGAGTCCCAGGTGCGTGGCGGGACCAGATGGAAGCGGTTCGCTGTGGTCATGGTGCCCAGCGTCGCCGCCACGGCTGCGATAGGTGTCGCCCTCGCTCAGGGTGCTCTCGCCGCGTCGTTCAGTGTCTCCGGCCAGTCGTTCAAGGTCACGACCAAGCAGCTCGTCGGTGAGGGCTTCTCGCAGTACGGCGCCCTCGACGAGGGGTACACGCTCGACGGCAAGAAGGCCGTGCACCCGGTCGCGGTCTCGTCGTTCAAGTCGGCGACGATCAAGGACATGTGTCAGTCCGTCGTCACCCCGAACATTCCGGTGCTCGGGAACGTCAGCCTGATCCTGCGGGCCGGCCAGGGCGCGGAGCCGGTCAAGGCGCAGAACCTCTACATCGATGTCGCCGATCTCAGCGCCGACGCGACGTTCGAGAACATCGACATCGGTGTGGCCGCCAAGGACGCCAACAAGGGTCCGGCCATGAGGAAGGGCGAGACGGCGAACCCGTACGGCTTCGCCCAGCACGCGGACCGTGCGGTCCTGACCGACGTGAAGCAGACGGCGTGGGCGACCACCGCCGGAACCTTCAAGCTCAGCGGCCTGAAGATGTCGCTGTCGACGGGTGTCAAGGAGTGCTACTAAGCACTCGATGACGGGCGGGGGAGCCGGTGGCGCCCCCGCCCGTCCACCTTCCGGCCGCGCCTTCACGCGCGGCCCACATCACCACCACAGCAACGCCGTACCAGGGAGCTGTTTTTCCATGAGCGCCGAGACTCCTGCCGCTGACGGCCAGTTCACTCTCCGCAGGCAGCAGTTCCGCGCCTGGCGGGGTACGCGGCCGTTCTGGGCCGGGCTGTTCGTCCTGCTCAGCGGGCTGCCCATCGCCTACTTCCCGTACGCGAACCTCCGGATCGGCCACCTGACGCTGGCGATGGCGACCACCGCCGGTGCCGGGTCCCTGATCATCGGCGTGCTGCTCGTCGTACTGGGCGTCAGCCTCTGGTTCCAGAAGCACGTCCGCGTCTTCGCGGGAGTCGCGGCGATCCTGCTGGCGCTGGTGTCCATCCCCGTGTCCAACCTCGGCGGCTTCCTCGTCGGCTTCTTCCTCGCCCTCGTGGGCGGGGCGATGGCCGTGGCCTGGGCGCCGGGCCCGCGGCCCGCGGGGCAGCTCGCCGGCCACGCCGCAACGGGCACGGGCGAGCACCCCGACGCCACCGGCCACGACACCACGGTGCACCAGCCCGTGGACGGGGTGGACGAGCCGAACGATCTGTCAGGAACGAACCCGGCCAACGGGGCGAACGGGAGGCACAGTGCCGGCTGACGAGGTGACCCACGGGCCTGATGTGGAGGCGTTCCGTGTGAGAACCGGGCCGCGCCACGCGGCACCCAAGAAGCCGCTGTTCACCAGGTTCAACAGGCCGGCCGGCAAGGCGATAGCCATGGCGGCGATGCCGACGGCGGTGCTCATGGGCATGGGCTTCACATCCACGCTCGCCATCGCCGACAGCGACAACCCGGCGACGCCGACGTCGAAGAGCCTGACGGCCGACGAGTACAAGGACTGCGTGGCGGCCCTGGAGGACTCCGGGAAGGACTCCGAGGACGACGAATCCGCCTCGCCCACGCCGTCCCCCTCGGCGAGCGACGGCGCGACGGACGAGAAGGACGACCAGGGCGACACCGCCCCGAAGCCGTCCCCCTCGGGCGGTGCGGACGCGAGCAACGGCGGTTCCTCCTCGTCGGATGCAGGTTCCGACGGCAAGGCCGAGCCGAAGCCGGCCCCGTCCACGAGCACGCCCGCCACGGGTGGCGACGACGCGGACGCCACTGCGTCCCCCTCACCGTCCGAGAGCGGCGGCAACCTGCTGGAGGACATCGGCGACGCCATCGGCGGCATCTTCAACGGCGGCGACAAGGCCGGGGCGAGCCCGAGCCCCGCCCCGTCCGCGTCGGCCTCGGAGAGCACCGAGAAGCCGGCCGAGGACGCCTCCGGCGACGTGCAGGACACGACCGAGAAGGTCACCGGCACGGCGAAGGACACCGCCGAGGACACCGCCGGCAAGGCGTCCGAAGCGGCCGAGGACACCGGCAAGGCCGTCGAGGACACCGCCGAGGCGGTCGAGAAGGCGGCCCAGGAGGCGGCGGAGAAGGCGGCCGAGGCCACCGCCTCGCCCAGCCCGTCCCCGAGTGCCACCACGGACCCCGAGGACTGCCCGGCCGCCACCGACGCCGAGGGCGGCGTGGACAACAAGGTGCCGCTGCCCGACGACCCGTGGTACCTCAACGCCAGCTCGCTGACGCTGAAGGGCGCCGACTACCAGGGGATCGTCGAGGTACGCACCGCCAACGGCTCGGTCAAGAAGGTCCTGAAGTACGTCATCTCCGGCGGCACCGACATCGGCGACCTCCACCAGACGGTCAAGGACAAGCAGTCCGGTAAGACCTACCACGTGCAGGCCGCCAAGGGCTCGACGTCCACGATCCGTGACGGCGACACGGTGATGTACACGGAGAGCATCTCCGGCAACCTGCTCGGTCTGATCCCGATCACGTTCGACCCGGAGCACCCGCCGCCGCTGAACATCCCGCTGATCTACTTCACCAACGTGAAGGTCACTCAGGCCGGCCAGTTCGGCGGGACCCTGCACGTGCCCGGGCTGCACAACTTCATCTCCGACTGAGCGCCCCTCACAGCCTGTTCGGGAGCCGCACACACGAGGGCGCCCCCTGGATCCCAGGGGGCGCCCTCGGCGTCGTACACGGCCCTCACGGGCCGCTCCGGGTCAGTTCGTCGCGCCGCCCAGGTGGTGGACCCGCACCATGTTGGTGGTGCCGGGCACGCCGGGGGGCGAGCCGGCGGTGATGACCACGACGTCGCCCTCGTTGAAGCGGTTGAGCTTGACCAGCTCCTGCTCCACCAGGTCGACCATCTCGTCGGTGCTGTTGACGAACGGCACCACGTGCGGCTCCACGCCCCAGCTCAGCGCCATCTGGTTGCGGGTGCCCTCGTCGGTGGTGAAGGCGATGATCGGCTGCACCGCGCGGTAGCGCGAGAGACGGCGCGCGGTGTCGCCGGACTGCGTGAAGGCCACCAGGCCCCGGCCGCCGAGGAAGTCGGCGATCTCGCACGCGGCCCGGGCCACCGAACCGCCCTGCGTGCGCGGCTTCTTGCCCGGGACCAGCGGCTGCAGGCCCTTGGACATCAGCTCCTGCTCGGCCGCGGCGACGATCTTCGACATCGTCTTCACGGTCTCGACCGGGTACGCGCCCACGCTCGACTCGGCGGACAGCATGACCGCGTCGGCACCGTCCAGGATCGCGTTGGCCACGTCGGAGGCCTCGGCGCGGGTCGGACGGGAGTTGGTGATCATCGACTCCATCATCTGGGTCGCCACGATCACCGGCTTGGCGTTGCGCCGGCACAGCTCGATCAGGCGCTTCTGCACCATCGGGACCTTCTCGAGCGGGTACTCGACGGCCAGGTCGCCACGGGCGACCATCACACCGTCGAACGCCATCACGACGTCCTCCATGTTCTGCACCGCCTGCGGCTTCTCCACCTTGGCGATGACCGGGACGCGGCGTCCCTCCTCGTCCATGACGCGGTGCACGTCCTGGACGTCCTTGGCGTCACGGACGAAGGACAGCGCGACCAGGTCGCAGCCCATGCGCAGCGCGAAGCGGAGGTCCTCGATGTCCTTCTCGCTCAGCGCGGGCACGTTGACGGCCGCGCCGGGCAGGTTGATGCCCTTGTGGTCGGAGATGACGCCGCCCTCGATGACGATCGTCTTCACCCGGTGGCCCTCGATCTCGGTGACCTTCAGCTCGACGTTGCCGTCGTTGATGAGGATCTGGTCGCCGTGGGAGACGTCTCCGGGCAGGCCCTTGTAGGTCGTCCCGCAGATCGTCTTGTCGCCCGGGACGTCCTCGGTGGTGATGGTGAACTCGTCACCGCGCACCAGCTCCACGGGACCCTCGGCGAAGGTCTCCAGACGGATCTTCGGGCCCTGGAGGTCGGCGAGGACACCGATGGCCCGGCCGGTCTCCTTGGCGGCGGCACGGACCCGGTCGTACCGGCCCTGGTGCTCGGCGTGCGTGCCGTGGCTGAAGTTGAAGCGGGCCACGTTCATGCCGGCTTCGATCAACGCGACAAGCTGATCGTGGGAGTCGACCGCGGGGCCGAGAGTACAGACGATTTTCGAACGGCGCATGGGGCGATCCTATCGGTTTGTTTCGCAACGGAATATTCCGTCTGGCGGAAAATACAAAAGGGCGGGATGCCGCTCAGGTGTGATTCCCCGAACCAATTACCAGCGCGTAGGTCTGTGTCGCGATCTCCAATTCCTCGTCAGTAGGCACCACCGCCACCGCGACCCGGGCACCCTCGGGCGAGATCAGCCGCGCCTCGCCGCCGCGCACGGCGTTGCGCTCGCCGTCCACCGCCAGGCCCAGCTCCTCCAGTCCCGCCAGTGCGGCCTCCCGGACCGGAGCCGCGTTCTCGCCGACACCCGCGGTGAAGGCGACCGCGTCCACCCGCCCGAGCACGGCGTAATAGGCGCCGATGTACTTCTTCAGCCGGTGAATGTAGATGTCGAACGCCAGCTCCGCCTGCGCGTCGCCCTCGTCGACACGGCGGCGGATCTCCCTCATGTCGTTGTCGCCGCACAGACCGATCAGACCGCTCTTCTTGTTGAGAAGAGTGTCGATCTCGTCGGCGGACATTCCACCAACACGCATCAAATGGAAGATGACGGCCGGGTCCATGTCTCCGGAGCGCGTACCCATCACGAGCCCCTCCAAAGGCGTCAGCCCCATGGAGGTGTCCACGCAGCGCCCGCCCCTGACGGCCGAGGCCGACGCCCCGTTGCCCAGGTGCAGCACGATCACGTTCGTCTCGGCGGGGTCCTTGCCGAGCAGCCCGGCGGTGGCCCGGGAGACGTAGGCGTGCGAGGTGCCGTGGAAGCCGTAGCGCCGGATGCGGTGCGCGTCGGCCGTCGTCACGTCGATCGCGTAGCGGGCGGCCGACTCCGGCATGGTCGTGTGGAACGCGGTGTCGAACACGGCGACCTGCGGCAGGTCGGGCCGCAGCGCCCGGGCCGTGCGGATCCCGGTGAGGTTGGCCGGGTTGTGCAGCGGGGCGACCGGGATGAGCCGCTCGATCTCGGCGAGCACGGCGTCGTCGATCACGGTCGGCTCGGTGAAGGACTTGCCCCCGTGCACCACCCGGTGCCCGATCGCGGCCAGTTCGGGCGAGTCCAGCCCGAGGCCGTCCTTGGCGAGCTCCTCGGCGACGGCCTTCAGGGCGGCGTCGTGGTCGGCGATCGCCCCGCCGCGCTCCCGGCTCTCGCCGCCGGCCGGGGTGTGCTTCAGCCGGGAGGACTGCTCACCGATGCGCTCGACCAGGCCCACCGCCAGCCGGCTGCTGTCGCGCATGTCGAGCAGCTGGTACTTCACCGACGAGGAGCCGGAGTTGAGGACGAGGACACGGGTGGGGCTCACTGGGCGGTCGCCTTCTCGCTCGGGGACGGGGCGGGGGTCTGGGCCTGGATCGCCGTGATGGCGACGGTGTTGACGATGTCCTGGACGAGGGCGCCCCGGGACAGGTCGTTGACCGGCTTGCGCAAGCCCTGGAGCACCGGGCCGACGGCGATCGCGCCGGCCGAGCGCTGCACGGCCTTGTAGGTGTTGTTGCCGGTGTTCAGGTCGGGGAAGATCAGCACGCTCGCCTGCCCGGCGACCTCGGAGCCGGGCAGCTTGGTCGCCGCGACGGACGGCTCCACGGCGGCGTCGTACTGGATCGGGCCCTCGATCTTCAGGTCGGGCCGGCGCGAGCGCACGAGCTCGGTGGCCTCGCGCACCTTGTCGACATCGGCGCCGGAGCCCGAGGTGCCGGTGGAGTACGACAGCATCGCGATCCGCGGCTCCACGCCGAACTGCCCGGCCGTGGTCGCCGCCTGGATGGCGATGTCGGCGAGCTGCACGGCGTTCGGGTCCGGGTTGACCGCGCAGTCGCCGTAGACGAGGACCTTGTCGGCCAGGCACATGAAGAACACGGACGAGACGATGTCGGCGTCCGGCTTGGTCTTGATGATCTCGAAGGCCGGGCGGATGGTCGCGGCCGTGGAGTGCACCGAGCCCGACACCATGCCGTCGGCGAGGCCCTCCTGGACCATCAGCGTGCCGAAGTAGTTCACGTCGGAGACGACGTCGTAGGCCAGCTCGACGGTGACGCCCCGATGGGCGCGCAGGGCGGCGTACTTCTCGGCGAAGGCGTCCCGCAGGTCGGACGTGGCCGGGTCGATCAGCTGGGACTCGCCGAGGTCCACGCCGAGGTCGGCGGCCTTCTTGCGGATCTGGTCGGCCGGGCCGAGCAGGGTCAGCTCGCACACGCCCCGGCGCAGCAGCACCTCGGCGGCGTGCAGCACGCGCTCCTCGGTCCCCTCGGGCAGCACGACCCGGCGCAGGTCGGAGCGGGCCTGCTCCAGCAGCTTGTGCTCGAACATCATCGGCGTGACGCGGTCGCTGCTCGGCGCGGAGACGCGGCGGGCCAGGTCGCCGGTGTCGGCGTACCGCTCGAACAGGCCGAGCGCCCGCTCCGCCTTGCGCGGCGTGGCCGCGTTGAGCTTGCCCTCCAGGGAGAACAGCTGCTCGGCGGTGGGGAAGCTGGTGCCGGCCACCGACAGCACCGGGGTGCCGGGCGCGAGCCGGTCGGCGAGCGTGAGGATGTCGGTGCCGGGCACCTCGTCCAGGGTGAGGAGCACGCCCGCTATCGGCGGGGTGCCGGCGCTGTGCGCGGCGAGCGCGCCGACGACCAGGTCGGCCCGGTCGCCCGGGGTGATGACGAGGCAGCCCGGGGTCAGGGCGCCCAGGAAGGTCGGCAGCATCGCGCCGCCGAAGACGAAGCCGAGCACGTCCCGGGCGAGCCCGGAGTCGTCGCCGAGCACCACCTTGGCGCCGAGGGTGTGGCCGATCTGCGAGACGGTCGGCGCGGACAGCGCGGGCTCGTCGGGCAGGACGTAACAGGGCACGGGCAGCCGGGAGTCGAGCTGGCCGGCGATCTCGTCGCGGTCCTCGCGGGCCACCCGGTTGGCGACCATGGCCAGGACGTCGCATCCCAGGGTGGCGTAGGCGCGGTAGGCGTTGCGCGTCTCGGCGAGCACGGACTCGACGTTCTGCTTGCGGCCGCCGACGACCGGGATCACCGACGCGCCGAACTCGTTCGCCAGCCGGGCGTTGAGCGACAGCTCGTCCGGGAGCTGGGTGCCGGCGTAGTCGGTGCCGAGGACCAGGACGACGTCGTAGTCCCGGGCGACCAGGTGGAAGCGGTCGACGAGGGTGGACACCAGCTCGTCGGTGCCGGCCTCGGCCTGGAGGGCGGACGCCTCGTGGTAGTCCATGCCGTAGACCGTCGCCGGGTCCTGGGTGAGCCGGTAGCGGGCGCGCAGCAGCTCGAAGAGGCGGTCGGGCCCGTCGTGGACCAGGGGCCGGAAGACACCGACCCGGTCGACCTGCCGGGTGAGGAGCTCCATGACCCCCAGTTCGACGACTTGGCGTCCGTCGCCGCGGTCGATGCCGGTCACGTACACGCTGCGGGTCACGCGCGCTCT
The DNA here is from genome assembly GCF_042803315.1 of Streptomyces sp. NPDC057424. NCBI lineage: Bacteria > Bacillati > Actinomycetota > Actinomycetes > Kitasatosporales > Streptomycetaceae > Streptomyces > Streptomyces sp. NPDC057424. Next base: position 82,081 of record NZ_JBHVCP010000025.1, read on the forward strand.
CCGTTTCGTCTCGGTGTCGTCTTGCGTCGTCTTGCCGTGAGGGGGCAGAACAAGCCAGGGCACAAAAATCGCCCACCGAGGTGAGCAGAACCCTCTTGACAATACCTCTGCCGCTAGGTAAGGCGCCCGTCAGAGTGGGGTGCCACAGTCGGCTGTGGAGCGTGAAACAATCGGCAGTGGCTCACCGGTGTCAACAGCGAGCAGGAGACACAGCACGATGCGTATCGGAGTTCTCACCGCAGGCGGCGACTGCCCCGGCCTGAACGCCGTGATCCGGTCGGTCGTGCACCGGGCGGTCGACAACTACGGCGACGAGGTCATCGGCTTCGAGGACGGTTACGCGGGCCTGCTCGACGGCCGCTACCGCGCCCTCGACCTGAACGCGGTCAGCGGCATCCTCGCCCGCGGCGGCACCATCCTCGGGTCGTCCCGGCTGGAGCGCGACCGGCTGCGCGAGGCCTGCGAGAACGCCTCCGACATGATCCACGAGTTCGGTATCGACGCGCTGATCCCGATCGGCGGCGAGGGCACGCTGACGGCCGCGCGCATGCTGAGCGACGCGGGCCTGCCCGTCGTGGGCGTCCCGAAGACGATCGACAACGACATCTCCTCCACGGACCGCACCTTCGGCTTCGACACCGCCGTGGGTGTCGCCACCGAGGCGATGGACCGGCTGAAGACCACCGCCGAGTCCCACCAGCGGGTGATGGTCGTGGAGGTCATGGGCCGGCACGCCGGCTGGATCGCACTGGAGTCCGGCATGGCGGCCGGTGCGCACGGCATCTGCCTGCCGGAGCGGCCGTTCGACCCGGCCGACCTCGCGAAGATGGTCGAGGAGCGGTTCGACCGCGGCAAGAAGTTCGCGGTGGTCTGCGTCGCCGAGGGCGCCCACCCCGCCGACGGCTCCATGGACTACGGCAAGGGCGCCATAGACAAGTTCGGCCACGAGCGCTTCCAGGGCATCGGCACCGCCCTCGCCCACGAGTTGGAGCGGCGCCTCGGCAAGGAGGCCAAGCCGGTCATCCTCGGCCACGTCCAGCGCGGCGGCTCACCGACCGCCTATGACCGGGTGCTCGCCACGCGGTTCGGCTGGCACGCGGTGGAGGCGGCGCACCAGGGGTTGTTCGGCAGGATGACCGCCCTGCGCGGGACCGACATCGTGATGGTCCCGCTCGCGGAGGCCGTGACCGAGCTGAAGACGGTGCCGAAGGACCGGATGGACGAGGCCGAGTCGGTCTTCTAGCAGTTCGGGGGCCGGTCTGCTATCCGGCCCCCGGGCCGGTGCCGCCCTGGAGCTTCGTCCAGAAGTGCTCCACGATCCGGTCGAGGAAGTCCTGGCCGGCGCCGCCCGCGTCACCGCTGCCGCCGCCCCAGCTCAGGGTGGCGGCCATGTGCCCCTGGTAGTCCTCGTGCAGGCCCCGCAGGGCGTTCTCCAGGAACCGCCGGTCCAGGGGTACGAGTCTGGCCACCGGGCGGACGTAGGCCTGCCAGCGGGTGGTGGCGGCGCTGCGCAGCAGGTCGCCGAGCTTGGCGTTGCGCCCGGTGACGGTGACGACGTCGGGCAGGCCGAGCCCGAGCAGGTCGGCCAGGGCGGCGGACTGGCGGTCCGTGCCGCGCCAGGTGCCGGTCTCCTCCATGCGCAGGTACGCGTGCACGTCGTGCCCTACGGCCCGGGCCACGTCCTCCGGGGCGAGGCAACGGGCGATGCGGTGTTCGCGCAGGGTGCGCGGTCTGCCGATGAGTTCGGCGGGCGAGCACCACAGCACGCCCGCGAGCGCGGTGAGTTCGGAATGGGTCGGGGCGGCGGCCCCGCGCTCCCACGCCATCACGTGGCCCGGCGTGATGTCGGGATGCCCGTACGAGACGCGCATGCCGTGGGCGACGTGCTCGGGTGCCATGCCGAGGGCCGCGCGCAGCCGGCGGGCGGCGGGGGCGTTGAAGGGCGGAGCCGTGGGGGCGGGCTGCGCGGGGGGAGAGGGAGGGGGATGGCTCGGTCGGGCTGAAGGTCGGCGCACGGCCCTCAAGCTAGGGCGGCCGCGATGGGTTGACTACGGTCTGTTCGGCCAGGATCACGGATTGTAGGAAGCTACGGCTACCGGCGGGTTCGACCGGGGCTGAAGATCGTCAGTCGTCTGGGGCGCGGGCGGGGCGAGGATGGCGCCGGCTCCGGTGATCGCGGACCCGGAGAGGTAGTGGCTCACGTGAACGGCAAGCTCAACGGGCATATTCGCGAGCGACTTCTCGCGCCCGACTTCTGGCATCTCGCGACGGTGGGGGCGGACGGGGCACCTCAGGTGTCGCCCATGTGGGCGGACATCGAAGGGGAGTACGTCATGGTCAACACCTCGGTGGGGCGGGTGAAGGAGGGGAATCTGCGGCGCAATCCGTACGTTTCGCTGTCGCACCACGACCCCGCGAACCCGTACGACCGCGCCGAGATCCGCGGGAAGGTCGTGCGGTTCGTCGAGGGGGAGGACGCGGAGCGGGCGATGGACCGGCTGGCGCGGAAGTACCTCGGCGAGGACCGGTACCCGTGGCTGCTGCCGGGCGAGCGCCGGGTGATGCTGCTGATCGAGCCGACGCGGGTGCGGCGGCTGGAGGGGTCGAGCCGTTCCGGGCGGGGGTCCTGCCGGACGGGGCGGCCGGCTGAGGCAGGTGCGCGGCCGGTCGGCGCTGCCGCCCGCGGCCCGGCCCGCCGGACCAGGACCGTGACGGACCGCCCGGCGGCGCCATGGTCATCCGCAGTGCGGTCGACAAGCTCAGGCGGTGAGGAGTCGAGTGGTCGGTTCGGGTCGGTGCGTGTGCGGTGGCCCGACCGGCGGCTGATGGGCCGTCACTGGCCCGTGACCCAGCGGTACTGCAACTCCGGTCGCCCCACCGTGCCGTACTGCGGGCGGCGCGCCGCGCGGCCCGCGTCGACCAGATGCTCCAGGTAACGGCGGGCCGTGATGCGGGAGATGCCCACGCTCTCCGCGACTCCCGCGGCCGTCAGGCCCTCCGCGCTGTCGCGCAGGGCCACCGTCACCCGCTCCAGCGTCGGCGCGCTCAGGCCCTTGGGCAGTGCGGCCGGGCCCGGTGCGCGCAGGGCCGCGAGCGCCCGGTCCACCTCGTCCTGGCCGCTCGCCTCGCCGACCGCCGCGTGGAACTCGGCGTAGCGCACGAGACGGTCGCGCAGGGTCGCGAAGGTGAACGGCTTCAGGACGTACTGCACGACCCCGAGCGAGACGCCCTCGCGAACGACGGCCAGGTCGCGGGCCGAGGTCACCGCTATCACGTCCGCGTGGTGACCGGCCGTCCGCAGGGAGCGGGCCAGCTGCAGGCCGTGCCCGTCCGGCAGGTGCAGGTCGAGCAGGAGGAGGTCGACCGGGGTGCGGTCCAGGGCCCGTCGGGCCTCCGCGCCCGAGTGGGCCTTGCCCACGGCCACGAACCCCGGTACCCGGCCGACGTACAGGACGTGCGCGTCGGCGGCGACCGGGTCGTCCTCCACGACCAGGACGCGGATGGCCTTCTCGCTGCTCGTCATGCGTCGCCTCCAGCGCCTCTGGCCGCCGGGGCCCCGGAGGGTACGCCCCCGGCCGCCGTCTCCGGCTGCCGCAGCGGCAGCCGTACCTCGAACTCCGCCCCGCCCCCGTCGGCCTCCGCCATGGTCAGGGAGCCCTCGTGCCGCTGGGCCGCCTGCCGTACGAGCGCCAGCCCGAGGCCCCGGCCGCCCGGGCCCGCAGGCTTCGTCGAGAAGCCGCGCTGGAAGACCGCTTCGGCGTGCTCGGGGTCCACGCCCGGGCCCGTGTCCGAGACCCGCAGCACCAGCTCCGGGGCGTCGCCGCAGTTCCGGGTGTACGCCTCCACCGTCACCCCGGCCCGTACGCTGCCCTGTGCCGCGTCCACGGCGTTGTCGATCAGGTTGCCGAGGATGGTCACCAGGTCCCGCGCCGGCAGGGTGTCGGGCAGCAGGCCGTCGTCCAGGCTGCTGTCCTCCGACACCATCAGCTCCACGCCCCGCTCGTTCGCCTGGGCCGTCTTGCCCAGCAGCAGTGCCGCCAGCACGGGCTCGCTCACCGCCGCCACGACCTGGTCGGTCAGGGCCTGAGCCAGCTCCAGCTCGGCCGTCGCGAACTCCACCGCTTCCTCCGCCCGGCCCAGCTCGATCAGCGAGACGACCGTGTGCAGCCGGTTCGCCGCCTCGTGTGCCTGGGAGCGCAGCGCCTGAGTGAAGCCCCGTTCGGAGTCCAACTCGCCCATCAGGGACTGGAGTTCGGTGACATCGCGCAGAGTGGCGACGGTACCGCGCCGCTCTCCGCCCGACACCGGCGAGGTGTTGATCACCAGGACCCGGGACTCCGACAGATGCACTTCGTCCACCCGCGGCTCCGACGCCAGCAGGGCACCCGTCAGCGGGGCCGGCAGCCCCAGCTCCGCCACCGACCTGCCCACCACGTCCCCGGCCACGCCGAGCAACTCCCGGCCTCCGTCGTTGATCAGCGCCACACGGTACTGCCCGTCCAGCATCAGCAGCCCTTCGCGCACCGCGTGCAGGGCGGCCTGATGGTAGTCGTGCATCCGGCTGAGCTCGGTCGCGTTCATGCCGTGGGTGTGGCGGCGCAGCCGGGCGTTGATGACGTACGTGCCGACCGCGCCCAGCACCAGCGCGCCGGCCGCGACGCCGAGCAGGGCCGTCAGCTGGCCCTGCACCCGCTGGGTGATCTGCTCGACCCGGATGCCCGCGCTGACCAGGCCGACCACCTTCCGGCCGTCCTGGATCGGGGTGACCGCGCGGCGCGACGGGCCGAGCGTGCCGGTGTAGGTCTCGGTGAAGGTCTCGCCCTCCAGGGCCTTCGCGGTGTGGCCCCGGAAGGTCTGTCCGATCTGCTTCGGGTCGGGGTGCGTCCAGCGGATGCCCCGCGGATCCATGATCGTGATGAAGTCGACCTCGGTGTCCCGCATCACCTTCAGCGCGTACGGCTGGAGCTCGGCCGACGGGTCGGCGGTGCGGGTCGCCGCCAGCACGGACGGGGAGTCCGCGACGGACCGGGCCACCGCCCTGGCCTGGCGCGCCGCGGCCTCCTCGGCCTGGCTGCGGTCGCTGACATAGGTGAACAGCGCGTATCCGGCCACGACGACCGCGATCAGAACGGCCTGCATGGCGAAGAGCTGGCCCGCCAGACTGCGGGGACCGGGGACGGTGAAGCGCATGTCGTCAGTCTGCCTCGTGGCTGATTGTGAACTAAATGAACGGAAGGGTGACCGCGCTCACAGAGCAGGACATAGTCACGGCATTCCCCATAACGCATCTCCGGGAGCCCCCCGCTCCCTTCCCCCGGACGTGAGCCGCACGCCGGTGATGCCGACGACGTCGTCAAGGAGGGCCACCGTGACCAGCGCAGCCGATACGGCACCTGCCGCACGCAAACCGAAGCGGGACCGCACGCACTATCTCTACATCGCGGTGATCATCGCGGTCGCCGCCGGTATCGCGGTGGGACTGGCCGCACCCGACTTCGCGGTCGGTCTGAAGCCGATCGGAAGCGGCTTCGTGAGCCTGATCAAGATGATGATCTCGCCGATCATCTTCTGCACGATCGTGCTGGGCATCGGCTCCGTGCGGAAGGCCGCCAAGGTCGGCGCCGTCGGCGGTATCGCCCTGGGCTACTTCATGGTGATGTCGGTGGTGGCGCTGGGCATCGGCCTGGTCGTCGGCAACATCCTGGAGCCGGGCACCGGCCTCGCGGTCACCGACGCGGTCAAGGACGCGGGTCACGCACAGGTCGACGCCGAGGCCAAGGACACCACGGAGTTCCTGCTCGGCATCATCCCGACCACGATCGTCTCGGCCTTCACCAACGAGTCGGTCCTGCAGACCCTGCTGATCGCCCTGCTCGCCGGCTTCGCGCTGCAGGGCATGGGCTCGGCCGGCCAGCCGATCCTGCGCGGTATCGAGCACATCCAGCGGCTCGTCTTCCGCATCCTCGCGATGGTGATGTGGGCCGCCCCGATCGGTGCCTTCGGCGCCATCGCCGCCGTCACCGGCTCCGCCGGCGTGGACGCGCTCAAGAGCCTCGCCGTGCTGATGCTCGGCTTCTACGCGACCTGTGTCCTCTTCATCTTCATCGTGCTCGGCACCCTGCTGCGCGTCATCTCCGGCCTGAACATCCTCGCGCTGTTCAAGTACCTCGGCCGTGAGTTCCTGCTGATCCTCTCCACCTCCTCCTCCGAGTCCGCGCTGCCGCGGCTCATCGCGAAGATGGAGCACCTGGGCGTCAGCAAGCCGGTGGTCGGCATCACCGTCCCGACCGGCTACTCCTTCAACCTCGACGGCACCATGATCTACATGACCATGGCCTCGCTGTTCATCGCCGACGCCCTGGGCACCCCGATGTCCATCGGCGAGCAGATCCCGCTGCTGCTCTTCCTGCTGGTCGCCTCCAAGGGCGCCGCGGGTGTCACCGGTGCCGGCCTCGCGACCCTGGCCGGTGGTCTGCAGTCCCACAAGCCGGCCATGGTGGACGGCATCGGCCTGATCGTCGGCATCGACCGCTTCATGAGCGAGGCCCGCGCCCTGACGAACTTCGCCGGCAACGCCGTGGCCACCGTGCTGATCGGCACCTGGACGAAGGAGATCGACAAGGAGCGGGTGAACGAGGTCCTCGCCGGCCGGCTGCCCTTCGACGAGAAGACGCTGCTCGACGACGGCCACGACGGCCCTGCCGAGGACCACGTCGAGGTGCCCGAGCAGGGCGGCGAGAAGGAGCTGGCGAAGGCCTGACGGCCGCGCCGCCCCCCGTGAGACTCCGGGCGGCTGGGTGTCCCCCCGTCGCTCAGCCGCCCGGTCCCCACGCAGAGAAGATCAATCGTTCAGCTTCGCCACCAGCTCGGTGGCATCGGAGGCGGGCACGCCCGCCGCGGTCAGGATGGTGACCGCGGCGCAGCGGCCCGCCTCCTGTGCTGCCACGAGCCCGTCGTTCACCGCCTCCATCAGGGCGACCAGCATCTGCTCCTGCACGTACGCCAGGGCCGGTGCGGGCAGCGGTGAGCTGAAGACGCCCTGGTCGAGGCCGTGCCGGAGCACCCCGGTGGCGGCCTCCCGGACGGGGGTGAGCCGCTCCCTGATGCCCTGCATGGTGACCGTGCGCTGGGCGAGCGCGATCAGCAGCCGGTAGCGGTCGGCGAGTTCCCACACCGCCAGCACCGAGCGCGCCACAGCCTCCGCCGGGTCCCGCACGCCCGCACGGCCCGCCGCGTGCGCGCTCGACAGGGCCTCCACCGCCTCGTCGACGAGGGTGCTGATCAGCGCCTCGCGGCTCGGGAAATGCCCGTACACCGTCCGCCGTACGACGCCCGCGGCCCGTGCGATCTGGTCCATCGACGCGTCGGGGTCACGCAGCAGCTCGGCGAGGGCGACGTCGAGGATGCGGCGGCGGTTGGCGTCGGCGCGGCTGGTACCCGTGGTCATGGACGTCATTGTGCCCCTTCTCCTTTGAGTTGCACAGCGCTGTGCAACAGCGTAGATTGCACAGCGTTGTGTAAATGCACACCCATGTGCAAATCAGCGAGGAAGGCACCCCCCGCCATGCGACTCGTCGTGACCGAACCGGCCGAGAGGACGGACCGCCCCTACGCACGCCGCTGGTGGGCACTCCTCGTGCTCTGCCTCAGCCTGCTGATCATCGTGATGGCCAACACCGCCCTCACCGTCGCCGCGCCCGACATGACCGAGGACCTCGGCCTGAGCAGCGCCGACCTGCAGTGGGTGATCGACGGCTACACCGTCCCCTACGCCGCGCTGATGCTGCTGCTCGGCGCCATAGGCGACAAGTACAGCCGTCGGGGCGCCCTCGTCCTCGGGCTGGTCGTGTTCGCGGGCGGCTCCGTCTTCGGTTACCTCGCCGGCAGCCCCACGACGGTCATCGCCGCACGGGCCGTGATGGGCGCCGGTGCCGCGATGATCATGCCCGCCACGCTGTCCCTGCTCGCCGCGACCTTCCCGCGCGCCGAACGCGCCAAGGCCATCACCCTGTGGACCGCCACGGCCGGGCTCGCCATCGCGGCCGGACCGCTGGTCGCAGGGGTGCTGCTGGCGGACCACGGATGGTCGTCGACGTTCCTCATCAACGTCCCCGTCGCGGTCCTCGCCCTCGTCGGCGCCCTCGTCCTCGTGCCGCCGTCCAGGGCCGCGGACCGCGGGCGCATCGACTACGGCGGCGGACTGCTGTCGGTGGTGTGGATCGCCGCACTGATCTACATGATCATCGAGGGGCCGCACTTCGGCTGGGGCGTCAAGGCCGTCACGGCGGCGGTCGCCGCCGGAGCCGGGCTCGTCGCCTTCGTCCTGTGGGAGCTGCGCCACCCGCGCCCGCTGCTCGACGTCCGCCGCTTCACCAACCGCGGCTTCGCCGGCTCCAACCTCGCCGTCGCCCTGTTCTTCCTGGCGGTCTTCGGCGCCTTCTACTACCTGACGCAGCACCTCCAGTTCGTCCTCGGCTACGACGCCCTGGACACCGGGCTGCGCATGCTGCCGCTGGCCGGCGCCGTGTTCGCGGGGGCGGCCCTCACCGGATTCCTCACGCCCCGGGTCGGCATGAAGTGGACCGTCACGGCCGGCATGGTCGGCGGCACAGCGGCCCTGGCGCTGCTCACCCGGGTCGACTCCGGTTCGGCGTACGGCGACTTCGTCGCGCCCCTGGTCGTCCTCGGCCTCTCGATCGGGCTCGCGCTCTCGCCCTGCACGGACGCGATCATGGGGGCGTTCCCGGAGTCGAAGCTGGGCGTCGGCGGCGCGGTGAACGACACATCGCTGGAGCTCGGCGGCTCGCTGGGCATCGCCGTCCTGGGCTCGCTGCTGGCGACGTCGTACTCCGGTCACCTCTCGGACGCGACGGCCGGCAGCAAACTCCCCGCAGACTCCCTGTCCACGGCTCAGGACTCCGTCGGTGCCGGGTACGCCGTCGCCCAGGGCATCGGAGAGCAGGCCCGCCGGCTCGCCGAGCAGGCCGCGCACACCAGCGACCCCCAGCAGGCGGGGCGGCTTCGGGCGCAGGCCGAACAACTCGGCGGCGGTGCCCGGCAGATGGCCGACGCGGTCGGGTCCTCGTTCTCCGACGCGGTCGCGCACACCAGCCTGATCGGCGCCGTGATCCTGGGCGCCGGCACGGTGGTGGTGGCGCTGCTGCTGCCCGGCAGGCCGAAGACGGTGGACGAGCCCGCCGAGGAGAGCAAGGAACTGGAGTCCGCCGGGGCCCGCTAGGGGGTGTCCGCACAGTCGCCTCGTCCGTCGTGCGTGCCGGGCCTCGCGGGACCGTGGGGACACCTCCGGGACCTGTCGCGAGAGTGGCGCCATCGCCGGAGGGCGGCAGGCGCCACCTTCGCCTCTCAAGCGCGGTCCGGCCCGGCCGCCTCGTCCAGCCGGGCCGTTTCCTCCGCGGTGAGCAGCAGGTCCGCCGCTGCCGCCGAGTCCCTGATCGTCTGCGGCCGGCTCGCCCCCGGAATCGGGAGGACCGCCGGGGACCGGGCCAGCAGCCAGGCCAGGCCGACCTGCTGGGGACTTACACCGTGCTCAGCCGCCACCGTGTGGAAAGCGGCGAAGCGCTGCTTCCCCTCCGTGCGCGACGGCCCGTCCAGGGAGCTGCGGGCCAGCCCGCCCAGCGGGCTCCACGGCAGGAACGCCAGGCCCAGTTCCGCGCACAGCCGCAGCTCCGGCTCGCTGTCCCGCACGGCGGGGGAGTACCGGTTCTGCACCGACACCAGCCGGTCGCCCAGGACCTCGCGCGCCCGGCGGATCTGGTCCGCGTCCACGTTGGACAGGCCGGCCAGCCGGATCGTGCCCGCGTCGAGCAGCTCGCGCAGCGCGCCCACCGACTCCTCGAAGGGCACCGCGGGGTCGGGCTTGTGCAGCTGGTAGAGGCCGATCGCCGCCACTCCCAGCCGCTTGCGCGACGCCTCGGCGGCGGCCTTGAGGTGGCGCAGGGAGCCGTTCACCGTCCAGTCGCCGCCGGGCGGGCGGCCGCGGCCGCCCTTCGTCGCCACCAGGACGCCGGAGGTGTCACCGCCGTAGGCGGCCAGCGCGCGGGCCACCAGACGCTCGTTGTGGCCGGGCTCCGCGCCCGGCAGATGGTACGAGTCGGCCGTGTCCAGCAGGGTCACGCCCGCGTCGAGCGCGGCGTGCACGGTGGCCAGGGCGCGCTCCTCGTCCGGCCGGCCCTCGATGGACAGCGGCATCGCACCGAGCCCGACCGCGCTCACCCGCAGCCCGCCAAGTGTCCTGTGGCGCATGTCAGCCGACCTTCCTGAGTGTCTCGGCGACGGCCCGCGGCAGCCACTGCCGGGCGTCGGTGAAGGTGAAGCCGAGCCGGGCGGCCCGGGCGTTGTCCATGCCGTAGGCGCGGCGGAAGGAGAACGGCGACACCTCGCCGACCTCCACCGGCCGGAACACCGCCCGCCCGCCCGGGACGTGCACCGCCACGGCCTCGCACAGCTCCTCGGTGGTCAGCGTCCCGTGGGAGGCGGCGTTCACCGGACCGGTGAAGTCCTCACCCGCCGCCCAGGCCAGGAAGCGGGCGATCTCCTCGACGTGCACATAGGTGGCCGGCCGGTTCACCACCGGTACGGCGATCGGCTCGCCGGTGCGCATCCGCCCGGCGTAGTGGGCCAGTCTGCCCGTGAAGTCGTCGTCCCCGCCCAGCACATGGGCCACCCGCACCGCTGTGTACGTGAACGCCGCGCCGCCGGCCGCGAGGACCGCCTCGGCCTGCCGCTTGCCCTCCCCGTAATGGGCCTCCAGGAACGCGGGGTCGTCCCAGGGCTGACCGAGGCCGACGGCGACGGTGGACGGGTCCACGGCCTCCTCCCGTACGAGACTGGGGGAGTCCTCGTACTCGTACACCTCGACCGTCGAGGTCATCACATAGCGCCGGGTGCGTCCGGCGAAGACGCGGCGGGCGACCGCGGCCTGGCGCGGGGTGTAGCAGACCTGGTCGACGACGACGTCGAAGACGCGTGAGCCGAGCGCGCCGGTCAGCGACCGTTCGTCGTCCCGGTCGGCGCGCAGGTGCTCCACACCCGCGGGCGGCGGGGCGGACCCCCGGTTCAGCACGGTGACGCGGTGCCCTCCTGCGAGCAGCCGTGCGATGAGACGCTTTCCGACGTAACGGCTACCGCCGATGACCAGTACGTTCAGGGCCTTTTCCATGGCCATAATTCTCCCGGCGTACATCCACGTCCTGAAGGGGGAACCATGGGAGTTCAGGCCGCAGCGCCGAAAGAACCACGGCATCCGCGCACCGCTGCCGACGAAACATCGGTGGCCTTCGACGTGCTGGACCGGCAGATCCTCGAACTGCTCCAGACCGACGGCCGGATCAAGCTCAGCGAGCTGGGCCGCCGGGTCCGGCTCAGCCCCGCGGCCGTCACCGAGCGGGTGCGGCGGCTGGAGGCGGCGGGCGTGATCAGTGGCTACGGCGCCCATGTGGTGCCGGCCCGGCTCGGCTACGGCATCCAGGCGTTCATCCGGGTCGACCCGCACGGCGGCTACACCCTCAAGCACCCGAGGACCCTGGAGCTGATCGGGCGGCCCGAGATCACCGAGGTGCACCACGTGGTCGGGGAGGACTGCTGGATCCTCAAGGTCGCCGTCCGGGACACCGTCCACCTGGAGGAGGTCCTGGAGAACGTCTCCGCGCTGGGCCGCACCACGACCTCGATCGTGCTGACCTCGCCGGTGGAGCGGAAACCGCTGTTGCCTTGACGCCGGGGTCAAGGATTACGTTCGACGGCATGCGAATCGGCGAGCTGGCCGCACGGGCCGGGACCACGACGCGGACGCTGCGGTACTACGAGTCGCGGGGACTGCTGCCCGCGCGGCGTGCCGGGAACGGATACCGGACCTACGACGAGAGCGATCTGCGGCTGCTGCGGCAGATCAGGACGCTGCAGGACTTCGGGTTCGACCTGGAGGAGACGCGGCCGTTCGTGGAGTGTCTGCGAGCCGGGCACCCCGAGGGCGACTCCTGCCCGGCGTCGCTCGCGGTCTACCGGCGGAAGCTGGACGAACTCGACGCGCTCATCGGCCAGCTGAGCACCGTGCGGGAGACGGTCGCGCGGCAGCTGGCGCGCGCCGAGCTGGCCGCCGAGGCGGAGGCTCCGGGCGGTCCGGAGCCCGTATGCGAGCTGGGAGGGGACCCATGGTGACCGGTGTGGCCGATGTGACGGACGCGGACTTCGAGGCGGAGGTGATCGGCGCGGAGCTGCCGGTGCTGGTGGAGTTCACCGCCGACTGGTGCCCGCCGTGCCGGCAGATGGGCCCGGTGCTCAAAGCCCTCGCCTCCGAGGAGGGAGGCCGGCTGAAGGTCGTGCAGCTGGACGTCGACTCCAACCCGGAGACGACCAACGCCTACAAGGTGCTCTCCATGCCGACGTTCATGGTGTTCCGCGGCGGTGAGCCCGTGAAGGCGATGGTCGGCGCGCGGGCCAAGCGGCGGCTGCTGGAGGAGCTCGCCGACGTGCTGTGACACTGCCCCCGACACCAGGAAATCCCCCGGGCAATTGCGCCCGGGGGATTTCCTTGCGTATATTTGTTTGTTCGTGACTTCAAGTCGATTGAAGTCACAGTGAAGTTCAGTGAGCACAGTATATCCGGGCGGGAGCGGAATTGTCAAACACCGAATTTCCGGACGATGAATTGCGACAGGAACAGGAATTCATCGACGGGTTGTACGCGCGCGTGGACGCCCTGCGCGGCGACGCCGAGACCTCCGTCACGGACGCGCTCGCGCAGGGCAACACCCCCATGCAGGCCAGAGTCGAGCGGGACATCCTCGTGGCCGAGCGCTCCGGGCTGCTCGCCGCGCTGAACGCGGTGGACGGTTCCCTGTGCTTCGGCCGGATCGACCTCACCTCGGGCGTCACCCACCACATCGGCCGCATCGGCCTGCGCACCGACGACGCCGAGCGCACCCCCGTCCTGATCGACTGGCGCGCCGACGTCGCCCGCCCCTTCTACCTGGCCACCGGCCACACCCCGATGGGCCTCAGGCGCCGTCGGCACATCGCCACCGACGGCCGCCGGGTCACCCACCTGCACGACGAGATCCTCGACCTCGGCGACCAGACCCGCACCGGCCACGAGGACCCGACGGGCGACGCCGTGCTGCTCGCCGCGCTCAACTCCGCGCGCACCGGCCGCATGGGCGACATCGTGCAGACCATCCAGGCCGACCAGGACCGCATCATCCGCGCCCCGCACCGCGGCGTCATGGTGGTGGAGGGCGGCCCGGGCACCGGCAAGACGGCCGTCGCCCTGCACCGCGCCGCCTATCTGCTCTACGAGCACCGGGAGCTGCTCGCCAAGCGGGCCGTGCTGATCGTCGGGCCCAACCCGGCGTTCCTCGGCTACATCGGAGAGGTGCTGCCCTCCCTCGGCGAGACCGGTGTGCTCCTCGCGACCGTCGGCGAGCTGTTCCCCGGGGTGAAGGCGACCGCGACCGACACGCCCGAGGCCGCCGCCGTGAAGGGCCGCGCGGACATGGCCGACGCCCTCGCCGAGGCCGTCCGCGGCCGGCAGGCGCTGCCCGACCCGGTGATCGCCATCGAGCACGACCGCGAGGTCCTCATGCTCGACGACGGCCTGGTCAACGTCGCCCGCGAACGCACCCGCGCCGCGAAACTGCCGCACAATACGGCCCGCGAGCACTTCGAGGGGCACATCCTCAACGCCCTCACCGACCTGTACGCCGAGCGGATCGGCACTGACCCCTTCGACGGGTCCAGCCTGCTCGACCCCAGTGACGTCACCCAGATCCGCGACGACCTCGCCGAGAACCCCGAAGTCTGGTCCGCCATCGACCAGTTGTGGCCGCTGCTGACCCCGCAGCGGCTCGTGGCCGACTTCCTCGCCGCGCCGGAGGAGTTCCTGCCCGCCGAGGACGCCGACGCCGTACGCCGCCCGGTGACCCGGCGCTGGACGGTCGCGGACGTGCCGCTGCTCGACGAGGCCGCCGAACTCCTCGGCGACGACGACCGGCTCGCCCGCGAGCGCGCCGAGCGCGAGCGGGAGCGGCAGATCGCCTACGCGCAGGGCGTGCTGGACGTGTCGTACGCGTCCCGGACCTACGAGTTCGAGGACAAGGAGGAGGACGACCCGGAGAGCTCCGAGGTGCTGTCCGCGCACGACATCATCGACGCCGAGCGGTTCGCCGAGCGGCACGAGGAGGACGACCACCGCAGTGCCGCCGAGCGGGCGGCGGCCGACCGCACCTGGGCGTTCGGCCACATCATCGTCGACGAGGCGCAGGAGCTGTCGCCGATGGCGTGGCGGCTGCTGATGCGGCGCAGCCCGACCCGGTCGATGACCCTGGTCGGCGACCCGGCGCAGACCGCGGAGGCGGCCGGGGTCGGTTCCTGGTCCGGCATCCTCTCCCCGTACGTCGAGGACCGCTGGGAGCACACCCGGCTGGGCGTCAACTACCGCACCCCGGCCGAGATCATGGACGTCGCGGCGGCCGTGGTCCGCGCCGAGCACCCGGAGTTCGAGCCGCCCAGCTCGGTCCGCTCCACGGGCGTACGGCCCTGGGCACGCGCCACCGACGACCTGCCCGGCGCCGTCGCCAAGGCGGTCGGGGAGCTCACCCCGGCCGAAGGCAGGCTCGCGGTGATCGCGCCGCGCGACCTCCACCGCTCCATCGCGGCCCGGCTGGACGGCGTCACGGCGGGCGCCGAACCCGACCTCACGCAGACGGTCGTCCTGCTCGACCCGCGCCAGGCCAAGGGCCTGGAGTTCGACTCCGTCCTCGTGGCCGAGCCCGGCCGGTACGGCACCAGCGACCTGTACGTGGCCCTGACCCGGGCCACCCAGCGCCTCGGCGTGCTGCACACCGGGGAGCTGCCGAAGGCCCTGGCGGAGGCCTTCGGGTAGCGGAGCGGCCCCGCACCCGCCCGGGCGCGGGGCCGCCTACCGCAGGAGCGACTCCGGATCCCGCAGGGCGTGCCACAGTCCGGTGGCGAGCGGTACGACCGTCATGGCGAAGAAGACCCAGAACAGGAACTCGGCCCCGGGCGTGAGCGCGTAGACGGTGCCGTCCTCCCACTCGCAGTAGGCCCGCGGGGGAAACGGGGTGGACACTCCCGACACCTGTCCCCTCCCGGTGACGCCCTCCTGGTACGGCTCGCTGGGGCAGGGGGCGGTCTCCGGGAACAGGCCGGCGTCGTCCGCCGCCATGATGAAGACCCAGGTGGCCGCGGTGAGCGGCGCCGCCCAGAAGACCGAGGTCTTGACCCACGGCGGCAGCAGCGGATGCGCCAGCAGCCCGCACAGCGAGACCCAGCCGACCACCAGCCCGGCGAAGACGGGCAGCAGCGTCATGACGTCACGGCCGCCTTCCGGGCGCGCAGCTCGGTCGCGTAGCCCGCGCCGATGGCGAGCAGGGCGGCGGACAGGGCGAGGGAGGCGCTCGCCCCGTTCATCCACCCGTAGCCGGAATCGCTGGAGTAGACGGAACCGTCGTCGCGGACGCAGTCGAAGCGCAGCGGCAGGTACGAGGACCGGTGGTGGCTGAGTCCCTCGATCGTGGCCGGGTCGAAGCCGTCGCGACAGGCCGGGGCCGGGACCGAGTTCGCGCCGTCACCGAAGGCCTGCTCCGACATCAGCACGGCGGAGAACCCCAGGGAGTACACGGCCGCGGCCGCCCACGCGGCCGTCGCCGCCGCACGGCGCATCAGATGCGCCGGCCACGGCTCGGGCCGTCCGGGAAGCGCCATCGCGACGGCACCCGCCCCGGCGACGAGCGCGCCGACGGCACAGGCCGCGGAGACACCGAAGCCCATCAGCACGGCAGGACCTGCGAGGTGAGCGGGGTGGCATCCATGCGGCCACCCCACCAGGCCCGGACCGGACGGGCTGTGGCGGAGGCCACTCCTCCGGTCACAGCCGTGTCACAGCAGGCCCAGGCCCGCTACGCCGGCCGCAGCCACACCGTGGCCAGGGGCGGCAGGGTCAGGCGGATGCTGGCCGGGCGGCCGTGCCAGGGCTGGGGTTCGGGTTTGACCGGGTCGGGGTTGGTGACGTCGCTGCCGCCGTAGCGGGCCGCGTCGGTGTTGACGGCCTCGTGCCAGGCGGGGACGTCCTCGGGGACACCCAGGCGGTAGTCCTGGCGGGTGACCGGTGCGAAGTTGGACACCGCCAGCACCGGGACGCCCTCCCGGTCCAGCCGCAGGAACGCGAGGACGTTGTCGTCGGCGGCGTCCCCGACGATCCACTCGAAACCGGCCGGGTCCGTGTCGAGACGCCACAGCGAAGGCGTGGCGCGGTAGACGGTGTTCAGGTCACGGACCAGGTCGCGCACGCCCCGGTGGTCGGGCTCCGCCCCGTAGCCCGGGTCCAGCAGCCACCAGTCGGGGCCGTGGGTCTCGGACCACTCGGCGCCCTGCGCGAACTCCTGTCCCATGAAAAGCAGTTGCTTGCCCGGGTGGGCCCACATGAAGCCGAGGTAGGACCGGATCCCGGCGCGCTGCTGCCACCAGTCGCCCGGCATCTTCGACACCAGGGAGCCCTTGCCGTGCACGACCTCGTCGTGGGAGATCGGCAGGACGTAGTTCTCGCTGTAGGCGTACACCATCGAGAACGTCATCTCGTGGTGGTGGTACTTGCGGTGCACCGGCTCGTGGCTCATGTACTGCAACGTGTCGTGCATCCAGCCCATGTTCCACTTCAGCCCGAAACCGAGCCCGCCGAAGCCGCTCGGGCCCTCGTGGTGGGTGGCGCGGGTGACACCGTCCCAGGCGGTGGACTCCTCGGCGATCGTCACCACGCCGGGCACCCTGCGGTAGACCGTCGCGTTCATCTCCTGCAGGAACGCCACCGCGTCCAGGTTCTCCCGGCCGCCGTGCTCGTTGGGCGTCCACTGGCCCGGCTCGCGCGAGTAGTCGAGGTAGAGCATGGAGGCGACGGCGTCCACGCGCAGCCCGTCGATGTGGAACTCCTCGCACCAGTACAGGGCGTTCGCGACGAGGAAGTTGCGCACCTCGTTGCGGCCGAAGTCGAACTCCAGCGTGCCCCAGTCGGGGTGCGCGGCCCGCAGCGGATCCCCGTGCTCGTACAGGGGCCTGCCGTCGAACTCGGCCAGCGCCCAGTCGTCGCGCGGGAAGTGCGCCGGGACCCAGTCCATGAGGACGCCGATACCGGCCTGGTGCAGCTTGTCGACCAGGAACCGGAAGTCGTCCGGTGTGCCCAGCCGGGCCGTGGGCGCGTAGAAGCCGGTGACCTGGTAGCCCCAGGAGCCGCCGAACGGATGCTCCGCGACCGGCATCAGCTCGACGTGCGTGAAGCCCAAATTCTTCACGTACCCGGGCAGCTGCTCGGCGAGTTGACGGTACGTCAGCCCCGGGCGCCAGGACGGCAGATGGATCTCGTACACCGAGAACGGCGTCTCGTGTGCCGGGGCCTCGGCACGCCGGGCCAGCCATTCGGCGTCGCCCCACTCGTACTGCGAGGACGTGATGACCGACGACGTCGCGGGCGGCACCTCCGTGCGGCGGGCCAGGGGATCGGCGCGCATCGTCCTGGAACCGTCGGGCCGCGTGATCTCGAACTTGTACAGCTCGCCCTCGCCGATGCCGGGCAGGAACAGCTCCCACACCCCGGACGAGCCCAGCGACCGCATGACGTGCCCGGTGCCGTCCCAGAAGTTGAAGGTGCCGGCCACGCGCACACCACGCGCGTTCGGCGCCCACACCGCGAACCGGGTGCCGGTCACGCCCTCGTGGGTCATCGGGTGGGCCCCCAGCGCCGTCCACAGCTCCTCGTGCCGGCCCTCGCCGATCAGATGCAGGTCGAGGTCGCCCAGCGTGGGCAGGAAGCGGTACGCGTCCTCGGTCTCCAGGACCGTCCCCTCGTATTCCACGATCAGCCGGTACTCCGGGACGTCCCGCAGCGGCAGCAGGCCGGAGAAGAAGCCCTCCCCGTCGTCGTGCAGTTCGGCTCGCAGCTCCCCGGCGACGACGGTCAGCGACCGGGCGTACGGCCGGAACGCCCGGAAGGCGACGCCGCCGGGCACGGGGTGCGCGCCGAGTACGGAGTGCGGGGCGTGGTGCGTGCCGCCGAGCAGCCGCTCCCGGTCCACCGCGCCGACGGCGGGCGAGACGGCGACCTCCATCTCCGGCGGCACGACCTGGGCGGCGGCGGCCTTCCCGGCAGGGGCCTCGCGTGCTGGGGCCTTCTTGACCGCGGTCTTCTTGACCGCGGTCTTCTTGGCGGGGGTCTTGGCAGCGGGGGTCTTCGCTGCCGTGGCCTTCGCGGCAGGGGTCTTGACCGCGGTCTTCTTGGCGGCGGTCTTCTTGGCGGGGGTCTTGGCAGCGGGGGTCTTCGCTGCCGTGGCCTTCTCGGCGGGGCTCTTGGTGGTCGCGGTCTTCTTCGCCGTGCTCTTCTTCGCGGTGGCCTCGGCGGCGGTGCTCTTCGCGGGCGCGGCCTTCGTGGCACCGGTCTTGGCCGCCGCGCCCTTCGCGGCAGCGGACTTGGCCGCCGTCGCCTTGACCGTCGTGGCCTTCCTGGCGGCCGTCTTCTTCACGGCCGTCTTCTTCACGGCCGTCTTCTTCGCGGCCGCCTTCTCGGCCGCGGGCCGCCCGACCGCCGTCTGCTGGGCGGCAGCCTTCGTCGCCGTCTTCTTGGCCACGGTCTTACCGACCGTGGTCCTGCCGGCGGCGGCCTTCTTGGCGGTCGCCTTCGCGGGGGCCGCCTTCTTCGCCGCTGCCTGTTTGGGCACCGCCGTCTTCTTCGCGGCGCTCTTCTGCTGGGCGGCCGTGGGCTGCTCGGGGATCTTCTCCCCGGCGGTCCCCTTGGGACGCGAACCGCTGGACTCAGGGCGGGGGGTCACGGGCGGAGCCTCCAGGGCGAGGGGTGGTCGGTCAGGTCAGGTGGCCGGTCGAGGCGAGCCGGTCTATGGCGGCCAGGGGCACCGGCAGCCAGTCGGGGCGGTGCCGGGCCTCGTACACCACCTCGTAGATCGCCTTGTCCGTCTCGTAGGCGCGCAGCAGCACCGGGTCGGTGCGCGGATCGAGGCCGGAGGCCTCCGCGTAGCCGGAGCAGTACGCGGAGCGGCAGGTCTCGGCCCAGTCCGGCTGGGGCGGGTCGACCGAGCGTGCCGCGTAGTCGAAGGACCGCAGCATGCCGGCGACGTCCCGCACGGTCGGCTGCGGCATGCGCCGCTCGGCCAGCGGCCGGGCCGGCTCGCCCTCGAAGTCGATCAGCCACCACTCGCCGGACGGCGAGCGCAGGCACTGCCCCAGGTGCAGATCGCCGTGCACCCGCTGAGCGGTCCAGGTGCGGCCCTCGGCGGCCAGATCGCTCAGCGCCGTGAACGCCGACCGCAGCCCGCCGGCGTACGGCCGCAGCGCGGGCACCGCCTGGACGGCCGCGTCCAGCCGCTCGATCATGCCGTCGACCATGAGCTGGAGCTGCATGTGACCGAGCGTGACGGTCGGCAACGCCCGGGCCAGCGCGGTGTGCACCTCGGCGGTGGCCCGCCCCAGTGCCCGCGCCGCGGCGCCGAAGTCCTCGCCCTTGGCCAGCTCGCGCAGCGCCAGCTCCCAGCCGTCGGATGCGCCCTGCAGGAACGGCTGCAGCACCCCCAGGACGTACGGCTGGCCTGCCAGGTCCGCCGAGCCCGCCGAGACGACCGGATCCGCCGTGGGGGGGATGTCCGCGACCATCCAGGCCGTCGGCGCGGGCACCCGGGGACAGCCCTCGCGGGCCAGCGCGAGCGGCAGCTCCAGATCGGGGTTGACCCCGGGCACGATCCGGCGCAGCAGCTTCAGGATGAACGTATCTCCGTAGACGACCGACGAGTTGGACTGCTCGGCGGTCACCACGCGCGGCACCAGCCCGGAGCGGATGTCCTGGCCGGGGTCCCGGTCGAAGCGGAGCCGTCCGACACGGGCGCGGGTGCGCAGCGCCTCCAGGAGCAGCTCGGCGGGCCTGGTGTCGTGCAGGGCGTCGTAGACCGTCCGACCGGCCAGGGGCCCCGTCGGCACGTGTCCGATCAGCGCGGGCGCCAGCCGAGGCGGCAGCGCCTCGCGCACGCCTATCAGCAGCTGGTAGCAGTCACCGGGGTGGCCGGGCGCCCCGTGGGACGGCACGACGGGCTGATGGGCGCGGACGAGCAGGTGGTACAGGCCCAGCTTGGACGTGGCCGGGAGCAGCTCGGTGGCCTCGACCAGCGTGAAGCCGGTGACCGGCCGCCCCTTGCCCGCGAACCAGCGCTGCCGCGGCAGCCATTCCCGCAACAGCGGATCCAGGGAGGCAAGAAGGCCGGGCGGGGTGGTGACGGTGCGTGTGACGGCTTCCGACATGGCGTCGCGTCCTTTCACCCATTCTTGGTGCGCCTCCGGCGCCTGTGGCCGGCCCGGGCGGCGCCCCTCCGGCTCACGCGGGTGGGCGGGTGTTACTGATGCGTGCCCCGGGCGGGGCGGAGGAAACGCCCCGCCGCGGGGTTTACGGCCCGCCCCGCGGGTCAGGCCTCAACAGGTCTTATCAGGCCTCACATGCTCTCCCTGCGGAGCCTGAACCAGTAGAACCCGTGGCCCCCGAGGGTCAGCAGGTACGGCAGCTCGCCGATGGCGGGGAAGCGGACCCCGCCGAACAGCTCCACCGGGTGCCGCCCCTCGAAGGCGCTCAGGTCCAGCTCCGTGGGCTGTGCGAATCGGGAGAAGTTGTTCACGCACAGCACCAGGTCGTCCTCGTACTCCCGCAGGAACGCCAGCACCGCCGGGTTCGTCGACGGCAGCTCGGTGTACGAGCCGAGCCCGAAGGCCGGGTTCTGCTTGCGGATCTCGATCATGCGGCGGGTCCAGTGCAGCAGCGACGAGGGCGAGGCCATGGACGCCTCGACACTCGTGACCTGGTAGCCGTAGACCGGGTCCATGATCGTGGGCAGGAACAGCCGCCCCGGATCGCACGAGGAGAACCCCGCGTTGCGGTCGGGCGTCCACTGCATCGGCGTGCGGACCGCGTCCCGGTCGCCCAGCCAGATGTTGTCGCCCATGCCGATCTCGTCGCCGTAGTACAGGATCGGCGAGCCCGGCAGGGCGAGCAGCAGGGCCGTGAACAGCTCGATCTGGTTGCGGTCGTTGTCCAGCAGGGGAGCGAGCCGGCGGCGGATGCCGATGTTGGCTCGCATGCGGGGGTCCTTGGCGTACTCGGCCCACATGTAGTCGCGCTCTTCGTCGGTGACCATCTCGAGCGTGAGCTCGTCGTGGTTGCGCAGGAAGATGCCCCACTGGCAGTTCGACGGGATGGCCGGGGTCTTGGCCAGGATCTCGGAGACCGGGTAGCGGGATTCGCGGCGTACGGCCATGAAGATGCGCGGCATGACCGGGAAGTGGAAGGCCATGTGGCACTCGTCGCCGCCGCTCGGGTAGTCGCCGAAGTAGTCGACGACGTCCTCGGGCCACTGGTTGGCCTCCGCCAGCAGCACCGTGTCGGGGTACTGCGCGTCGATCTCCTTGCGTACCCGCTTCAGGAAGTCGTGCGTCTCCGGCAGGTTCTCGCAGTTCGTGCCCTCCTGCTGGTACAGGTAGGGCACCGCGTCCAGCCGGAACCCGTCGATGCCCAGGTCCAGCCAGAACTTCAGGGCGGAGATCATCTCCTCCTGCACGGCCGGGTTCTCGTAGTTGAGGTCCGGCTGGTGGGAGAAGAACCGGTGCCAGTAGTACTGCTTGCGGACCGGGTCGAAGGTCCAGTTGGAGGCCTCGGTGTCGACGAAGATGATCCGGGCTTCCGGGAACTGCTTGTCGTCGTCGGCCCACACGTAGTAGTCGCCGTAGGGCCCGTCGGGGTCCTTGCGCGACTCCTGGAACCACGGGTGCTGGTCGCTGGTGTGGTTCATGACGAAGTCGATGATGACGCGCATGCCGCGCTGGTGGGCGGCGTCGACGAACTCCACGAAGTCGGCCAGGTCGCCGAACTCCGGCAGCACCGCCGTGTAGTCGGAGACGTCGTAGCCGCCGTCGCGCAGCGGGGACTTGAAGAACGGCGGCAGCCACAGACAGTCGACGCCGAGCCACTGGAGGTAGTCGAGCTTCGCGGTCAGGCCCTTGAGGTCGCCGACGCCGTCGCCGTTGCTGTCCTGGAACGAGCGGACGAGCACCTCGTAGAAGACGGCGCGCTTGAACCACTCCGGGTCACGGTCCCTGGCAGGAGTGTCCTCGAAGGTGTCCGGAACGGGTTCGTTGACGATCATGTTGTGGGTGACCCTCCGATCTCCGGGGTGGACGGTCGCAGGACCGAGAAGACGTGCGCGGGCCTGCGGCCCGGTTCGAGGCGCACATAGTTGGCCCTGCCCCAGTGGTAGGTCTCGCCGGTGAGCTCGTCGCGCACCGGCACCGACTCGTGCCAGTCCAGGCCGAGTTGCGGCATGTCCAACGAGACCGTGGCCTCCTGGGTGTGGTGGGGGTCGAGGTTGGCGACCACCAGAACCGTGTTCGAACCCTTCCGCTTCGAGTAGGCGATCACCGCTTCCTGGTCGGCGTGGTGGAAATGCAGGTCGCGCAGCTGCTGGAGGGCCGGGTTCTCCCGCCGGACGGTGTTGAGCCGGGTCAGCAGTGGGGTGAGGGTGCGGCCCTCACGTT